>NZ_BPRL01000022.1:0-178556 GCF_045862635.1 Kitasatospora sp. NE20-6
GCAAGATGATCAACTCCGACCACATGATCAACGACGGGCTGACCGACGCCTGCGCCAACAACGGGCAGCCCACCTGGACGTACAACCAGGGCGTGGTGCTCGGCGGCCTGACCGAGCTGTACCGGGCCACCGGTGACGCGAGCCTGCTGACCACCGCACGCACCCTCGCCGACGCCTCCACCACCCGGCTCCAGAGCGGCGGGGTGCTGCGCGAGCCCGGCGAGGGCGACGGCTGCACCGGCGACGGCCCGTCCTTCAAGGGCGCCTACGTCCGCGGGCTCGGCCGGCTCAACACCCAGCTCGCCGACCACCCGTACGCCCCGACCCTCAACTCCTGGGCGAACTCCGCCTACACCAGGGACCGCAACCCGCTCGACCAGTACGGACCGCACTGGGCCGACGGCACCGGCAGCACCGACTACGGCTGCCAGCAGAGCGCCCTGGACCTGCTCAACGCCGCCGGCTGACCGCCTGCGGCCCCGCCGCCACCCCGACCGCCCGACCGACCGCCCGGTCCCGACCCGCCCGGCCCGCCCGGCCCGCCCGCGGCCGGTCGGCTGCCGGGGCGACTGTCGCACCCGTACGAAGCCCGGCTCCGTCCACCGCGCACTGCACGCCGACCGCAGTGCCCGCAGCGCCACGGAGCCGCATGTCCACCGAAGAGCGCACGCCACCACATGCCGTGCGCGACTCCCGAGCCGAAAGGCCTTCAGGTGAAGTACACCCGAAAACTCCTCCCGTTATGGTTGTTGGGGCTGATCGCCGCGATGCTCGCGGTCGGAGCCACTCCGTCCCAGGCCGCCACGACCACGATCACCGTCGACGGTAGCCAGGGCGGCCGTACGTTCGACGGCATCGGCGCGATCAGCGGCGGAGGCGGCAACTCCCGTCTGCTGAAGGACTATCCGGCGGCCCAGCAGGCGCAGATCCTGGACTACCTGTTCAAGCCCGGATACGGCGCGAGCCTGCAGTTGCTGAAGGTGGAGATCGGCGGTGACGCCAACTCCACCGACGGTTCGGAGCCGTCGATCGAGCACAGCCGCGGCGTGATCAACTGCAACGCCGGCTACGAGTTCCGGCTGGCCGAGCAGGCCAGGGCCCGCAACCCCGCCATCGGCCTGTACGGGCTGGCGTGGACCGCGCCCGGATGGATCAACGGTGGCTTCTGGTCCACCGACACCATCAACTACCTTATCTCGTGGCTCGGTTGTGCCAAGCAGCACGGTCTGACCATCAGCTACCTCGGCGGCTGGAACGAGCGCGGCCACGACGCCAACTGGTTCGTCCAACTGCGTTCGGCGCTCAACAACGCCGGGTACTCCGGTGTGAAGCTCGTCGCCGACGACAGCGGCTGGGGCGTCGCCGACGACATGGCCACGAACAAGGCGTTCAACGACGCGGTCGCGATCATCGGCGCGCACTACTCCTGCGAGGGCGGCGACGGCGGAAACGCCAACTCCTGCTCCAGCAGCACCGCGGCGAAGAACAACGGCAAGCCGCTGTGGGACAGCGAGAACGGCTCGCAGGACATGAACACCGGCGCTCCGGCGCTGATCCGCGCCATCACCCGGGGCTACATCGACGCGAAGATGGTCAGCTACTTCAACTGGCCGCTCATCGCCGCGATCTACCCCAACCTGCCGTACAACACCGTCGGCCTGGCCACCGCCAACTCCCCCTGGTCGGGCAACTACACCATCGGCGCCAGCACCTGGGCCACCGCCCAGGTCACCCAGTTCACCCGGCCGGGCTGGAAGTTCATCGACTCCGCCTCCGGCTACCTCGGCGGCACGGAGTCCAACGGCACGTACGTGACGATCAGGTCGAACACCAACTCCGACTACTCCACCATCCTGGAGACCACCACCTCCACCGGGACGCAGACCGCCAACTTCCACGTCCAGGGCGGCCTGTCGACCGGCACCGTGCACGTGTGGGCCACCAAGGTGAACTCGCCGAGCCCGGCGACGTCCTTCGTCCACACCCAGGACATCACCCCGAGCAACGGCTCCTACTCGCTGACGATGCAGCCCGGGTACGTCTACACGGTCAGCACGACGACCGGCCAGGACAAGGGCACGGCGACCGCGCCGGCCGCACACCCGCTCGCGCTGCCCTACGCCGACAACTTCGACAACGTTGCCATCAACGACGAGGCCACGTACCTCTCCGACATGCAGGGTTCCTACGAGGTCCAGACGTGCGCGGGCGGCCGTTCGGGCCGGTGCCTGCAGCAGATGGCGCCGGTCAAGCCGATCGAGTGGCAGGACGACTCGGACTCGTACTCGCTGATCGGCGACACGACCTGGTCCAACTACACCGTCAGCGCCGACGTCTTCCTGCGCGGTGCGGGCACCACCGAGCTGATCGGCCGCGCCAACACCCAGCAGCGCCCGCAGTCGCACATGAACGCGTACTACCTGCGCATCCGTGACACCGGGCAGTGGTGGATCGAGAAGATGTACACCGACGGCTCGAACCACACGCTGGCCAGCGGCACGACCACCGCGCTGGGCACCGGCACCTGGCACAACCTGTCGTTCGTCTTCCAGGGCACGCGGCTCACCGCCAAGGTCGACGGCAACCAGATCGGGACGGTCACCGACTCGTCGTTCCTGTCCGGCCAGGCGGGCCTCGGCATCCAGGGCTACCGCACCGACCAGTTCGACAACCTGTCGATCGTCGCCGGCAGCGGGAGCGCACAGCCCCCGGTCGGCCCGATCACCTCGGGTCTGAACGCCGCGAAGTGCCTGGACGACTACACCGCCTCGAACGTCAACGGCACCAAGATCGTCGTGTGGGACTGCAACGGCTCCGGTGCCCAGCAGTGGACGCAGACCGGCGGCACCCTCCAGGTCAACGGCAAGTGCCTGGACGTCACCGGGGCGGCCACCGCCAACGGCACCCCGGTCGAGCTGTGGGACTGCAACGGCGGCGCCAACCAGCGCTGGGAGCCGACCAACGGCAGCCTGGTCAACCCGGTCTCCGGCCGCTGCCTCGACGTCCCCGGGTTCGACACCACCAACGGCGTCCAGCTCGACATCTGGGACTGCAACGGCGGCGCGAACCAGAAGTGGAACGTGCCCGTGGCCTCCTGACCGACCGCAGCGTCCGGGCGGACACCTGTCACACCGTCCGCCCGGGCGCCGTGGGCCCGTGGGCCCACGGGCCCGAAGCGGCGGGGTCCGGCCGTCGCGCGCCCGGACGGCCGGCCCCCGTCAGCCGTGCCGGTGCGGCTCCCCGAGCCGCACCGGTCAGAGACCTCAAAGAACCTCACCACCCCTGCCGATCCGCCGACTTCGAAGAGGAACCGTGACCGAACGATCCACAGCAGGCCTGCTCGCCGCCCTGACCGTCGTCTCCGGCCTCACCGCCCTGCTGCCGGCGACGACCGCCACGGCCGCGGACGCCCCGGCAGTTGCCGCCGCGCCCGCGGCGTTACGGGTGCTGCCGCTCGGCAACTCGATCACCTGGGGCATCGGAAGCCCCAGCGGCAACAGCTACCGGGGCTTTCTCGCCAACCAGCTGACCGCGGAGGGCCACGCGCTGGACTTCGTGGGCTCCGTCCGCAACGGACCGATGGCCGACCCGGACAACGAGGGCCACTCGGGCTGGCGGATCGACCAGATCGCCGCCATCACCGACGCGACCGTGGCCCGTTACCGGCCCAACGTGGTGCTGCTGGAGATCGGCACCAACGACCTGAACCAGAACTACCAGGTGCCCACCGCCGCCGACCGTCTCAGCGCCCTGATCGACCAGATCACCCGGGGCGCCCCGGACGCCACCGTCCTGGTCGGCTCCCTGATCGTCTCCACCAGCGCGACCGAGGAGGCGAACCGGCCCGCCTTCAACCAGAAGCTGCCCGGCATCGTCCAGGCGAAGCAGTCCGCCGGCAAGCACGTCCGCCTCGTCGACATGGGCGCCCTGACCGCCGCCGACCTGTCCGACTCCCTGCACCCGAACGACAACGGCTTCGAGAAGATGGCCACCGCCTTCAACTCCGGTGTCCAGGCTGCCGACGCCGCCGGCTGGATCAAGGCGCCCGTCGCCCTCGGGGGCCAGGTGCAGTCCGGCATCGCCGGCAAGTGCCTGGACGTCAACACCGGCAGCACCGCCAACGGCACCGCCGTGCAGATCTGGTCCTGCAACGGCACCCAGGCGCAGTGGTGGAACGCGTACGCCGACGGCACCCTGCGATCGATGGGCAAGTGCCTGGACGCGGAGGCCAACGGCACCGCCAACAACACCAGGATGGAGATCTGGGACTGCAACGGCGGTGCCAACCAGGTCTGGCAGGCGTACAACGGGGGGTACCGCAACCCGGTGTCCGGGCGCTGCCTCGACGATCCGGCCGCCTCGGCGACGGACGGCACGCGACTGGTGCTGTGGGACTGCAACGGCAACGTCAACCAGCGCTGGACGGCGCTGCAGCCCGGCTAGGACCACCCGCCCGCCGGGGCTCCCGGCCCCGGGCTCGCACCCCGGGCACCGTCCCGGGCCCGGCCTCCGGATCTCCTCCGGGGCCGGTCCCGGGACCTCCGGGCGTTCCGGGGCATGCGGCCGCGGGTCAGTCGGATGCCCGCAGCGGGACCGGTGCCCCTGCGGCCGTTCGCCGGGCGGGGTGCTCCCCCGAGCTGCGCACGACGAGGCGGGTCAGCAGGACGACCTTCCGCGGGGCGGAACGATCGCCGGCTATCCGGGAGAACAGCAGGTTGGCCGCGGTGCTGCCGACCGTGGCCGGGTCCTGGCTGACGACGGTCAGCGGCGGTTCCATCTGCTTGGCGAGCGGCAGGTCGTCGAATCCGACGACCGCCATCGGGGCGGGGTGGTCCAGGCCGTCGAGCACGCCGAGGGTGATGAGGTCGTTGCTGCTGAACAGGGCGGTCGGCGGATCGGCCAGGGCCTGCAGCCCGGCCAGGGCGGCCCGCGCCTCCCGGTGGGAGCGCAGCCCGTGCCGTACGAGGTCGGGGTCGGCGTGCAGTCCGTGGGCGGCGAGGGCGTCCAGGTATCCGGCGTAGCGCTCCCGCTGGGTCCAGATCTCGTAGCGGTCGCCGAGGTAGGCGATCCGGGTGTGCCCGTGGCCCAGCAGGTGGGCGACGGCGCCCTTCGCACCGTCCCGGTTGTCGACGGTGACGGTGTCCACGTCGAGGCCCTTGGCGGGGCGGTCCGCGCAGACGACCTGGGTGCCCGCATCCATGGGCGGTTTGAGGAAGCCGTGGCTGCCGATGGTGGGCACGATGATCAGGCCGTCCACCTGGCGGGCGGTGAACGCGGCGATGACCTCGCGTTCCCGGCGCGGCTCGTCGTTGGTGCTGCCGACCAGGACGACGTAGCCGCGGCGGTGCGCCTCGTCCTCGACCGAGCGGGCCATCAGGGCGTAGAAGGGGTTGGCGAGGTCGTCGACGACCAGGCCGATCGTGGAGGTCCCGAGGTTCTTCTGCCGCAGGTTGCGCGCGTTGTCGTTGCGCTGGTAGCCGAGTCTGCGCACCGCCTGCTCGACCCGGGCGGCGGTGTCGGGCGACACTCCCGGTTCGCTGGAGATCACCCGGGAGACCGTCATGAGACTGACCCCCGCCGCCTGGGCCACGTCCTTCATCGTCGGGCGCTTCACAGGCCTCCTCCTCGGCACGCTTCCCGGATCGCCTGCCGGTCTGCCCAAGCGCCGGAGTGCATCCTACGGTGCTCGGCGTCCCGGGCACGGCGGGGCACCGGTTACGGCGGAGTGCCACCCGACCCGCGCGGGTGCCGGCCGGATGACGCGGTCCCCCGTCGGCTGATCGTCCGTCACCAACCTTTTCCTGAAAGGTGTACGGCGGCAAGCGCCTGCGATGGCCCATAAGGGCGCAGCGGACCGCCGCGGACTCAGCCCTTGCTCGATCCGAGCGCGAGCCCGGCGATGAACTGCCGCTGGAGCAGCAGGTAGACGACCAGCGTCGGGATCGCGGCGATCACGGCCCCCGCCGCGATGAGGTTCTGGTTGCTGACGAACTGTCCCTGCAGGTTGGCGAGGGCGGAGGTCACCGGGCGTTTGTCACCGGAGGACATCAGGGTGACGGCCCAGAAGAAGTCGTTGTAGATCCAGGTGGTCAGCAGGGTGGCGAGGGCGGCCAGGGCGGGCCGGCAGAGCGGCACGGTGAGCCGCCAGAAGCGGGTCCACAGGCCGGCCCCGTCGACGAGCGCGGCCTCGTACATCTCGCCGGGGATCGACTTCATGTAGTTGCTCAGCACGAACACGCAGAAGCCCAGCTGGAACGCCACGTTGATGGCGATCAGGCCGAGGGCCGAGTTGTACATGAGCCCGCTGTCGGCCAGGGCCGTCGGCACGTGGATCTTCAGGTACATCCGGTACAGCGGGGTGATGACGACCTGTTGCGGCAGCAGGTTGCCGGCCGTGAAGAGGATGAGCAGGGCCACGTTGACCCTGAGCCTCAGCCGGGTGAGGACGAAGGCCGCCCCCGACGCGAGGGCCAGCACGACGATCACCGCGGGCACGGTGATCAGCGCGGAGTTCCGGAAGAAGTGCGGCATGTCCGACTGCGACCAGGCGTCGGTGAAGTTGCGGAGCGTCAGGTGCCGCGGCAGCGAGACGTAACCGTACCTGCGGGTGTCGGAGTACGGGCGGACGGCCACGTAGAGGGTGAAGGCGATCGGCAGCAGCCACAGCACCGAGGCGGTGACCAGGAACAGCTGCGCGGCGACCCGGGCGGGCGGGCGTTTCGGCGGACGGCCCCCCGCTGTCGTGGAGGTGGCGGGGGTCCGGGCAGGGGTGTCGGTGCTCACGGCGTGTCCTCCCGGCGGAAGGTCTGGTGGAGGAAGACGCTGATGGGTACCAGCGAGATCGCCAGCAGCACCACTCCGAGTGCGGAGCCGAAGCCGACGCGCTGGGTCTCGCCGACGATGTTCGAGGTGACCAGCACCGAGAGCAGTTCGAGGCCGTTGATGCCCTTGTTGGTGATGTACACCAGGTCGAAGGCGCGCAGCGACTCGATGACGGTGACCACCATGATGACGATGTTGACCGGCCGCATCACCGGGAAGACCACCCGTCGGAAGGTCTGCCAGGCGCTGGCGCCGTCGATCATGGCGGCCTCGCGCAGCGTCGGGTCGACGGCCTTGAGGCCGGCCAGGTAGAGCACCATCACGTACCCGGACTGCCGCCAGGTCGCCTCGGTCAGCACCGCCCACAGGTTGAGGTGCGGATCGCCGAGCCAGTCGATGGCGTTGCCGTCTCCGGTGCGCCCGAGGACCACGTTGATCAGCCCGTAGTTCTGGGAGTACATGAACTCCCAGATGATGCCGACCAGGGCGAGCGACAGCATGACCGGCAGGAACAGGATGCTCTGGTACATCCGGCTGCCGCGGAGGCCGCGGTCGAGGAGCACGGCGAAGAGCATGCCGAGCGGGGTGGCGATCACCACGAAGACGGCCAGCCAGATCAGGTTGTGCCGGACGGCGGGCCAGAACTCCGGACTGACGGTGGCGGCCTGGTGGTAGTTCTGGATGCCGTACAGGCAGCCGTTGTTGAGCACCGACGGCAGCTTCGGGTCGCACGGGTCGGCGTGCAGGGATCCGACGCCGTTCCACCGGGTGAAGGAGAGCAGGGTGGTGCCGGCCGCCGGGAACCACACGAGGGCGAGGTCGAGCAGGAGCGGGATGCCCAGCAGGACGGCGGCGACGATGCGGTCGCGGGGCGTCAGTGTCCGGACGCCCCGTCGGCGGCGGGCCGGGGCCGGCGCCCCGGTCGCCGCCGACGCCCGGCCGGGTGCCTGGGAAGGGGAGTTCATCAGGTGTAGATCGCCTTCGCCTGGGTCTCCGCGCTCTTCTGCAGCGCGGCGATGTTCCCGGTGCTCGGGTCGTCGATGAACTTCTGGATGACCGAGATCATCGCGGTGGCCATCGCCGGGTCGGCGTCGCGGTCCATGAACTGGGCCACGGCCTTGCAACTGGATATCGCGGCGACCGACTTCTGCTGGACGGCGTTGTACGTCGGCACCTGCAGGCCCTTGGCGAGGCCGACGTCCCACTGGTCGGTCTTCAGGTACTCGGCCTCGGCCCGGCCGCTGCCGATGTACTCCAGGACGGCCTTGGCGGCGGCCGGGTTCCTGGCCTTGCGGCTGAGCATGAACCCGTCGGTGGGGGCGTCCATGTAGTCCTGGCCCCACTTCGGATCGACCGCGGGGAAGGGGAAGAAGTCGAGGTCGGCCAGGTCGGCCTTGTCCGTGACGTACTGCGCGGCGACCTGGTTGCTGCCCTGGAACATCATGCCGGCCGCGCCGCTCTCCAGGCTCTTCACCGCGTCCTGCCAGATCCGCCCGTTGGCGCCGCTCTGCACGTACGGCATGAGCTCGGCCCAGTGCTGGAAGACGGTGTACACCCCCTGGTCGGTCCACGGGATCTCGTGCTTCAGCAACTTGATGTGGTAGTCGTAGCCGTTGATCCGCATGTTGAGGATGTCGAAGGTGCCGAGCGCCGGCCAGCCGTCCTTGTCGCCGAAGGCGATCGGTATCAGGCCGTCGGACTTCATCCTCTTCACCAGGGCCACGTACGCGTCCCAGGTGGTGGGCACGGTGTAGCCGTGCTTGGCGAACAGGCTCTTGCTGTAGAAGACGACCCACGGGTAGTTGTACAGCGGCACCAGGTACTGGTGGCCGTCGAGCCCGGTGGAGAGCTTCTTGGCGGCTTCGCCGAAGTTGCCGCCGATCTTCTCCCACACGTCGTCCAGCGGCTGGGCGAGGCCCTGCGCGGCGAAGTACTGCATGCGGTACCCGGCGAACCAGGTGAACAGGTCGTCCGGGGTGCCCTGGAGGTAGCTGGTGATGTTCTGCTGGAAGGTGTTGTGGTCGACCGTGTTGATCCTGATGTCCACCGCGCCGACGGCGGCGGACGCCGCGGTGGTGAGTGCCGCGAAGGCCGACTTCGCGGACGGGTCCGAGTAGTTGGACCCGAAGGTGACCGTGCCGCCGACCGTGGTGGAGCCCGGTGCCGCACCGCCGGACGAAGCGGGCTCCGCGTCGCTGCCGCAGGCCGTCAGCAGGCCCCCGGACATCGCCGCGAGCCCGGCCGCGCCGACCGCGTTCCTGAGCAGCGCCCGGCGTGACGGCGCCGGACTGACGCCGTTGCCGTGGATCGGGTCGACGTCGGACATGGTGCCTCCGTGGTGTGTGGGGTGCCCGGGAGCCGGCGGGCAGGCCGGTGGGCGGGGGCCGGCCCGAAGGCTGCGACCCCCGTCTCCGCTTCAGCGGTACGCGCGTGCGGGCGCCGTACGATCAGGCCCGTCGGGCTCAGCAGGCGGCCTTGTAGATGTACTTGCTGACCGCGGGGTCGTCCATGTTCGCCTTGGTGATGGCCACCATGGTGGTGCCGACCTGCGCGGTCACCTCCTTCTTCTCGATGGCGGCGAGCGCCTGGTCGACCCCCTGGACGCCGATGCCGGCCGGGTCCTGGGCGACCAGGATGTCCAGGGTGCCGTTCTTCAGGGCGGTGATCTCGTCGGGCTCCGCGTCGAACGCGGCGACCTTGACCTTGCCCTGCCTGCCCGCGGCCTGCAGGCCGGTGGAGACGCCCTGCGCGGTGTTGGTGTTGCCGGCGAAGACCCCGCCGAGGTCGGGGTGCGCGGCCAGGGTGGCCTGGATCTGGGAGGCGGCCGTGGCGGGCAGGTCGTTGTCGTAGAGGACCGGGAGCAGCGTGATGGCGGGGTGGTTGGCCTTCATCTCCTCGGAGAAGCCCTTGATCCGGGCGTCCGTGGTGGACACGCCGGGCTTGACGCTGATCACGATGGCGGAGCCCTTGTCGCCCATCAGCTCGGCCAGGGCCTTGGCGGCGGTGCGGCCACCGGCCTCGTTGTCGGAGGAGATCCGGGAGACGCCGATGGACGTGTCGCTGACCGTGGTGTCGACCAGGACGACCTTGGTGCCGGCGTTCTGCAGCTGCGACAGCGACGGCGTGAGGGCCGTCGTGTCCACCGGGGAGATCAGGAGGCCGTCGGGGCGGGACGCGGCGACCGAGTCGACGATCGGCCGCTGCACGGCGACGTCCCACTGCGCCGAACCGTCCACGGTGAGTTTCACCCCCCGCTTCTCGGCCTGCTCCTGGGCGGCGCACGCCATGGTGATGTAGAACGGGTCGCTCTTGACGCCGGTGATGAGCTTCAGCGTGGTGCCCTTGGAGCCGGCCTGGCCGCTGTCGCTGCCGCAGGCGGCGGTGCCGGCCACGACCAGGGCGAGGACGGCGCAGGAGCGGGCGATCGTTCCGGGTCTGCTGGGTCCGAGCATGGTGAACTTCCTTCCAGGGGAGGGACCTTGGCAAGTAGAGGAGAGCCGTGGCGGTGGTGCGGCGGCGTCAGCCTCGTTCGCGGCCGCGCCTGCGGAACTGGTCCAGGTAGACCGCCGCGACGAGGACGACGCCGATGGCGACGTCCTGCCAGTACTGCTGGACGTCCATGATGATCAGCCCGGTGGTGAGCACCGCGGGGATGAAGACGCCGATGACCGTGCCGAGCACGCTGCCGCGTCCGCCGAACAGGCTCGCCCCGCCGAGCACGACGGCGGTGATGACCTTCAGGTTGTCCGTGGAGTGCCCGGCGATCGACGTGGTGCCGAAGTACGCCAGCCACATCACGCTGCCGAGCCCGGAGAGCAGGCCGGTCAGTGCGTAGATCTTGACCAGGTGCCGGTCGACGTCGATGCCGACCCTGCGGGCGGCCTCCGGGTTGGAGCCGATGGCGTAGGTGTACCGGCCGAACCGGGTGAAGGCGAGGATCAGACCGAAGACGACGGTGGTGGCGAAGGCGATGACGACGAGCCAGGGGACCTGGCCGAAGAGCTTGCCGAAGCCGACGCTGTGCTGGAGTTCGGCGGAGACGGCGCCGGTCGGGTCCTGGCCGCCGGTGATGATCTGGGCGATGCCGAGGGCGGCTCCGAAGCCTCCGAGGGTGACGATCAGCGGCGGTACCTTGGCCTTCGCCACCAGCCAGCCCTGCAGGGCGCCCCAGAGCACTCCGGTGACCAGTGCGATCACGGTGGCCACCCCGATGGTGCCCCAGCCGGACTCCGCGCCGCCGTGATGGATGGTGTACTCCGCGGACAGCACGGCGGACAGCACCAGGACCGAGCCCACGGAGAGGTCGATGCCGGCGACGATGATCACGTAGGTCATGCCGACGCCGAGCACCAGGTAGATGGCCGCGTTGGTGGCGATCTGGGTGATGTCGTAGCGCGTCAGGAAGGTGTCGGGCCGGGCGGCGGTGAAGAACGCGACGAGCAGGGCCAGGACGCCGAAGGTCCAGGCCTCGTTCACCGCGGCGAGACGGCGCGCCCAGCCGGGCACGGCGAGTCCCGTCCGGGGCTTCGGCGGTGCGGTGGTCGTGTCCGCCTCGCCCGGTACCTGGGTGCTCACGCGGCACCGTCCTTTCCGGGGGTGGGTTCCGCGGGGGCCTGCGCCGGGGGCACCGGACGCACGGACGCGTGCCCCGCGGAAGGGTGTCGGGCGGAGGAGGGCTCTGCAGGCCCGGGCACCGGGTCCAGGGCGCCGGTCATCGCGCCGACGAGTTCCTCCACCGAGGTGGTCGCGGCGTCGAAGGACGCCACCCGCCGTCCCAGCCGCAGGACTTCGACCCGGTCGGCCACCGAGAGCACCTCGGGCATGTTGTGGCTGATCAGCACCACGGATATGCCCCGGTCGCGGACCCGTCTGATGGTCTCCAGCACCCGGCCGCGCTGGACCACGCCGAGTGCGGCGGTCGGTTCGTCCATGAAGATGATGCGGTTGGCGAAGGCGACCGCGCGCGCCACCGCGACGGACTGCCGCTGGCCGCCGGACAGGGACGCCACGGGAACGTCCACGTCCCGCAGGTCGACGCCGAGTTCGGCGAACGCGGTGACGGCCGAGCGGCGCATGGCGGCGTGGTCGAGGACACCGAGCCGGCCGAGCAGTCCGGGGCGGTGGATCTCGCGGCCCAGGTGCAGGTTGGCCGCCGCGTCGAGGTCCTGGGCGAGCGCAAGGTCCTGGTAGACGGTCTCGACCCCGTAACGCCTGGCATCGAGCGGGCTGGTGAGCTCGACCGGCGCGCCGTCCACCAGGATCTGCCCGCCGTCGGGCCGGATGGTGCCGGACAGCGTCTTGACCAGGGTGCTCTTGCCTGCGCCGTTGTCTCCGATCAGCGCGACCACCTCGCCGGGGTAGGCGGTGAAGTCGGCGCCCTGGAGGGCATGGACCTGGCCGTAACGCTTGCTCACCTTCCGGGCTTCCAAAAGGGGTTCTGTCATCAGGATGTCCTCCGGACGCTCCTTGGTAACGTTCACGCAAGTGACCGGAGTCTGCGGGCGCGGCCGACTGCCTGTCAATAGTCGTGCGGACAACCGATGCATCTCGCAAGTTCTTTGCCACAAGCCATATTTGATGTTGGATCAGAGGCTTGACGCACAATCGGCGGCGCATCAACAATGCGTTCTGCTTGGTAACGTTCACATGGCCCGGAGCCATGACCGCACCCCCCTCCCGAGACCGCTCGCCGCCGCTCCCCCGCCGCGACCCGTCTCCAGCCGAAGGTGGTCCCCCGTGCTCTCACCCCTCCTCAGGTTCCGCGTCGCCGCGGTGGCCGGCAGCGTCCTGCTGGCCGCCCTGGGCGTCGGCGGATTCGCCACGACCCCGGCTCACGCCGCAGCGGCCGACCTCACGCAGTACGTCGACCCGTTCATCGGCACCGATGACAGCAACGCGCCGAACCCCGTCGGCGGCGGTGCGGGCGGATCGACGTACCCGGGCGCCGTGGTGCCCTTCGGCGGCGTGCAGTTCAGCCCCGACACGCCGACGGCCTCGCCGTCCGGCTACCGCAACTCCGACACCACGATCGAGGACTTCAGCCTCACCCACTTCGACGGGGCCGGCTGCCAGAACAACGAGGACCTGCCACTGTTACCGGTGACCGGTGCCCTCGGCTCCTCGCCCGGCACCAACTGGACCGGCTACGCCTCGGGTTACACCAAGTCCAACGAGTCCGCGTCGCCCGGCTTCTACAAGAACCGCCTCGACAGGTACGCCACCTCGGTGGAGCTGACCGCGACCACCCGCACCGGCATGGGCAGGCTGACCTACCCGTCGTCGACGACCTCGCAGCTGCTGATCAACACCAGTCGCAGCGCCACCGGCAACCGCAGCGGCTCGGTGAAGGTGAACGGTTCGGAGGTGACCGGCAGCGTCACCGCAGGCGGCTTCTGCGGCTCCTCGAAGACCTACCAGATCTACTTCGACATCCGCTTCGACCGCGCCCCGAGCGGCTTCGGCACCTGGTCGGGCAGCACGGTGAACGCCGGCTCGGCGAGCACCTCGGGCACGAACACCGGCGCCTACGTCACCTTCGACACCACCGGCTCCCAGGCCGTGCAGTTCAAGGTGGCCCTGAGCTACGTGAGCATCGCCAACGCCCAGGCCGACCTCGTCGCCGAGAACAACGGCTGGGACTTCGGCGCCGTCCGTTCCGCGGCCGGCACCGCCTGGAACCAGATCCTCGACCGGGCCCGCGTCACCGGCGGCTCCAGCACCGACCTGAAGAAGTTCTACACCTCGCTGTACCACGTCTTCCAGAGTCCCAACATCGCCAGCGACGTCAACGGCGACTACCGGGGCTTCGACGGCGCGGTCCACAACTCGTCACGACCGGTCTACCAGAACTACTCCGGCTGGGACATCTACCGCTCCTGGGCCGCGCTGATCGCACTGATCGCACCGACCGAGGCGTCCGACATCGCCAAGTCCATGGTGCTGGACGGCCAGCAGGGCGGCCTGCTGCCCAAGTGGTCGCAGCAGACCAACGAGGACTTCGTGATGACCGGCGACCCCGGGCCCATCATCATCGGCAGCATGTACGCCTTCGGGACGCGCGGCTTCGACACCGCCGCCGCCCTGTCCCTGATGAAGAAGTCCTCCGAGGGCGGCACCACCCAGGGCTCGCCGATCCGCGGCCGCCAGTCGACGTACACCAGCCTGCACTACCTGCCCGGCGCCCCCTCCGACTCGATGGAGTACTCGGCCTCCGACTTCGCCGTCGCGCAGTTCGCCAAGGCCCTCGGCAACACCGCGGACCACGCCACCTACATGACCCGGGCGCAGTGGTGGCGCAACACCTACAGCCCCGAGTCGGGCTACACCCAGCCGCGCAACTCGGACGGCACCTGGACCTGGCCGCTGAACCCCGCCTCTCAGTCCAACTTCACCGAGGGCAACGCCGCCCAGTACACCTGGATGGTGCCCTACGACTTCGCCGACCTGATCAACGGGATGGGCGGCCGGCAGACCGCCGTGCAGCGGCTCGACCACCACTTCACCCAGGTCAACGCCGGCCAGAGCCTGCCGTACTACTACATCGGCAACGAGCCCGAGCACGGCGTGCCGTGGGCGTACAACTACGCCCGCAACCCCGCCGGCGCATCCGCGGCGGTCCGCAAGGTGATGACCGAGTCCTTCACCACCGGTGCCGGCGGGCTGCCGGGCAACGACGACCTGGGCGCGACCTCGGCCTGGTACGTCTGGGCCGCCCTCGGCCTCTACCCCTCGACGCCCGGTGCGGACACCCTGGCCGTGCACGGCCCGTCCTTCCCGTCCGTCCTGCTCCAGCGCCCGGGCGGCAACATCACCATCAACTCGGCGGGCACCGGCTCCTACGTCCAGGAGCTGAAGGTCAACGGGACCGCCACCAACCACAACTACCTGCGCTACCCCGACGTCGCGGGCGGCGCCACCCTGGACTTCACCATGGGCGGTGCGCCCAGCGCGAGTTGGGGCACCGGCGCCTCGGACGTGCCGCCCTCCTTCCAGGACGGCGCAACGGCCGTACCCACCGCGCCGGAGCTCGGCACCAACCTCGCCCAGGGCCGGACCACCAGCTCGTCGGCCGCGTGCGCCACGGCGGAAGCGGGCGACAAGGCGGTCGACGCCACCCTGAAGAACAACAGCAAGTGGTGCTCGCAGGCAGCCGGTGCGACGCTCCAGGTCGACCTGGGATCGGCGCAGACGGTCGCGTCCGTGGTCCTCAAGCACGCCGGACTCGGCGGCGAGAGCACCGGCTGGAACACCGGCGGGTTCCAGGTGCAGACCAGCACGGACGGCACGAACTGGTCCACCGCGGCCACCGTCACCGGTTCACGCTCCAGCCGCACCTACACCCCGTTCGCAGCCCGCACCGCCCGCTACGTCCGGGTGGTGGTCACGGCCGCCACCAACACCGCGGGCAACACCGCCACCCGGATCTACGAACTGGAGGCGTACAACTCCGGGCCCGCCGCACCGGACGCCCAGGCCGCGCCGATCACCTCGGGGCTCAACACGGCCAAGTGCATGGACGACTACACCTCCTCGAACGCCAACGGCACCAAGATCGTCGTGTGGGACTGCAACGGATCCGGCGCCCAGCAGTGGACGCAGACCGGCGGCACCCTCCGGGTCAACGGCAAGTGCCTGGACATCACCGCGGGCGGCACCGCCAACGGCACCCTGGTCGATCTGTGGGACTGCACCGGCGGCGCCAACCAGCAGTGGCAGGCCGTCAACGGCACCCTGGTCAACCCCGCCACCGGCCGCTGCCTCGACGTCCCCGGGTTCGACACCACCAACGGCGTCCAGCTCGACATCTGGGACTGCGACAACGGCGCCAACCAGAAGTGGAACCTGACCACCTCCGTGTAGGAGCGGCCGTCCGGTGCCACCCGTCCTTCCCCGGGCGGGTGGCACCGCCGTCCGGGCGGACCGGCGTGCCCGGCTCCGGGACCGGTCGGTGCACCGGGCCGGCGGCCCGCGCTCCGGGGTTCCCGGCCGTGGGCCCGTGTCGGCTGCCGGGGCGGGGCGGATCGTCATCCCGGTCCCGTCCGGTCGGTGTCCGGCTTCGCTGCCAGGACCGCCGTCATCGGTACGCACAGTTGGAGCCGGTCGGCCACGACGCGCGCGGCCCTGGCGATCGGTTCACCGGGGTGGGTCTGCCGGAGATGGTCCAGGAGTGCCACGGTGGCTTCGACGAGGGAGTCGTCGACCCGTACGCCGCGCACGCCCGTGGCCGGTGCCCGTGCCATGCAGTCGACGGTCGCGGCGAGTTGGTCACGGCCGCTGCGGTCCGGTGCTGTCGTCATGGGTACGATCCTGGCGGTTGCCCGCGCCCACGCCACCGGGGCTCGGCCGGTCGGACGCCGGTACCGCACCTGGACGGGGCCGGGCGGGCGCGGCAGGCGGGCGCGGCAGGCCCCCGGTGCGGGGCACGCCGGGGCACCGGTCCGGACGACGGCGCGTCGGGCGTGGCCGGGTGCGGTGCAGGCGGACGCGGTCCGGTCGGATGCGGTGCGGTCAGGTGCGGTGCGGACGGACGCGGTGCGGGCGGATCGGATGGATCTGCCCGCACCTGCGTCGTATCCGGTGTGTCGTGCAGTGCCGGTGGGCCCGGCCGGTCCTGGCTCGTGCCGGTGGCTATCAGTTCCACGCCGGTGTGGAGAAGAGGTTGGCCGGGTTGTACCCGGTGTGGGGGGCCGGGTGCCACCCGGTGGGTTCGGGCTGGGTGCGGGAGAAGTCGGCGGCGACGAGGGATGCGAGGTGGAAGAAGGAGTCGCGGGTGGAGGACTTCATCTTCGCGAGGTCGACCTCGGCGCCCGCGGCCAGGTGGTCGTCGTAGGGCACGGTCAGGACGGCGCGGCAGCGGGCGCGGAAGTGCGCGACGATGTCCTCGACCTTGACGGCCTTGCTGGGCCTGCGGGCCTCGGAGACGACGGTGATGCTGCGCTGGACGAGCTCGCCGTAGCCGTGGGCCATGAGCCAGTCGATGGTGGTGCTGGCACTGCTCGCGCCGTCGACGCTGGGGGTGGCGACGACGATGAGCTGGTCCACGAGGTCGAGGACGCCGCTCATGGTGCTGTGGAGCAGGCCGGTGCCGGAGTCGGTGAGGATGATCGGGTAATGCTGCCCGAGGCAGCCGATCACGCGGCGGTAGTCGTCGTCGCTGAAGGCCGTGGAGAAGGCCGGGTCGACGTCGTTGGCGAGGATCTCCAGGCCGGACGGCGCCTGGGAGGTGTAGCGGCGCACGGCCATGTAGTTGGTGATGTTGGGGATCTCGCCCGCCAGGTCGCGGATGGTGGCGGCGCTCTCGCGGCGGACCCGCCGGGCGAGCGTGCCGGCGTCCGGGTTCGCGTCGACCGCGATCACGCGGTCCTGGCGCTCGGAGGCAAGGGTCGCACCGAGGGCGACCGTGGTGGTGGTCTTCCCCACCCCGCCCTTGAGACTGATCACGGCGATCCTGTAGCAGTTCACCACCGGGGTGCGGATCAGGGCCGTCTTGCGCAGGCGTTCCCGTTCGGCCGCCCGCCCGCCGACCTTCAGCCAGTTCAGGCCCCGCCGGTCCTCGGGACGGGCGCGCAGCAGGTTGTCGGACGACAGCTCCGCCGTTCCGTACCCGAGTCCGCCATGGCCCGTCCGCTCCTGCTGTGCCCACGGCGCGCCGCCGTGGGCGGTGGTGGCCGGGCGTGGGTGCAGCGAGTGGGAGGTGGAGGCGTAGGGCTTGCGCTGGTTCGCGGCGTAGGAGTCGGAGGTGGGCGCCGGCCGGCTGTGGGACCGGGTTTCGGACGGCGCGGCGGGTGCGTAGGAGCCGTGGGCGGCCAGCACCTGGTCCAGCGGCCGGCCCATCGCGGCGGGGTCGTAGGTGTCTGCGGGCCGGGACGTCCGGGGGTGGTGTGCGGCGGGCTGGTGGGTTTCCGGCGTGTACCGGTCGGCCGCGGGCGCGTACGAGGGGGCTGCCGGTGCGTACGGCGGGGCCGGCGGCGCGGCGTGTGGTCGGGGGGCTGCTTGTTGGGAAGCTGCCGGCGCGGGCCGGTCCTGCGACAGGTGGTCGGAGTACGGCTCGGCCGCTGCCGGGGCGTCGGCGTGGTGGTCATGTTCCTGTGTCATGGACTGCGGTCCCTTCCAGAGAGCTGAAGATCCGTTGGTGTGGCGTGCCGGCAGGGACTGGGATCGGGGCGCGGCGTCGGGCGGTGCCGCTCCGTGCTCGGCGGCACTCTCCGCAGGCCCGGCGTCCTGGGGCGGGGCGCGGTGGTGCACGGGTTCCGGTGAGAGGCCCGCGGCCCGTCGGGCCGGCGGCGAGGACGTTCGGCGTTCGGCGGCGACCAGCATCCCGTTGTCGCTGATCGCCAGTCCCAGGGCGTGGAACTGGCGGTCGGTCAGCAGCTGTTTGGTGCCCTGGCGGCCGGTCCCCGTCGGCCCGGCCCCGGTGCGCCAGCTGCCGTGGAGCAGGTGCGCGGGGAAGTCGTGCCCCGCGCGCTGGGCGGTCTCCATGGCCTGCTGGACCTCGGGCGGCACCTCGATCCGGCTGCGGACCCGGTAGTTCCCGGTGTCGAGGTCGTCGGCGCGTTGCACCTGGATCCGCAGCGGTCCGACGAACGAGTAGCGCTGGGACCGGGCGTACTCGCGGACCTTGCCGACCAGTTCCCGGCCGAGCACACCGAGATACGAGTGGTGCAGTTCGTGGTCGGTCGGGCTGAGTTCGACGATGAACCCGTTGGGCACGACCGTGCTGTCCCGGTCCCAGATCCTGGCATTGACGTCGCACTCACGCCGTAAGGCGCCGATGATCTCCACCGGCTGCACCTGCGACTTGAAAACCCGTGCGAAAGCGCCGTTGACGAGCGATTCCAGGCGTTGCTCGATCCTGTTCAGGGGGGTCACAGGCAGTCCTCCGGAGTCGTTCACGCTGCTGTGTGGCCATATGAGCGGACATGACTACAAGGGATAGGTCCACGGCGGGAGCGGCCTCGGCGTGGCGGCGCGTGTCTCTGCCGATTCACCACATCGATCACAGAACCCCGGGGACGCCACCGGAGTGCACGGCCTGGTGCAAACGGGTCCGGGGCGCCCGGCAGGACCACGGCATCGCCGGGCGACCACTGCACGAACGATGCAGGTGGCGGCACCCACCCGGGGTGTGGAAACAGATGGGGGGAAAGCCTCCCGGCGCCACCTGCACCGGCGGGAGCGTCCCGGCCGCGGAGGGCCGGATGGAGTACGGAGCACCGGGCACGGCTCCCGGTCCGGCAGGGCCGCGGACCGGGACCGGGAGCAGGACCGGGACCGCAGCGCCGTCGAGCGCGCCGTCGACAGGATCAGGGGCCGGCGGGGCCCGGCCACCCGGTACGACAGGGCTCCTGCCGGGACGGACCCGGGACGGACCCGGGACGGACGCGGGCCGGCGGACGTCCGCGGCCGGGGCGCAGGGAACGGACGGACGGAGGAGGAGTCACGGGGTTCACCCCGGCACCGTCCGGACGGGCCGACAGGCCGACGGGGCGTGACGGGGTCGGGGGGGCGGCGCGGGGGGGGGGGGGGGGGGGGGCGGGGCGGGCCGGGGGCGCGGGGGGGGGGGGGGCGGCGGCCGGGACCCCGGCCCGGGCGGGCGGGGCCGCCGGGCCGCGGGGGGGGGCGGGGGGGGGGGCCCGGGGGGGGGGCCCGCGGGGGCCCCGGCCCTCGGCGGCACCGGTCCCGGCAGGCCGGGTGCCGCTCAGGAGGCTAACCGCGCAGAATCGCCTCCACCTGCTGGAACTCCTGCTCGGTCAGCGGCCCGAACCCGAGGGTGCCGAGGTTCTCCTCCACCTGGGCGACCGTGCGGCAGCCCGGGATGGGGATCGTGGCGGGGCTGCGGGCCAGCAGCCAGGAGAGCGCCCCCTGGGCCAGGGTGCGGCCGCCGGACGTGAGGACGTCGCGCACCGCGTCGATCCGGGCCAGCCACTCCTTGCTGCCGGCACCGTCGGTGAAGTAGGTCATCCACTCGTAGCCCTGACCGCGCACGTCCTGCGCGCCGACGGACCGTCCGTCGTGGTACTTGCCGGAGAGCAGTCCCATCGCGAGCGGACCGCGGGCGATGCTCGCCTGGTCGAGCGCCTCGCAGACCGCGATGACCTCGGCGGAGTCGCGCAGTGCGGAGTGATCGTGCTGGATCGCGGTGCAGCCCGCCCCGGCCTTGGCGAACGCCTCGGCGCGCTCGGCGTCGTCCGTGCTCCAGCCGTAGGCCCGGATCTTGCCCGCCGTGACGAGCTCGTCGAGCACGGGGACGAGGTCGAGCGCGACCGGCAGGGGCGCACCGCCCAGGTGGAACTGGTAGAGGTCGACGTAGTCGGTGCCCAGCCGGCGCAGACTGTCGTCGAGGCAGGAACGCAGGTATTCGGGGCTGGCGTCCTCGGGCCCGGCCTCGCGGGTGGTCTCGTCGAACGTGTAACCCCACTTCGTGGCGATCACGACCTCGTCGCGGTGGCCGGCGAGTGCCCGGCCGAGGACCACCTCGCTGTGGCCGGCGCCGTAGTTGCTCGCGGTGTCGAAGAAGGTGGCGCCGAGTTCGTGGGCCCGCCGGAGCGCGGCGACCGACTCGGTGTCGTCGGCCGTCCCCCAGCCGAACTGTTCGGTGCCGGCGTGCAACGGGCCGCCGATCGCCCAGCAGCCCACTCCCACCGCGCTCACCTCGATGCCGCTGCGACCGAGTGTGCGTGTCATGTCGTGCTTCCCTTCGCTGTGCTGATCCAGAGTTCCTGGGCATCGTGGTCGGAGAGACCCCGGCTGTCCCGGAACCGGTACTGGGCGATGTGCATCGCCGGGTCGTGGTACGTGAAGTCCAGCCGCCACAGTCCCAGACTGCGGGCGTCCCAGGAGGTCGGGTAGAGCTCGCCGTCGGTGGGCTGGCCGCGCAGCAGGATCCTGTCGAGATGGGAGAGTTCACCCATCGCGGGGGTGGTGTTGAAGTCCCCGGCCACCAGTCGCGGCGCCGGGTTGCCGGCCAGGTCGTCCGTGAGCGCGGCCCAGGCGGCGGAGCGCCGTTTGGCCTGGGTCCGCACGGCCCCGAGGAACGCCGGGGTGAACACGCCGGACGAGGTGTCGAGTTGCACCGGGATGTGGGCGTTGTACAGGGAGACGACCTGGTCCCCGGCCCGGATGTCCGTCCGGAGCGTCTTGGCGCGCCAGAACTCGGGGAAGTCCGAACCGGCCGGTGTCGATGCGTACCAGCGGGTGTTGTCCAGGGCCCTGCTGGCCGTGATCGGCAGCCGGGAGAGCGTCAGCAGTTCCCCGTCCGTCGCGATCGTGTAGCCGGGGAACTCGGCGTGCAGCCGGGCGGTGTCGTCGAGGCGTACCGGTGTGTCGTCGTTCCAGTTCAGGTACTCCTGGAGCAGGTAGACGTCGGCGTCGAACGCGTGCAGGTAGGCGTAGAACGCGCCGGGGTCCTCGTCCTGGTCCCAGTACTGGGTGTTCCAGGCGACGACGTGCAGCGCCCCGGCCGGCACGGGTGCCGGATTCCGGCCGAAGGCGTCGAGGTTCAGTCCGGACTGCCCGGCGCCCAGGGCGAGGGACGCCACGCCCGCGGCGACGGGAGCCCATCGCCGCGGGTTGCGGTGCGCCCCCACCACGCCGAGGACGGCCGGGACGCCGAGCAGCACCGGCACCGCCACCAGCAGCAGCGGCGGGGCCAGGTCGGGCAGCAGCATCGGCCACCAGCGCCCGGACAGGACGGTGTGCAGGACGACGCAGGCGAGCCAGACGAAGGAGAGGACCGCCCCGACCCGCACCGCACGCCTTCTCATCCGACGGCCTCCGGCACGGGCGCGTCGTAGAGGCGGCGGAACCGCGGGGAACCCAGCCAGTGTGCGGCGCCGGCGAGCGCTCCCGCCGCGATGGTCACGTTGACCACCCAGTGCACGGCCGTGAAGTAGGCCGCGAAGATCCATCCGCGTCGCTGTGCCACGAAGCGGTACATCCCCGCGTCGGTGCCCAGCGACACACCCAGCGCCAGCACGACGGCGATCAGCGCGTATCCGCTGAGGAGGGCCACGGGCAGGAGTGCCAGCGAGGCCAGCGCGGCCAGGCTGCCGCCCGCCCGCGACGAGGTCTCGAAGCCCCGCGCGAACTTCCGGCGGCCGACGTACAGCGGCACCCGCGCGTGCGCGCGCCGGAAGAGCTTGCGCAGCAGCGGGACGAGTACGGCGTCGTGGTCGTGCCGCGACCGGATCAGCGGTGTGAGCAGCAGCCGGTGACGCTGGGTCAGGCGGTTGCCGTAGTCGACCTCCTCGGTGTGGCGCAGCCGCTCGTTGAACGGCCCGACCTCGTCGAGGACGGTGCGGCGGATCGCGCACGAGGCCGGGAAGAGGAAGGAGATGAACCCGGCCGAGCTGGCCGACCAGTAGTGGTACTGGAGTCCGCGGTACTCCTCGACCAGGCTGTCGCGGATCAGCGGTTCGGGGTCGTGGATGCCGCACACGCCGCCGAGTCCGGGGTCGTCCTGGAGGAGGCGTACGGCGTGGGCGACCGCATCGGGTGCGAGGGCGACGTCGGAGTCGACGAAGAAGCAGATCTCGCCGTTGGAGCGGGCGATGCCGAGGTTGCGGGCGCCCGCCACGCCGAGGTTGCGGGGGGTGTGGAGCACGGTGACGCCGAGCGAGCGGGCGATCTCCACGGAGTTGTCGGTGCTGCCGTCGTCGACCACGATCAGTTCGATCCGGTCGTAGGTCTGGTCGAGGATCGCGCGCAGGCACAGCCCGAGCGAGGCCGCGTAGTTGTAGTTCGGCACGATGACCGAGACGAGCGGCCGGTCCGCGGTGCCGGTGTTCAGCGGGTCGCTCATCACGCGCTCCTCGGGGTTGCGGCGAGCGGGGCGTCGTACGTCTGCCGGAAGTGCGCCGACAGTGCCCACTGCCCCAGGCCGGCGAAGACGGCGAGGGCGACCGTGACGTTCACCAGGAACCACACGGCGGTGAAGTACAGCCCGAACCAGAGGCCCTTGTGCCGTACCACCAGCCTGTACATCCCGGCGTCGAAGACGACCGAGACGACGAGGAGGAGCACGGGGAGCGCGATGGCCAGGGGGCCGGCCAGGACCGCCAGGGGTGCGGTGAGCACGGCGGCCAGCGCGGCCAGGGTGGCCCAGCCGCGCAGGCCGTTGGTCGGGCCGCCGGAGAAGTCGGGCCGTCGCAGGTAGAGCGGTATGTGCATGCGGGCCCGGTGGAACATCTTGGTGAGCAGCACGCGCAGCGTGTCGTCGTGGTCGTGGCGGCCGTGGACCGTCTCGCTCAGCACGATCCGGTAGCGGCTGGACAGCCGGTGCCCGTAGTCGGCGTTCTCGCTGTGGCGCAGGGCGGGGTCGAACGGCCCGACCTCGGCCCAGACGTCCTTGCGTACCGCGAAGAGGGCGGTGTAGACGGTCGAGATGTCGCCCTGTCCGCCGTGGATCCAGGCGTAGAGCTGGAGGCTGCGCACCTCCTCGACGAGGCTGTCGCGGATGAGCGGTTCGGCGTCGTAGGTGCCGCAGACCCCGCCGACGGCCGGGTCGCCGGAGAGGAGTCCGACCGCGTTGGCGACCGCGTCCGGTGCGAGCGCGACATCCGAGTCGAGGAAGAACAGCACCTCCCCGCGGGCTCCCTGGGCACCGAGGTTGCGTGCCGCGGGCGCGCCGATGTTGGTCGGGGTGACGGTGACGTCGGCGCCGTACTCGTGGGCGATCTGCACCGAGTCGTCGGTGCTGCGGTCGTCGACCACGATCAGCTCGATGTTCGGGTAGCTCTGCGCGCGCACCGATTCGAGGCACAGGCGCAGCGTACGGGCGTAGTTGTAGTTGGGGATGATCACCGACACCAGAGGTGGCGTGATCGGGTCGGTTTTCGTCGTCATGTCAGACTCGTGGCGGTCGAGGCGGGCAGGGAGTGGTGGGCGGCGTAGAGCGCCGTCAGGAAGGCGAGCGCGAAGGCTGCCATGCAGATGAGCAGCGTGCGGTCGCGCAGGAGTATCCGGACCGGGTCGGCCCCGCCGCGCTCGACGACGAGGACCTGCAGGTAGCGGAAGAGGCCGAACAGGGTGAAGGGCGCGGAGATGAGGACCGCGTGGGTGGAGAACTGGCCCAGCGGGGCGTCGTGCCAGAGGTACAGCAGGGTGGACAGGATCGTGACGACCATGCAGATGACGAGCATCTGGTCGATGAGTTGTGCGGTGTAGCCGCGCAGGGCGGGCCGGCTCTCCCGGCCGTCGGTGATCAGTTCGTGGCGGCGCTTGCCGAGGACCAGGACGAGGCAGACGGCGAGGACGGCGGTCAGCAGCCACTGCGAGGGGTTCTCGCCGACGGCGAGGTAGCCGGCGGCCAGGCGTAACTGGAAGCCGATGGCGACGATGAACGCGTCGACGAGCGGTACGTGCTTGAGGCCGGCGCTGTACCCGATGTTGAGCCCGAGGTAGGCCACGACCGGCCACCAGCGGGTGGGCGGGCTCGTCGCGAGGAGGATGGTGAGGACACCGAGGCAGACGGCGAGCAGTGCGATCGCGGTGGGCATGCCGACCCGCCCGGAGGCGAGCGGACGGTGGCGCTTGACCGGGTGTCTGCGGTCGTTGTCGCGGTCCGCGACGTCGTTGCCGATGTACACGGCGCCCGACGCGATCACGAACACGACGGTGATCCACAGCAGTTGCCAGGCCGCGTGCACCGTCCACACACTCGCCGTGGCGCCGACCAGTGCCATGCTGTAGACGTTCTTGGCCCACTGGCCGGGGCGCAGCAGCGCGATGACGTCGCGGGGGTGGGGGCTGCGGGACGAGGTGTCCGGCTCGGACGGGGGCGGGGGAAGCTCGGACCGGGCCGGGGGCGGCACGGGCAGGGGTGACGGTGCGGGGGGACTGGTGGATGCGCTGACCAGTGGGTTGGGTATCACGACGAACCTCCTCGGGGAAAGGTCGAACGCGTTCAGAAGAAGACCTTCGCGGCGGCGAGCACGCCCTGCCGCCACGGTTGCTGGCTGGTGTTGCCGCTGGTGGCCGACTTCGTGTCCGTGCCGCGCCACCACTCGTAGGACCGCAGCAGCGCATCCGTCGTGGAGTGGCGGGGGCTGAAGCCGAGCCCGGTGGCGGCGCGTTCGACGCTGACGTAGGAGTCGCCGCGCAGTTTGTGGAGCAGGCGTCCGTAGACGGGGGACAGGCCGGCGCGCTGGAGTGCGCCCAGCAGGGCGACGGCCGGTGCGGCGGGGACGGAGACGACACGGCGGCCGTGCCCGGCGGCGTCCAGGATCGCCTGGAACTGCTCGCGGACGGTGCCGAATTGCGTGGCGGCGAGGTTGTAGGTGTCGTTGGCGGCTTCGGGTTCGGCGTGGACGGCCGCGAGGACGCCGTCCACGAGGTCCTCGACGGCGAGCATCTGCGTGAGGACGTTGCCGCTGCCCAGCACGGGGAAGTTGCGGCCCTCCTCGGCCCATTCGAAGAGCATGGCGAACAGGCCCATGCGGCCCGGTCCGAGGAAGGTCTTGGGTCGCAGGATGCTGACGCAGTGCCCCTTGGCCCGGAACTCCTCGGCGACGACCTCGGCGTCCGCCTTGGCGTGGCTGTAGTCGTCGGTGGGTTCGCGCGGGTACTCCTCCGTGGTCGGCACGACCGACGGCAGTCCGTAGACGGCGGTCGAGCTGACGTGCACGATCCGCTCGGTGCCGAGGGCGGCCGCCGCCTCGAACACCCCCCGGGCGCCGTCCACGATGATCGAGCGGATCTGCTCCCGCGGGTAGCTGGGCAGCGCCGCCGCGGTGTGGATCACGACGTCGGGCTTGGTCCTGCCCAGCGCGGCACCGATGGCGGCTTCGTCCCTGATGTCGGCGACGCTCCACTCCAGGCGCTCGTGCGGGTCGGAGCCGTACTCCCGGATGTCGAGGCCGTGCACGTGGTGGCCGTCGGCCAGCAGCCGGGCCGTGAGGTGGCTGCCCAGCATGCCGGCGGCGCCGGTGACGGCGATGGTGCGGGGGGATCCGCCGTTCACCACAGGGTGCTCACCTTCTCCGCCAGCAGACGGGTGACCAGCTTGGTCAGGCCCTGCGCGAGGACGGCGTCCAGCGCGGCCAGCGCGTGCTCGACGTCCTCGGAGGAGGCCACCAGGGGTGGTCCGAAGACCAGGGGGTTGAGCCCGTTGAGGGTGTAGTACGCGTAGACGTCGTGGTCCCGGTAGAGGGCGTTGACCACGGCGGAGGTGACCAGCTTCGCCCGGAAGCGGGGGTCCTTGGCGAGGCCGCCGGGGGCCATGCGGGCGATCAGGTCGAGCACCTTGGGGCCGCCGTCGATGAAGATCCCCCACAGCGCGCCGGCGCCGGCGACCTCGCGGATCGCCTGCGGGTACTGGGCGGCGATGCGGCGCAGCCCCGGCTCCAGCTGGGCCTCGATCGCCCGGGCGCGGGCCGGGAAGTCGTCCTCGACGGCCACGTTGATGGCCTCGATCGCCGTGGCGCACTCCTCGCCGAAGCCGTAGTACGTCGTGGACGTCGACTGCAGCAGCGCGTCGTGCATGTTGTCGTACGCCTTGCGGAAGATCGGATCCCTGGCCACGTACGCGGACACCGAACTCTTGCCGCCGCCGAACGACTTGGAGGTCGTCAGCACGTCGGGGACGAGCCCGTCGTAGCGCATGAAGTAGAACAGGGATCCGGTCTTGCCCCAGCCCGTGTAGATCTCGTCGAAGATCAGCACGATGTCGTGACGGGTGCACAACTCGCGCACCCCGCGCAGGAACTCCTCCGAGCACCAGCGCAGGGTCGAGGCGCTGAACGGCTCGATGAGCAGCGCGTACACGTCGCCCTTGTGCCGCTCGACGAGTGCGGCGACGCTGTCGAGGTCGTCGTAGACGAAGGTGTCGATGCCGGGGATGGTCGGGAACTCGAAGTGGTTCTGCGCGCCCGCGGTGAGCCCGCCGGAGCCGAGGAGCTTGCCGTGGAAGCTGATGTCGGCCCGCAGCACCGTCTTCCGCTTGCCCCCGTGGTACTTGAAGGCCAGCTTGACCGCGCCCTCGACGGCCTCGGCGCCGGAGTTCGGCAGGAACGACATGTTGAGGTCGCCGGGCAGGACCGTCGCCAGGTTGTGGCTGAGCGCCGCCAGGTAGGGCGAGAAGTACGTCTTGTGCACCTCCATGCGCTGCTGCTCGGCGAAGCGCTGCCGTGCGGCGAGGATGCGCGGGTGGTTGTGCCCGTGGCTGAGTACCCCGACGCCTCCGGTGAAGTCCAGGATCCGGCGGCCGTCACGCTGGTAGATGTGGGCGCCCTCGGCCCGTTCGACGAGCTCCCGGCCGAAGCCGAACGAGGTCATCAGGCCGACCTGGCTCTTGTTGACGTAGCGCCGGTACAGGCGGTGGACCTCGCCGACGTCCAGTGCCTCCGCATCCTCAATGGACATCAATGTCGACATGCGATACCTCGATTCTGGTGCGGACGATGTCGCCGAAGCAGACGACCAGGGCGGTCGCCACCTCGGTGACCAGACAGATCAGGCGACTGGCGAGCACGGCGACGCCGATGGCGGTGGCGGGCAGCACGGGTGCGAGGACCAGGGCGAGCAGCACCTCTCGCACCCCGGCGCCGTCGGGGACGAACACCGCGTAGGAGCCGACCACCATCGCGAGGGCGAAACCGCCGACCGCTGCGGGCAGGGCGCGCAGCGGGTCGGCACCCAGCACCACCGCCAGCAGCCACAGGTGCAGCCCCGAGACCGCCCAGCAGACGAGTTGCACGGTCACCGCCGTACGCAGCCGCCGGTCGACGTCCGTGGGGATGGTCAACGGCCGCCGGACCAGCCGGGACGCCCAGACCATCGGCGCGGCGATCCACCGCGGCCAGGCCAGCCCCGCCACGAGCACGCTGGCCGGCAGGGCCAGCCATCCGGCGCCCACACCCAGACTCGGCGCGATCAGCGTGGCGACGACGAGGCCGGTCACGGTCACCACGGCGAGGCTCAGGCCGAAGGTGGCGGTCATCGCGGCCGGTCGCACGCCCACGCTGTCGGCCAGGCGCATCTGGGCGAGCAGGGTCCACACCCGGCCGGGGATGTACTTGCCGAGGAAACTGACGAAGTACAGCCGGCTCGCCGGCCGGGCCGGCACCGGCCCGGCCAGCCCGGTCAGCAGCTCGCGCCAGGCCACCATGCCCAGGCCGATGCCGGCCACGTTGACCAGCAGGGCGGCGACCAGCCAGGGCATCGCGTGCGGGGTCAGCAGTTCGCGGGCCCCGCTCCACTGCGCCCCGTGCAACGCGAAGGCGATGCCGGCCGCGGCACAGACCCCGTAGCCGACGGCGAGGCAGCGCCGCAGTGCACGCTTGCTCATCGCGGCACCGCGGCCTTCGGCCGCCGCGGCGTGCCCGGGCGGCGCCCCCGCCCGACCGGCAGCGCACCCGTCACCGCACCGGCGACCAGGACGGTCAGCACGGCCGCCTGGGCGACGAGGAAGTACCCCAGGTACGGCCAGCCGCGCTCACGGCGGACGAAGGCCAGCAGCCCGGGATCGGCCAGCAGCGCGCAGAGGAGCGCGGCCGCGGCCACCGCCCCGAACACCGGCCACCCGCCGGTGACCAACGCCGCGAGGGGCATGAGGGCCAGCGCGCCCAGGGCCGCCGCGGTGGCCGCCACGGCGACCGGCCGCTGACCGGTCAGCGTCGGCGCCTCCGCCTCGGGCGGCTCCGCCCGGCCCGGGCGGCGCTCGGCCCGCGCCATCGGCACCAGCAACCGGCTGCGCCGGAACTGCTCCCCCAGCACGGCGCGCCACCGGTCCGCGTCGTCGTGGCGGCCGGCGACCCCGTCGGTCAGCCGGATCGCGCACAGCGGCCGCAGCCGGATGCTCAACTCGACGTCCTCACCGTCACGCAGGGTCTCGTCGAAGCCACCCGCCCGCTCCAGGACCTCGCGGCGGATCGCCCCCAGGGCGAACAGGGCCGTGCCGACCCGTCCCACGCTGCGCCGGCGCCAGTAGTGATTGCTGAGGATCTTGTAGTGCTCCAGCGGCCCGTCGTCGATCAGCGGCGTGGTCTCGTAGATGCCGTGGACGCAGCCGACCTCCGGCTCGGCGTCGAGGACCGCGAGGGCCTCCGCGAGCGCGTCCGGTGCCAGCGCCACGTCGGCGTCCACGTAGAACAGCACCGCTCCCGTGGTCTCCGCCGCGCCGCGGTTGCGGGCCGCCGAGACCCCCCGGTTGTGGGGCTGATCGATCACCCGTACCCCAGCTGCCGCGGCAACAGCCTTACTGGTGTCCGTACTTGCGTCGTCGACGACGACGACCTCACCGGGCGTGACCGTCTGTGCGGCGATGGCCGCGAGACAGGCGGGCAGCGTGCGAGCGGCGTTGAAGCACGGTACGACCACCGAGACCGTCGGCGGCATGGTTCCTCCCCTCCATGGCGGGGGTGAGGCTTGCCCGGGTCGCTATCCTCACTCCCCATGGGAGCGCTTCCACAGCAGACTCGTTCGTTCGCGGTGACCCCCGTGGCACCGGATCTTTTATATCCACCGCGTTCGCAGCCCCCCCGGTCCAATCACCGGCCAAACGAACGATCCAATCTGGCGTGGGACGTCTTTCTCGACCTCGACGCCCAGCCGCACGGCAGCCTCCGGGAACGGCTCACGGCAGCACTGCGCGCCGCGATCCGCGCCGGACGGCTCGCCCCCGGAGCCGTCCTGCCTCCCAGCCGCAACCTCGCCGTCGAACTGCGCTGCTCGCGCTGGGCGGTCACCGAGGCCTACAACCAACTGGTCGTCGAGGGACACCTGGAGGCGCGGCAGGGGTCCGCGACCCGGGTCTGCGCCCCCGCCCCGCAGACCACCGAGTCCAGCACCCCGGCGCCCGCCCCGGTCCGCTACGACCTGACCCCGGGCCGGCCCGACCTGCGCGCCTTCCCGAACCGGCGCTGGCTCGAAGCCCTTCGCAGCACCATGGTGACCGGTGCGCTCACCGATCTCGCGTACCCCCAGATCGGGGGCAACCCCACCCTGCGCGAACTGATCGCCGACTACCTGCGCCGAAGCCGCGGCGCCCACGCCGGAGCGGCCGACGTGGTGATCACCAACGGTGTGACCGGCGGTGTGGCCCACGCCTGCTGGGCCCTGCGCAACTCCGGCGTCACCGCCCTGGCGGTCGAGGACCCCGGCCGGCCGCAGCTGCGGAAGGTCGCGGCCGCACAGGGGCTGGAGGTGGTCGGCATCCCCGTCGACGACGAGGGGCTCCGGGTGGATCACCTCGCCCGGCATCCGGGTCTGCGCGCCGTCCTCGTCACCCCGGCCCACCAACTCCCCACCGGGGCGGCCATGTCGTCCGCCCGCCGGGCCGCGCTGCTGTCCTGGGCGCACGCGGCGGACGGCATCGTGCTGGAGGACGACTCCTACGCACCCTTCCGCTACGGCGGGCGCCCCGCCCGTACGCTGCAGAGCCTCGATCCCGACCGGGTCCTGCTGTTCGGCTCGACCAGCACCACCCTCGCCCCCGCCATCGGGATCGGCTGGCTCCTCTGCCCGCGCGCGTGGGCCACGCAGTTCACCGCCGCCTGCTTCCCCCCGCCGTCCGGGCTGATCCAGGCGACGCTGGCCCGCTTCCTGGAGACGGGCGCGTACGACCGGCACCTGCTCACCACCCGCAACCGCTACCGGGTCCGCCGCACCGAACTCGTCCGGCACCTCGCCGCGTCCCTGCCCGAAGCCCGGATCGGCGGGGCCGACGCCGGCCTGCACCTGGTCGCCCACCTGCCGGCGCGCATCAAGTCGGCGGAGGTCGTCCGCAGCCTCAGCCGCGACGGCGTCAGGATCTCCGACCTGGACACCTACCGCACCTGGCCCGACCCGCAAGCGCCCGGCCTGGTCATCGGCTACGGCAACCTGCCCGACGCGGCCGTGGAGGGTGCGGTCGAGCGGATCGCCGCGGTGGTGCGCATTGGTCTGCCGATCCGGCACCGAATTGGTCTGCCGACCGAGCGGCCCCGCACGTAGGTTCGTTCGCTATGACAGGAGACACACCCGCCGGAGGGCGCCGGCAGCGTGCGGCGCTGGTCGTCTGGGTGGCCTGCGCCGCCGGCTGGCTGGCCTTCACGCTCGCGCACCTGCTGCTCAGCGGCCGGGCCTGGTGGTGGGTGTTGCCCGATCTGCTGCCACCCCCGGTGTACGTCCTCGCGCCCCTGCTGATCCTGGCGGCCTGGGGTGTCGCGTACGCGGTGCGCCGGCCGTCCGTCGGCTGGGCCACCCGCACCGCGCTGGCCTGCGCGGTCGCCGCGCTCGCCCTGGGCGCGCAGGGCTCGGGGCTGAACCTCGCCGCGCTGACGGACGACCCCCGGACACCCGCTGCCGGATCGGTCCGCATCGCCTCCTGGGACACGCTGTTCTGGCACGAGAACGAGGACCCCGACCGCTTCTACGCCTACCTGAGATCGCTGGACGCGGACGTCTACCTGCTCCAGGAGTACATGGTCCAGGGCGACGACGGGCCCGATCCGCTGGACGACACCGCACGGCTGCGCACCGAGTTCCCCGGGTACACCCTGGTGAGCCGCGGTGAACTGCTCACCCTGAGCCGGCTGCCGGTCGTCGGCGAGAAGGTCCTGACGGCGCGTCCGATGGAACCGCTGTCGCGATGGGCCGACTACTGGGACGCGCGCGTGCTGCGCACCGACGTACTGGTCGCAGGACGGCGGACGAGCGTCTACAACGTCCACATCGCGGACCCCTTCGACCTCGGGCAGTCCCCGCTGACCGGCCACTTCTACACCTCGGTGCACCAACTGGCCGCGTACCGCTCGGCGCAGTGGAAGGTGCTCGGCGCCGACCTCCGGGACAACCCCCACCCCGTGGTGGTCTCCGGCACCCTCAACTCCCTTCCCAACATGGGCGAACTACGCCACCTCGCGCCGCTGCGCGACGCGGTGGCAGCCAGCACCTCGGTGTACCCGGTGTCGTTCGCCCTGCGGGGGGCCTGGCTGTGGCGGCTCGACGCGACCTACACCTCGGCGGACGTCCGCGTCAGCAGGTACCAGCTGCGCGACCCGGCCGGGTTCTCCACCCACAAGGCCCAACTGGTGACCCTGGACCTCGGGGCCTGAGGCCCGTCTCACGAGAGCGCTCCCAGTCCTGTACGGGCAGCACGTCCGTCCGGGGTTCCGGCCCGGGGACGTCGGGTCGGCATGTCGGATCGGGGACGTCGGAGGACCGGGATGTCGGATCGGGGATGTCGGATCGGAGGCGGCTGTCCGGCCGGAGACGCATCTGCGACCTCCCGCCGGACAGCCGGCTCATGGGATTCGGAGCCGTCACGGGTAGCCGAACGGCTGCAGTATCGGCCCGCACACGTGCCACTCGTTGCCGCCTTCGCTGGCGTGGTGCCCGAGGTGGGCGCACCACCAGAGCACGAGGTCCTGGCCGTTGATGCTCTCACCGGTGGCCTGCGTCAGGATCTGGTCGTCCTGCGACGTCCCCAGGCGCCCTCGCAGGTCTTCGGCCGCGCGATAGGTGAGCACCGCCGCATCGAGCCGTCCGAACCCGTCGGCGACACCGTCGAACGGGCCCGGGGCGATCAGGTACCCCGTCGTCCTTCCCAGCGGGTTCGCCTTGTTCAGCACCGCGTAGGTGCTCCGGGGCGAGCGGGCGACGACCGACTCGGTGGTGTACGGCAGCCAGCCGGCACCGTAGCCCCAGTCCGTGCCGACCGGGAGGTGCTCCAGCGCGAGATTGTCGGCGGCGCCGACGATGTCGAAGTCGAACCGCCAGTACGCGTGGTGACGATGGTTGTACGGTGCCTGAAGTCCTGCGCTGTAGAGCTGCGGCAGGATGATGCCGTCACTTCGGAAGATCCATCGGTTGGTCAACCGGTAGGCGCCGATGGTGTGGTAGCTCTCCACCACAAGAAATCGGTATGCCGGGTTGGTTCCTTCGTAAACCTTGACCGGCCCCTGCATGTTTCCGCTGCTCAGGGCATCCTTGTACGGGCCCGCGGGGCCGTCGTACTGGACGCGGATCATGGGCAGGCTCGCCTTGTGCAGGACTTTCTGCCCTTTGTAGTGCACGCCGGTGAAGGAGATCGCTTCGCTGTCCCCGTCGACCATCTGCCACTGGAAGCTCCACACCGGGGCTTCCGGCGGCCATTGCACCAGCCCGCCGGACGACATGAGGCCGGACGACGTGAGGGAAGTACCGGACAACGGCTGCATGGTCCCGCTGGACGTCATGACGACACCTCCTGAGGTACCCGACCGGCCGCGACGACGTCCTGGTCGGTGAGATCGACGACGGCGAAGGCGGTCGGCAGGCGCCTGTCCCGGGGGCCGAACCGCAGGTCGACGAGGCGATGCCCGTACCGCGGGTTCCGGAAGTCGACCTCCTCGACGATCAGCCCCATCCCGGTTTCGAAGTCGACACCGGCACCGGCCAGTGCATCCTCCCCGCGCAGCAGCTCCAGGGCCTGGATGCGCTCCGAGTCCGACAGCGGCGGTTGGCGGTCCGCCGTTCCCGCGTCCAGGACCGTCCCGGAGTCGAGGTCGACCAGCGCCTCGACGACGATGCCGTCGGTGTAGTTGAAGATGGTCACCAGCGGGTGTTCGCTGCCCCGATCGGTCGCCGCCGTTCCGACGCTCAGGACGTCGCAACGCTTGCCGGTCAGCTCTCGCCCGACCTCTTCGGACGCGAGTGCCAACTCGATCGCGCGCTGCACTCCGTCGTCGGTGAGGGTGGGCTCCATCGGCTCGAAGTCGACCGGCGCAGTGCGCACCTTCGGCAGGTATTCGCGCCAGCTCCTGGCGTCGGTGAACGGGGGGTCGATGACAGGGCCCAGATCCACCACTTCGACGCGCAGAAGTTCTGGCGGAGGAAGACTGAAATCGTCGGACATGGTTATCCCTCTTCACGGGCGTGCGGCCCGACCGACGGCAGGGATTTTCATCAGCCGCCTCGGCCGCATCCGCCCGGAGTCACGGTTTCCGGAACACGGCCGCTGCCGATTCGGCAGCGGCGCTGCGATCGCCTGCGCAGACCGGTCCCACGGGCAGGCCGCTCCCACGGGCAGACCGGCCCCCCGGTCAGGGAGCCACCGGCGGGACCAGGACCGGGATCCTGCAGCCCTCGCCGTGGACGCGCAGACCGACACGCTTCATCACTCTGAAATGCCTTCGCCGAAATGCCTCCGCCGGGGCGAGGAGATCCGTCCCCGGCACGCGCATTTCCGATTCTTGTTGAGCTCTCAACTCCTCGCCGTCGTCTTCCGCATGTTCTTGAGCGCCTGACTCCCGTTCCCTTCAGGCCGGTCTCTTCATGCGTTCTCCTCAGGCGCTCCGATTCCTGCCTCCCCCTTCTCCCACTCTCCTCCTCCGATGATTGACAATCAAGTTCCCCTGACGGATGCACGGAACCCGGCGCCGGTCCTTTTTCGACACCCGTGACGGATTGTCACGGGCCGGCGGTCCGCCGACGGATTCTCCGGCCGCCCGGGCCGCTGGAGGAAGCCCGGCCCCGGACGACCGACCGGCCTGCCGCCGTTCACCCGCCGTGGTTCACCCGCCGTGGTTCACCCGCCGCGCAGGGTCGGGCCGGACACCGGGCGCGGCGCACCGGACGGCACGCGGCGGGGCACCGGTGGAACTACCCACACCATCCCCAACCCGCCTGCTCCACAGCCTGGTTGACCACGCCGTCCGACCCCGGAAGGGCTGGGCAGTTCCACCGTTCCGGGGATGCGGCGGGCGACCTAGCATGGGCCGCGTTGGATCCCGCAGCACGGTGCCCGACCGCTCCGTGCCAGCCGTGGAGGCCGCGATGACCGTGTTCTTCTTCGACATCGGCGCGACGCTCGCCGACGCCGCCGTCGGCGCCGACGGCGTGCTGGTGCTCAGCCCGCGGCGGCGGGTCCATGAGGTGCTCGACGGCCTCGCGGACAGCCGCCGCGGGGTCGTCTCCGATCCCGGCCCGGGCGAGGCGGCCCGGCAGCGCGCGGCGGCGGCCCTGGAGACGGCGTTCCCCGGCCGGTTCCCCGACCACACCCTGCTGCTCTGGGGGAGCAAGGACTCCCCGGAGATCTTCGACCGGGCCGTTGCCGCGTCCGGGGTGTCTTCCGCCGACTGCGTGTTCGTCGGGGAGGACCCCGGCGAACGCGCCCAGGCCCGGGAGGCCGGGATGGCGACGGCCGCCCACCCGGTCTTCACCCGGGCCGCCGCCCAGGGCAGGCCGGTGCGGTTCGTCCGGATCGGGCTGCCGGAGGGCCTCGGCCTGCCGGCACTGGAGGCGGTGGCGAACACGGCCGAGGTGGTGCCCCTCCACGTCGCCTCCGACCGTCTGGTGCTGGCGATGGCCACCGCGGAGGGTGCGGCGGTGCTGGAGCAGGCCGGCTTCACGGTGGACCTCCGGGCGACGGTGGAGGACACCGCGGCCTTCCTGGTCCGCGGCGACCACCCGCCGTTCCCGCCGGAGGCGGCCCTGCCCGAGGCGGCCGGAGCGGCCGGGGCCGGGACCGGAACCGGGACCGGGACCGCGGCGCGGGCAGGCTCGGACACCGCCGGCCCGGTGGACCTCGGACCGGCCCCCGGCGGCACCTACCTGGCGGCGGCCGCCGCGCTCCGGGTGGAGGAGCTGCACCTGCCGGCCGCGCGGCCCGGACATACCGAACGGCTGCTGGCCGACCCCGCGCTGCTGAGCCGTCCCGGGGAGGCCGCGGCCTCCGGGCTGGTCTCCGCCGGTCCGGTCGGCGGCGCCCTCGACGCCGCACCCTCCGAACGGACCGTGGAGGCCGTCCGGTCGACCGTCACGGCCGCGGTGGTCCACGAGCACGTGGCCAGGGTTTCCGGCGCGGCGCCGCTGGTGGACGGCGACCTGCGGCCGCCCGTCCGCAGCCGGAACGCGGAGAACGAGGACAACCCCCGGGTGGTGCAGGCCCTGCTGGACCGGCTCGCCGGCCTCGGACTGGAGACCCGTCGTCAGGAGTTCGTGTGGCGGGGCCACCGGCTGGCGAACGTGGAGGCCGAGCACCGGGTCGCCGGTGCGGACTCGGCCGTCCTGGTCACCGCGCACCTGGACTCCACCGCGCTGGAGGGCACGTTCTTCGACCGGGCGGGCCGGCCCCGCCGGTACGACCCGGCGGTGGATCCCGCGCCCGGCGCGGACGACGACGGCAGCGGGGTCGCGGCGGTGCTGGCCACCGCCGAGTGCCTGACCGACATGCTGGCCGCCGGCCTGACGCCCGCCCGCTCGGTGCGGTTCGTGCTGTTCAACGCCGAGGAGCAGGGGCTGGTCGGCAGCAAGTCGTACGCGCGGGCGGCGGCCGCGACGGGTGACCGGATCTCCGCCGTGCTGCAGATGGACATGATCGCGGGCCGCCGCGAGGGGCCTCGCACCTTCGAGATCCATGCCGGTTCGGCCGTGGCCGGACCGGTCGGGCCGGCCTCGGACGCGCTCGGCGCCGCGGTCGAGCGGGCGGCCGCCAGCATCGCCCCGGACCTGGTGTGCCAGCGGCTGTCCGGCCCTGCCGACCCGGCGGCGGGCCGCAGCGACCACGCCAGCTTCCACGAACGCGGCTGGCCGGCGGTCGCGGTCTGCGAGAACTTCTTCCCGGACACCCTCCCCGAGACCGGCACCCGTCAGTACCACCGCCCGGGGGACACCCTGGCCGACCCCGACCACGACACCGCCTACTCGGCGGCCGTCGCCCGGACGGTCGCGACCGCCGCCCTCACCCTCGCGGGCCTGTGACCCGCCGACACCTAGGACCGCACCATGACCGACATCATCGACCAACGGGACATGAGCTACGACCACCTGGACACCGTGGACGGGGCCGATGCCTTCCTCTCCGACGTCACCGAGACGCTCTCCGGCGCGCCCGAGAAGGTCAACCGCTTCACCGGACACCTGACCGAGCTCCGGGTGGACCTTGCGCCGGCCTTCGAGAGCGGCACCGCCGGGAACGGTGCGTCCGGAGCGACACCCGCCTCCGACGCCGCCCTCATCGCCCGGGCCAAGGAGTACCTCGCCTCGGTCGCCCCGGCGATCGGCTTCGCGGCGGACGAGCCGGTGGAGTTCGTGGCGGACCCCGCGGTGGCCACCACCAGCGAGGGCCTGCGGGTGGTGAGCCTCCAGCAGACCAGCAACGGCATCGACGTGTGGGGCATGGCGCCCAAGGTGTGGCTGCGCGGCGACAGAACGGTGGAGCGGCTGGTCGGCGACACCGTGAGCCTGCCGCCCGACCTGCCGGTGCGCCCGACCGTCCCGGCCGAGACCGCGCTGCGCGTCGCTGCCGCGAAGGCGGCCGCGTCCCGGGAGCTCACCGGTCCGTTCGGCACCAGCGAGCTGCCCCGGCTGGACGTCTCCGGCGGGTTCCGGCGGCTGGCGGCGCAGTCCGGCAACGACCAGCCGATGACCTTCTCGCAGGGCCCGTTCGACGAGGCCGTGCCCACCCGGCTGATGTACCTGTACATGGGCGGTGACGTCCGGCTCTGCTGGCGGTTCGTCCTCTCCCGCGACAACTGGACGACGCAGTACCAGGCGCTGGTGGAGGCCGACGGCCGTACCGCGAACCCGGAGGAACCGGAGATCCTGTACTTCCAGGACCGGGCGCACCGGGCGCTCGCCGGGCGGGTCTTCCGCCGCAACCCGGCCGAGAGCGCCTTCGACCTGGCGCCGTTCCCGCTGCCCGCGGCCGACTACCCGAACGTGGAGACCAACGGTGGTTCGCTCCCGCCGCCGGCCGGCATCCCGAGCACCTGGGTGGAGGTCACCAACGGCACCGCCGCCACCGTCGGGAACAACGTGCGGGCCCTGGACGGAGTGAGCCGGCAACCGGTGACGATCCCGCTGGACGCCTCCGGCAACGGCGTGTTCGACGACCCGGCCGACAGCCCGAAGCAACTCGTCACCAACATCTTCTTCTTCTGCAACTACGCCCGTGACTTCTTCCAGGTCCTCGGTTTCGACGAGGCGCACGGGAACTTCCAGACCGTCAACCCGAGCGGGCAGGGCCTCGGCGGAGACCCGGTCATCGCCGTCGCCGACCCGCGGCAGGTGCCCGGGACGGCCACCATGGCCACCCGGGCGGACGGCCTGGCGGGCATGATGGTGATGGGCCTCGTCACGAGTACGCACCGGCACACCGCCCGCGACTGGGACGTCGTCGGCCACGAGTTCACCCACGGTGTGAGCAACCGGCTGGTCGGGGGGCTGTTCGACGCGGAGGGCCTGGAGGAGGACCAGTCCGTCTCGATGGGCGAGGGCTGGAGCGACTACTTCGCCCTGAGCATCCGCAACTCCCTGAACACCGTGGACCGCGAGGTCGTCGGGAACTGGGTCGTCGACGACCCGGCCGGCATCCGCCAGCGGCCGTACAACTCCGGCTACCCGGGCAGGTTCGGCGACATCGGCAGGAGGAGCGGACAGGTCGCCGGCCACCCCGACCTGAGCTACCGCGAGGTGCACGACGTCGGTGAGATCTGGTGTGCGGCGCTGATGGAGGTCACCCGCAAGGTCGGTGACGCGCTCGGCGACCGCCGCCGCGGGTACCGGGTGACCTGGCAGGCCGTCGTCGACGGGCTGAAGCTCACACCGAAGAACCCCTCCTTCCTCACCGCGCGCGACGCGATCATGCGGGCTTTCAAGGACCTCCGCGGCTCCGGGATCACCGCGGTGGAGTACCCGGCCGTCCGCACGGCCGCCTGGACGGCGTTCGCCACGTACGGCATGGGCTTCGACGCCACCTGTCCCAACGCGTCCTTCGTCGGCTGTCGAAGCGGCAACGCCCTGCCCCCGGCCGGCTCGGAGGACTGACACCCCCGGAGGACCGACACCGGAGGCCGCCACCACGGCAGGGGAACGGCAGGAGAACGGCAGGGGCGGCCACGGCCGGTGCGTCCGCCGCCCGGATCGTCTCCGGACCTGACAGCCCGGCACCCACGACGGCCCCCGCGATTCGAGCGCGGGGCCGTCGTGGGTGCCGTCGTCACCGGCCGGGTCGCACGGTGCCGTCGTCGTCGGCCGGCACGTCCGGTGTGTACTGTCGCGGGGCAAGGGCGAGGCGCAGCAGGCGGACCCACGGAGACCGGCGCGCGGGCCGGGGGGCTCGGCCGGTGGCCGCGCGCTGGACGTTGTCGAAGGCGTCCTGGAGGAGGGCCTCGTGCAGCCGGCGGATCACCAGCGGCCACATGAGGCGCATCCGGCCCTCGGTGGATCCGACCGCGGTGTGGACGATCTGACAGCGCATCGGCCCGTCGGGCACGACGGCGAATTCGTGATGGCCGGTGATGCCGAGGCCGGGGGCGAACGCGAAGCGCACCCGGTGGCCGGGCTCGTACTCGGTCACCGCGTACCGGATCCTGCCGTGTCCGCCGCGCGAGCCGACGGCGAGGCCGGCGTCGAGGTGCAGCGCGGACCAGGCGGGGCTCGGCCAGATCTGGTCCTGCGGGGTGCCCAGCCGGTCCAGAAGGGCGCCGACGTCGGCGGCGGGTGCGTCGATGGTGCGGCGCTGGATGTTCTGCACGGTGTCCCCCTCGCACACCGCCGACCATACGGCAGCGTATGGATCGACCGTACGCTAGCGTACGGACATGGGACAAGAGCGACGCCGGCTGACCGCGGACGACTGGGCGCAGGCCGCGCTCACCGTGTTCGGCGAGGGCGGGCTTGCCGCAGTGGCCGTCGAGCCGCTCGCCGCGAAGCTCGGCACCACCAAAGGCAGTTTCTACTGGCATTTCGCCAACCGGGACGCGGTCGTCGTGGCGGCGCTCTCGCTCTGGGAGCAGCGGTTCACCGAGGCGACCATCGCGGCACTGGCCGCCGAGCCGGACCCTGTGGCCCGGCTGCGTGCGCTGTTCACGCGCGTGAGCGGTTTCGCCGAACAGAACGCGGTGGCCGTCAACGTGCTCGCCTCGGCCGACCACGAGCTCGTCGCGCCCGTGGTGCGCCGGGTGGTGCAACGACGGATCGACTACCTGGTCGGCCTCTTCGAGGAGATCGGCTTCCCGCCGGCGGTCGCGCGCCAGCGCGCGACGCTGGGCTACACGGCGCACGTCGGACACGACCAGCTGGCCGCGCGGCTGCCGGGTTCGCTGCCGCTGAACAGCGCCGGGCAGCTGGCCGACTACGTCGACTCGCTGCTCGACCTGCTGCTGCACGACGCCCCCGCTCCCCCGGCGCCCCTCGCCGGCCCGCCCCCTGCCGCCAGGGGGTAGCCCGGACTTCCGGTGTACGGGCCGCCCGGGGCGCGGCGAGGAGGCGGCGCGGGATCCGCGGGGCGCACGCCGGAAGCCGCGGACGGGGCTTCCGGCGTGCGACCGGTCAGGGCAGGACCTCGACGTACCCGTCGGTTCCGTGCACGCGGATCCGCTGCCCGTCCCGGATCAGCCGGGTGGCCTGCCCGACGCCCACGACGGCCGGCAGGCCGTACTCCCGGGCGATCACTGCGCCATGGGTCATCAGGCCGCCCACCTCCGTCACCAGGCCCGCGATCCCGACGAACAGCGGCGACCAGCTGGGGTCCGTGAAGGTCGTGACCAGGATGTCGCCCGCTTCGAGGTCGGCCTGCGCCATGTCGAGGATGACGCGGGCCCGTCCCTCGACGGTCCCGGTGGAGACCGGGAGACCGGTCAGGGCGCCGGCCGGCACGTCGTCGCGCCGGTAGGCCCCGTTGACGGCCTCGCCGTCCGAGGTGAGCACCCGGGGCGGTGTGAGCGCGTGGTACGAACGGAACGCGTCCTTGCGCTGCCGGACGAGCCGGTGGTCCGCCTGCTGCGAGCGCACGGTGGCGTGGAGTTCCTGGAACGTGAGGTAGAAGATGTCCTCCCGCTCGGGAAGCACGCCGGCCTGCACGAGGCGCCCGGCCTCCTCCATCAGGGCCTGCTTGTAGACGGAGTAGCGGCTGATGATGCCGTACTTCGGGTACTCCCGGTACCCGATGAACGTCCTGACCCGGTCGATCATCCGCTCGGCCTCGTCGGCCTTCCGGTCCCCGTCCGGCAGGGCCCGCAGGCGTGAGAGCACGTCCCGTGCCTTCGCCTCCGCCTTCTGCCGCCCCTGCTCGAAGCGCCGCCCGGCGGCACCCGGCTCGAAGAGCCTGACGTTGTCGAGGATCACCGGCACGAGGGTGGTGGGGCGCTCGTGCCACCGCGGCCTCGTGATGTCGATCTCGCCGACGCAGCGCATGCCGTACCGGTCGAGGTAGGCCTCGACGGCGTCGCGCGCCTCGGTCCCGCCCGCGAGCTTCGCCAGCCCGTCCAGGAAGCCCTCGCCCTGAACGTCCTCACCCAGGGCACCCCCGCCCTGAACGCTCTCGTCCTGGACGCTCTGCAGGAACGCCACCACCTCCGGCCACGGGCGGATCACGTCCGCGACGTCGAGCAGTGCCAGTCCCATCTCCGACGTGATGTTGCCGGGGGCGGACAGCGTCAGCGTGTCGGCCGCATTCTTCTCACCCAGCCACTCCTGCAGCTTGTCGTTGAGCCACCAGGTGGCCTCCATCCCCGCCATGATCACCTGCATGCTCAGCGGATCGCCGAGGACCCGCCGGTGCTCCTCGAAGGCCTCCAGCAGGAAGTCGAACAGCGCCGGTCCGGTCTTCGTGCGGATGTCGCGCTCCAGCGCCGCGACGGACAGCCGGCTGCGCTCGACCAGTTCGGCGACGACGGCCGGATCGGTCCCGAGCGGGGCGGGCGCACCGCCGGCCGGCGGCCCGCCGGGAGCCGCGTCCGGGAGCGGCAGGACGAAGTCGTCGCGGTCGAGGACGGTCTCCAGAGCGTCCCTGACCAGCGGATCCCCCCTCCCCATGAGGTCCAGCAGGGCGGCACGGCTCGCGGGCGAGGCAAGGCGCCGGGTGGCGTCGACGAACAGCCACCCGCCGGCCACCTGCATCGGCGCCATGGCCGTCAGCTGCCACATGGAGAGCCCGAGGGGCTTCATCGGGTCGGTCATCATCTGCTGGTGGCCGACGGAGACGTAGACGTGGTTCTCCTGGTCGCCGGCCTCGGGAACGGGGAACAGCGTCGTGATCGGGCGGCTCTGAACGATCCGGAAGCCGTCGTCGACCAGGCACCATTCGATGTCCTGCGGGCGGCCGAAGTCCGCCTCGATCCGCCGCCCGAGCTGTACGAGCCGCACGACCTGCGCATCCGTCAGCGCCGGCTCCTCCTGCCGCTGCGCGTCGATCGCCACTTCCTGCGTGCCGCCGGCCGGCAGGGCGTGAACGGCACGCTGTTTGGCGGCGATCGTCCTGGCGGTCACCTCGCCGTCCCGTACCGTGAAGACGTCCGGGTTCACCAGGCCGGAGACCATGGCCTCGCCGAGGCCGAAGCCGGCGTCCACGGTGGCGGTCTTCCGGTTGCCCGTGACGGGGTCGGCCGTGAACAGGATGCCGGCCGCCTGCGGGAAGACCATCTGCTGCACGACCACGGCCATGTGGACCGTACGGTGGTCGATGCCGTTCCGCCGGCGGTAGGTCACGGCCCGCTCGGTGAACAGCGAGGCCCAGCACCGGCTGACGTGCCGGAGGATCTCCGCCGGCCCCACGACGTTCAGGTACGTGTCCTGCTGGCCGGCGAAGGAGGCCGTCGGCAGGTCCTCCGCCGTCGCGCTGGATCGGACGGCGTAGGCGGCCTGCTCGCCGGACCGGGCGAGCGCGCGGGTGATCGCCGCCGCGAGATCGTCCGGGACGGCGATCCCTTCGACGGTCCGGCGGATCTGCGCGCTGAGCGTGCGGATCGCCTCCCGGTCGTCCGGGTCCACGCGCGACAACCGATCGAGTCGGTCGTCGATCGACGGGGCTTCCGCCATGATCCGCCGGAAGGCGTCCGTCGTCACACAGAAGCCGCCAGGCACGCGGATGCCGTCGATCCGCGCCAGCCGGCCCAGGGACGCACCCTTGCCGCCGACGAGCGCGACCTGCGTCCCGTCGACCTCGTGAAGGTCCCACACGTACGGCTCGATCACTGCGACACCTCCGGGGCCGTCGTGCTCCGTTGCCCTGCCACGGCCGTTCGCCCCACCGGTGCCTCCACCTCTGCCGAACCTCTTGTCGATCCTCTTGCCGAACCGCTTGTCGGGCACGTCGTCATTCCCCGTCGCCTTCCCTCTGCCGAGCCGCCCGGCCGTTCCACCCGGCCGTTCCACCCGGACGGGCGGGCGGGCGCGCCTGCACGGCCGGTCCCCCACTGATTCGACGTCACCGCACCCCCCGTACGTCGACAACGACACACGCACGTCGCGCCCCCGTTGCCGCCGGCAGTGGCATCGGCCGACGATTCTGCGCCGTGACCCGGGCCTTGCGGCAAGCCCCCCGGCACGCTATATGTTGAGAGTGGCAAGGAGCGGGCTCTCCTTGCCTTTGCCTTTGCCTCGCGCCGTCCGACGAACCGACGAACCGGCAAGCGTCTCGCGCAGCGGTGGCACGCAGCGTACGGGTGCACGGCACCGGCGGTCCCGGCCGCCCGCAGCGACCGCAGGTCGACGATCACCGCTCCCGGCCCGGCATCGCTCCGCAACACCCCTGTCAGGTAGGCGAGTTGACAGGGAAGGCACGGGCAGGACGGACCGGTACGCGGCGTTCCCCGCCGCGCGGACGGCGTGGACCATCACCGCATCCGCCGAAGCCTCTCCGCAGTGTCCGGCGGACGAGCCGACCCCACGAGCGGCCGGCGGTGCCGCCGCCTCCGATGCGGCGCCGGCGGACACGGTCGGCTCGCGAACACCCACCTGCTCGCACGACACGTCGGATCCCACTGCGGCCGGCCGAACCCGCCCCGAGCCGACGGCACATACCGCCGACAGCTGATCAGATGAGTCGGATATAGCCGAACTCCACTGCAAGAAAGACTTGTTGACCCACGGAAACACCCGCTCAAGTCGACGGACCGACGAACCGAAAGCAACAAGTCGATCCTCTGGAGCCTCAGGGGTTGCGTGATGGATCAACCCCGCCGTAGGCTCCTGACGCTGACATGATCAAACGGGGGTTTCATTCATGGACAGAAGGTCTGATGGTGTGAGTTGCCCGGACGGTTCCGTCGGGCTGCTCACTTGTTGTAGGTGTGGCCGGCGGCGCTAGCCGCATCATCCGGCTGCCGCCGGTGCGCCGCAGGTGTCGGGATCGGCCCGACGCCGCCGTGACCGGGCGAACGGCCGGCCGACGTTTCCAGAGGACGCGCGCGACTTCAGCGCTGCGGCAGAGATCCTCGCCTTGCCTTTCGAGATCGCACGCGTGGTCCGTCCACCGCAACGCCTGCCGTTGCCTTCGCACGTGGCCGGCGTGATGCGGCCTGCCCGCGTGCCCACCTGCCGGTGATCGGCCGGTCAATCCCCCAACGACGATGAAGGATTCGCGATGAGTGCGTCGGTCCAGGACCACGTGGTGGTCATCCACCGGTGGCGGGCGGAGTACGTCGACTACGCGGCCGTGCTCGATCACACCGTCCACCGCGTCAGCTACGTCACGACCGAGGTCGGCCGGGCCCGGGTTCCCGACCTGGCCGCCGGCGTCGAGATCGTCGCGAACACCGACGACCTCGCGGCGGTGCGCCGGGCGGTCTCGGCCCTCGCGGAGCGGCACGGACCGCCGCGGCGGATCGTCGCGCTGAAGGAGGACGACCTGCTGACGGCGGCGGCGCTCCGGGCCGAGTGGGACTGCGAGGGAACCCGGCCCGACGAGGCGCTGCGGTTCCTCGACAAGCTCGTGATGGCCGACGTCGTCGGTGCCCGCGGCCTTGCGGTGCCTCCGCTCGCGGCGGTCGACAGCGCCGACGAGGTCCGCGCCTTCGCCGGGAAGCACGGCTGGCCCGTCATCGTGAAGCCACGGATCGGCAGCTCCAGCGACGGTGTCGCACGGCTGGAGGGGCCGTCCGACGCGGACGGGATCGACTTCACCGGGCGGCCGATGCTCGCCCAGGTCTACAACCCGCACCCGATCTACCACGTGGACGGCGTGTACCTGGACGGACGCCTCGCCGCCTTCCGCGCTTCCCGGTACGTCAACACCTGCCTCGCCTTCCGGACCGGCGACTACCTGGGATCGGTCGAGGAGGACAGCCCGGCGATCGTGTCCGCGGTCGGCGCCGCCGCGGAGCGCTTCGTCGCCGCCTTCGACACCGATCCGCTGGTGTTCCACCTGGAGCTGTTCGTCGCACCGGCAGTCGGCACGGGCGAGCCCGAGTGCACGTTCCTGGAGGTCGGGGCCCGGGTGGGAGGCAGCGAGATCCCGTTCCTGTGGCGGGAGGTCCACGGGTACGACCTGATGGCGGCGGCGCTCAGGCTGCAACTGGGCGAACCGCTGGATTCGCCGGTGCTGACGAACGGCGAGGTCGCCGGCTGGCTGCTGGTGCCGTCGCCGGCGCGGCGGCCGTGCCGCATCACCGAGGTCACCCCGCTGAGCGGGCAGGTCCCCGGCCTGTACGCCGAAGCACTGCTGGGCCGCGGCGAGGTGCTGCCGCTGGCCGACGCCTATTACGAGCACGTGGGCGGCCGGTTCCGGTTCCGGGGCACCACGAGCCGGACGGTCGAGGAAGCCATCCAGGTCGCCGCCGCCGACTTCCGCATCAGCGCCGAACCGGTGGGAGACGTCGCATGAAGCATGTCGTGCTGGTCGATCCGTACGCACCGGCCCGGGGACTGCCGCCCGCGTTCCTGGAGGCCGGGTATCCCTGCGTCCGCCTGCAGAGCACCGCGGAGGTCCCGGCGGTGTACCGCGGTCCGCTGGATCTCGACGGCTACGTCGCGAACGTGGTGCACCGGGGCGACATCGAGGACACCGTCCGGCAGTTGTCCGCGTACCAGCCGGCAGCCGTCCTCACCGGCAGCGAACTGGGCGTTGAACTGGCCGATGAAATAAGTGAGTTGCTTGGCCTGGACACCAACGGCACCAAGCTGAGCGCGACCAGGCGCGACAAGTTCCAGATGATCGAACAGGTCGCGGCCGCCGGGCTGCGCACGCCGCGCCAGGTACACGTGACCGACGAGGCCGAACTACGCGCGTGGCACCGGGAGGTCGGTGGCCGGATCGTGGTCAAGCCGCTGCGCAGTGCCGCCGGCGACGGTGTGACGTTCTGCGACACTCCCGACCGGTCCGCTGCGGCACTCGCGGCGATCATGGGGCGGGAGAACATCTTCTCGCTGCCGAACTCCGGTGCGGTGGCGCAGGAGTACCTCGTGGGCGCGGAGTACATCGTCAACACGGTGAGCCGTGCCGGGCGGCACCATGTCACCGACAGCTGGGGATCCGGCCGGCTGTCGGTGAACGGAATCACCGACCTGCTGGTGGAGAGCGTCCTGCTGGAGCCGGACGCGCCCGGCCTCGCCGAATTGACCGCGTACGCGTTCGCCGTGCTGGACGCCCTCGGAATCCGGTTCGGTCCGGCCCATCTGGAAATCAAGATGACACCGGACGGCCCTTGCCTGGTGGAGATCGGTGCGCGCATCTCGGGCGGCGAACTGCCCTATTTCGCGGCCGAGGCGATCGGCGAATCACAGCTCGACTGGACCGTCGACTGCTACGTCCGGCCGGAACGCTTCGACGCGCGCTGCGGTACGCCGTACCGGCTCAAGCGGTACTTCGCCTGGTCGGCGCTGGCATCGCCGTACCGCGGGACGCTCGTCTCCTACCGGGGGATCGAGCAGATCGAGGCCCTGCAGAGCCTCCGCGGGCTGCGGACCTTCGTCGCGCCGGGAAGTGCCATCCAGCCCACCGTGAACGACCTGACCTATCCGCTCACCGTCACGCTGCACCACGAGTCCGACGGAGTCCTGCAACGGGATCTGAACACCATCAGGTATCTCGACGGGACCGGCTTCTACGACGTAGATCACCACCAGCAGAACGGCTGACCAATGCGCATTGTCGACCTTACCCACGGATTCTACGAGGGAATGCCGTCCTATCCGGCCGACTGGTTCCCGCGCTTCACCTTCGACCGCGCGATGACGCCGGAGACGGATCCGTACGGCACGAACCGCACGTTCTCCACGCTGCACATCTTCCCGCACAACGGCACGCACGTGGAGTACAAGCAGCACTTCTACCCGGGGGCCGAGGGCATCGAGGACGTCCCGCTCGAAACCCTCATCGGCCGGGCGTGCGTGGCGGACCTGTCGCACAAGGGGGACCTGGAGCCGGTGACGGCCGAGGACCTGGACAAGGCGGTGGGCGACCGGTGGACGCCCGGGGACCGCCTCCTCGTCCGCACCGACTACCTGCACCGCAACTGGGGCGCCGAGGACTACTGGGACCGCCCGCCGTACATGACGCCGTCGGCCGCGCAGTGGGCCATCGACAACGGCGCCGTCCTCGTCGGGTTCGACTGCCTGACCGAACGTCCCGGTGACGCCGAATCGCCGGTGCACCACGCCCTCCTGGCGGCCGGCATCCCGATCCTGGAATACGTGACCAACCTGCACGAGCTGCAGCAGCCGGTGGTGCAGCTGTTCGCCCTGCCGATCAAGGTGGCCGGCGTGGAGGCCGCGCCGGCCCGCGTGGTGGCGGTGGAGTACGGCGACGCGGCCGTTCCCACGACCGGTGGCTGACGTGACCACCACCGTGAATTCGCCCGCCTTCCTGCGCAGCGGGCTGCGCGCCGGTGACGTGGTGCACCGGTACGAGCTGCGCGGGCCCGACGTCGACGCGGTCGTCGCGGCGGCCGCGCTGCGCGGCTCCGACCGGATCATGCTGAGCTGTCGGGCTTCGGAGCCGGAGCCGGTCGTGCTGCTCGCGGTCGGCGAGCTCGCCACCGTCCGCCGGACGGGGCCGCAGCACGACCTGTCGGCACCCCGCCCGGTCACGGCGGCGATCGACTTCCTGGCCGGCCTGGAGTTCGCGGCCGGCGCGGCACCCGACGAACGCAGCTGGTACGGATGCGTGGGGTTCGACGCGGTCACCGACTTCGAGCGGCTGTCGCTGCAGTCGACGGGTCTGCCGGCCTACGACATGTTCCTGCCGGAGGTGCTGGTCCGCTTCGACCGGACCGGGACCGCGGTGGTCGGCCGGGGCGCCACGGCGCAGGCGGCCCGGAACGCCGCCGAGCGCGTCGAGCGCGTGCTCCGGCGGGCCGGGGAGTTCCCGGAGGTGTCGGCACGGGTCGGCGCCGGCGCCTTCGGCCACGGGGTGGACGAGTACCTGGAGGCCGTGCGGAGGGCGAAGGACTACATCCTCGCCGGCGACATCTTCCAGGTCGTGCTGTCGATCCGGTACTCGGCGCCCGGTGACGCGGACGGTCTGACGGTGTACCGGCGGCTGGCGGAGTTCAACCGCTCGCCCTACCACTTCTGGTACCGCAGCGGTGCGTTCGAGGTGGTCGGTGCGTCGCCGGAGCCGTGCGTCACCCTCGCCGACCGCGACGTCCTCATCCGGCCGCTGGCCGGCACCCGTCCCCGGGGCGCCGATCCCGCCGCGGACCGCGCGGCCGAGCAGGACCTCGTCTCGTCGGAGAAGGAACTGGCCGAGCACCGGATGCTCGTCGACCTGGCCCGCAACGACCTCGGGCGCGTCTGCGTCCCCGGGACCGTACGCGTGCCGCGCCTGATGGAGGTCGAGCGCTATTCGCATGTCATGCATCTGACATCGGATGTTCACGGACTGCTCCGCCCCGACTGCCGCACCGACGATCTCATCCGCGCGAGCTTCCCCGCCGGCACCATGACCGGCGCTCCGAAGGTGCGGGCGATCGAGATCATCGACGAACTCGAACCGGTCGGCCGCGGCCTCTACTCGGGCGCGATCGGATCGTTCGGCGTGAGCCACGCCGACCTCTACCTGACCATTCGCGCGCTCGTCGTGCACGACGGCGAGCTGCACCTGCAGGCCGGCAGCGGCATCGTCTACGACTCCGATCCCGTCGCCGAACGGGAGGAGTGCGTGGCGAAGCTCCGGGCCGCCGCCCGCGCCGCCGCCGTCAGCCTCGGACCGGAGGTTCAAGCGTGATCGTCATCATCGACAACTACGACTCCTTCGTCTACAACCTCGCCCAGTACGCCGGCCGGCTCGGGCACGAGTGCCGGGTCGTGCGGAACAACGCCCTGACCGTCGACGAGATCGCCGCACTGAACCCGAGCCTGATCCTCATCTCGCCCGGCCCGGGCGGGCCGCAGGACGCGGGCATCTCGCTGGACCTCGTCCGCGACCGCGGCCACCGCGTGCCGATCCTCGGCGTGTGCCTCGGGCACCAGTGCATCGCGGAGGCGTTCGGCGCGCGCGTGGTCCGGGCGGCAGTGCCGATGCACGGCAAGCTCAGCCCCGTGTTCCACCGGGACACCGGTGCCTTCACCGGGCTGCCCAGCCCGCTCCAGGTGACGCGGTACCACTCGCTGACCGTCGACCCGGCGTCCCTGCCGGACGAGCTCACCGTGACGGCCTGGACCGACACCGGCGAAGTCATGGGGCTGCGCCACCGCGACCTGCCGATCGAGGGCGTGCAGTTCCATCCGGAATCCCTGTTCACCGAGAAGGGCCTCGACATGGTGGCGAACGCGCTGAAGGCGGCCGAGCGGGTGACCGCATGAGCGGCTACGGAGACGACGACATGACGCAGCACCTCCAGGACACCCTCCGGTGGCATTTCGACCCCGGGACCGGGTCGCCGTTCTGGCTGAAGCGCAAGGAGAGCCTCGGCTTCGACCCCCTCCGCGACGTCCACGAGTTCGCCGACCTGCGGAAGTTCCCCGACGTGAGCGACGAACTGCGCACCGTCCCGGTCGACCTCCTGCGGCCGTCCGGCTCGGCCGACAGCCCGTTCGAGGTGTACGAGTCGGGCGGCACGCTCGGCGCGCCGAAGCGCATCGTCGAGCACCGCTCCCGGATGGAGGGCGTGGACTGGGTCGAGACCGTGCTGCCCTCGTTCGGCGGAGGCGGCCACTGGCTGCACGTCGGACCGACCGGGCCGCACATCGTCGGCCGCTCCGTGCGCCGGCTGGCGGAGCTGCGCCGGGCCATGTTCTTCACCGTGGACTTCGACCCGCGGTGGGTGAAGCTGCTGATCCGGACCGACCGGCGGCCCCTGGCCGACGAGTACGTCCAGCACGTCCTCGACCAGGTCGAGACCATCGCCGAGTCGCAGGACGTACGGGTCCTGTTCATCACGCCGCCCGTGCTGGAAGCGCTGTGCGGACGCGAGAAGCTCTACCGCATGCTGGCCGACCGCGTCACCGGCATCATCTGGAGCGGAACCAGCATCAGCAGCACCTCGCTGCGGCTGCTCCGGACGGAGTTCTTCCCGCGCGCCGAGGTGCGCGGGATCTACGGCAACAGCCTCATGGGCATCGCACCGCAGCGGTCGCCCGAGCCCGGCGACACGCATCCGTGCGTGTTCCGGACCTTCCGGCCCCGATCGGTCGTCGAGGTGGTGGACCCGGACACGGGAGAACGCGTGGCGCCCGGCGAACGCGGCCGCGTCCTCGTGCACCTGCTGACGAAGGACCTGTTCCTGCCCAACGTGCTGGAACGCGACACCGCGGTCCGGATCGCCCCGGACCGGCCGGGCCCCGGCGACGACCTCGCCGACGTCCAGCCCTTCCGCCCGGCATCCGGCGCACGCGTGATCGAGGGCGTGTACTGATGAGCCTTCCGATCCTGCAACCGCTGGTCGGCGGCGAGGCCTTCACCTGCGACGAGACCACCGACGTGCCCGGCGTCGGCGGTGCGCCGGTGGCCCGCGTCGGCGCGTCCCCGGTGCTCCTGCTCCGGCTGGCACTGCGGCGCCTGCGCGGCGCGGCCGTGCCGCCGGCGGTGTTCAGCCGGGCCGGCACGCTCTTCGCCGGGGCCGAACTGGCCGGCGAGTCGGCCGACGAGTACCGCCGCCGCGTGGTGGCCGCGACGGGCCTGCCGCACCGGGTCGTGACCGACGGTCTGCACAGCGTCCGGGACGGGCTCGCCCGGCTGGAGGAGAGCACCGCCCGCCAGCTGCCGGCCCCGGCGGCCGGTGTCCGGTGGGTGCCCCGCGGACGGACCCTCGGGATCGTGACCCCGTCGAACCACGTCGACCCGCATCTGACGTGGGCCCGGGCGCTGTCGCTCGGGTACGGCGTGATCGTGCGGCCGGGGACGCGCGACCCGTTCACGCCGTTCCGCCTCGCGGCCGCCCTGCTGGCGGCCGGGCTGCCGCCGCACTGCCTGAGCGTCCTCCCCGGTGATCACCACCTGGGTGAGCGGCTCCTCGCCGAGTCCGACCTGGGCATCGTGTACGGCGGACCGTCCGCCGTGAGCCGCTGGGCGGACCACCCCCGGGTGCTGACGCGGGGACCGGGCCGGAGCGCCGCGCTGCTGGACCGGCCGTTGTCGGCGGACATCGTCGAGGCGCTGGCCCGTTCCGTCGCCGCGGACGCCGGCGTGCGGTGCACCAACACGTCGGTGATCCGCACCAGCGGGGATCCGGCGGAGGTGGCCGACGTCCTGGCGGCCCGCCTGGACTCCCTGCCGACCCTCCCGGCGGCGCACCACGACGCGATGCTCCCGGCGGTCTCCGCGGACCAGGCCGCACAACTGCGCCGTACGGTCGCCGGGCTGGAGGAGGCCGGCTTCCGGCGCCACTCGGCCGACGGCGGCCCGGTTCCGCTGCCGGACGGCTCGTACGCCACGCGCCCGGTCGTGCTCAGCACCGCCGACCCGCGGCATCCGTCCATCGGCACCGAACTGCCGTTCCCCTTCGTCGTCGTCACGCCGTGGTCGACCGCCGACGACCTGGAGTCGTTCGGCCGGACCCTCGCCCTGTCGGTCTTCAGCGACGACGCCGCCCTCCCCCTGGCCGCCCTGGCGGAACCGCAGATCCGACGCGTCGTCGTCGGCGGGACGGCGCCCTGGACGAGCGGGCCGGAACTGCCGCACGACGGCAGCCTGACCAACTTCCTGCTGGAGCCCAAGGCCCTGCTCTCGGACGAGGAGCTCACCCGATGAAGCACGTGGTGGTCACCGGAGCGTCCGGAGACCTCGGCACCGCCGTCGTGGCCCGCGCGGTGGCCTCGGGAGCGGAGGTCCTCGCCCAGTTCCACACGCGGCCTCCGGCCGTTCCCCACCCGTCGGTCACCCCGGTCCGGGTGGATCTGACCCGCGACGACGGGCCCGCCGAACTCGTCGCGGCACTGCCGTGGGACCGCGTGGACCTGCTGGTCAACTGCATCGGCGGGGCAAGGCCCACGCGGTACGCCGACCTGAGCACCGCGGCGTGGCGGGAGTGCATGCAGCTGAACGTCGAGGTGCCGTTCGCGGTGACGCGGGAGCTCGTCGGCCCGCTGGCCGCGGCGGCCGGTGCCGTCGTGAACCTGTCGAGCGTCGCGGCCTTCACCGGCGGCGCGTTCGGCCCCCACTACGCCGCCGGCAAGGCCGCCGTGGTCGGCCTGACCAGGTCGGCCGCCCGCGAACTCGGCGAGCAGGGGATCCGGGTCAACTGCGTCGCACCCGGGCCGGTCGCGTCGGCGATGACCGACGCGCTCCCCGACGACGTCGTCGCCGGCCTGCTGGCCGCCACGGCGCTGCGGCGGGTGGTGACGCCGGACGAGGTCGCCGACGCGGTGTTCGGGATCGCCGCGGCCACCGGCGTCACCGGACAGACCCTGGTCGTCGACGGCGGCCGGTTCCTGCACTGATCTTCATTCGTCCACCTGTCAGTTTTCCCACGTCCAGAAGGAGCTCCGGTGCTGCTTGTCTGCAGGGCTGTCGACGAGGATGCGGTGCGCGAGCGGATACACGCCCGCGTCCCCACCCCGCACGGCACCACCATGTGCCGAATCGGTGATCAGCTACTGGTGCACGTGCCGGGCGATCGGCTCGCGGCCGACGTGCTCCACGAGTCCGGGCTGGTGCAGCGGACGGTGGCCGACCCCTCGGACGCGCCGTTGACCGACCGGGAGGCCGTTCCGCCCGGATCCGTCGTCAGCCTCGGCGGGTCGGCGACGGTCGGCGGTGCCGACTTCGCGTTGATCGCGGGCCCCTGCGCGGTCGAGAGCCACGAGCAGATGTCCGCCTCGGTGGCGATGGCCAGGGCCGGCGGCGCCGTCGCGCTGCGCGGCGGCGCCTACAAGCCGCGGAGCTCGCCCTACAGCTTCCAGGGCCTGGGCGACGAGGGCCTGCGGATCATGGCCAAGATCAGGGCGGAGTCCGGCCTGCCCGTCGTGACCGAGGTCGTCGACGCGGAGACGGTCGACCTGGTCGCCGAACACGCCGACGTGCTCCAGATCGGCACCCGCAACGCACAGAACTTCACCCTGCTCAGGGCCGTCGGCCGGGCCGGGCGGCCGGTCCTGCTCAAGCGCGGGTTCGGCTGCACCGTGAGCGAGTGGCTGCAGGCGGCCGAGTACGTGCTCGCCGCCGGCAACCCCGACGTCGTGCTGTGCGAACGCGGGATCCGGAGCTTCGAGCCGGCGACCCGGTTCACGCTGGACCTGAGCGCGGTCGCGGTGGTCAAGCACAGGAGCCATCTGCCCGTCATCGTCGACCCCAGCCACGGAACCGGCCACCGCCATCTGGTCAAGCCGCTCGCGCTGGCCGCCGCGGCGGTCGGAGCCGACGGGCTGCTCGTCGACATCCACCCCGACCCGCCGTCCGCCCTGTGCGACGGCGACCAGGCGCTCGACCGGGACCTCTGGTTCGACCTCGCCGACGCGCTGCGCGGCGTCCTCACCGGCCTGGGCCGGGGCCTGACGCCGGGTGAGCCGGAACCGGCCGGGCGGGCCCGGTGACGCGGCGTCCGGACCTCGCCGTGATCGGCGGCGGGGTCGTCGGCCTGGCGGTCGCGTGGCGCTGCGCCCAGCGCGGGCTCGACGTGCACGTCTACCACGACGAGATTCCCGGCACGGCCTCCGCGGTCGCGCCCGGCATGCTCGCGCCGGTGAGCGAGGCGGACTTCCCCGATCCCGCCCTGCTGGAGTTCGCCCACGAGGCCCGTCGCGGCTGGCCCGCGTTCGCCGCGGAGCTCACCGCCGCGAGCGGGATCGACCTCGGGTACGCGACCGACGGCCTGCTGCTGGTCGCCCACGGCGTCGATGACCGCACGCGGCTGGCCGCGATGTACGGCTTCCGTGACGGCTACGACGTCCCGTGCACCCCTCTGGACGCCGACGGACTACGGGCCCGGGAGCCGCTGCTCTCGGCCGGGTGCCGCGGCGGCGGTTTCGCCACCGAGGACCACCACGTCGACGCGCAGCGGGTCCGGGCGGCGTTGCGCGCCGCCGGGCAGGCGCTCGGGGTCCGCCACGTCACCCGCCGGGTGCAGTCGCTCGACGAGGTCCCGGCGGGCGCGGTGCTCGTCGCCGCCGGGGCGTGGTCGCCCTCGCTGTACGCGTCGCCGGTCACGCCGGTGCGGGGCCAGGTGGTGCTGCTGCGGGATCCGTCCGGCGGCCCCGGGATCCGGCACGGCATCCGCGGCGTGGTGGGGGGCGAGCCCGTCTACCTGGCCGGCCGGGACGGCCACGAGACGATCGTCGCCGCCACCCTGGACCACACGGGCTTCGACGTGCGGCCCTCGGCGCAGGCCACCGAATCGCTGCTGCGCAAGGCGGTCGCCCTGGTGCCGGCGCTGGCCGGCCACGAGGTGACGGCGACCAGGGTGGGCCTGCGGCCCGACACCCCCGACCACCTGCCCGTCATGGGACGCGTCCCGGGCCGCCCGGGCGCGTACGTCTGCACCGGGCACTACCGGCACGGCGTCCTGCTCGCGCCGGTCGCGGCGGACCTGATGACCGCGCTGCTGGTCACCGGCGACGACGGGATCCCGGCGGCATTCACCCCTCAACGGTTCCGATCAGCGAAGGAAACCGCGTCGCGATGACAGCTCCACCTGTGCTCACCCCACCGCCGACGGGACGCCGGCCGGTGACGGGATGGCTGGACCCCGCGCGTCTGCTGCCCGTCGCCTGGCCGGTGTACATCGAGCTCATGTCGGGCGTCATCGCCGGCATCATCTCGGTCGTCTGGATCGCGCGGCTCGGGGGGCCCGCGCTGGCCACCGTCACCATGGCCAGCACCCTTGAGAACGTGCTCATGAGCGTCATCCTGGCCGTCAGCGGCGGCACGACGATCCTGCTGTCGCGCGCCGTCGGCGCGGACGAACACGCGCAGCTGCGGCCGGTGCTGCGCGCCGCGTTCCGTCTCACCGCCGCCGTCACCGCGGTGATCTGTGTGGTACTTTTCGCGCTGCGGGAGCCGCTGGCGGGACTGGTGCTCGGCTCCGACGAGGCGGCGGCGGTCCAACTGTCGGTCGACTACCTCACCGTCGCGGTGCCGGGCATCGCGGTGTTCTACGGCCAGTACCTCCTGGACAGCACGTTCAAGGCCAACGGGGATACGCGCACGCCGATGCGCATGGCCGTCCTGTCGAACGTGATCCTCGTCGTCGCCGACCCCGTCCTCATCTACGGGTGGCTGGGCGCCCCGCGGCTCGGCGTCACCGGCTCGGCGCTGGCCCTGGTCGCGTCGCGGGCGGTCACGCTGGCGGTGACCTGGAGGCTCTACCGGCGGTCTCCGCTGCTGCGCGAGATGAACGCCGCTCCGGAGGCTCCGGCAGCCCCCGGGCCGGGCCCGGTCCGCGAGATCCTGCGGGCCGGCCTGCCGCTGGGCGTGGACTTCCTGGTACGGATGACCGCCGGCATGCTGATCGTCGGAGTGGTGGCCCGCTTCGGGACGGACGAGGTCGCCGCGTACGGCACCGTCACGCGGACGCTCCTGTTCCTCACCATGGCGGCGTACGCGATGCGGCAGGCCGCGACCATCATCGCGGCCCGGGCCAAGGGCGCCGGCGACGACGTGCTGCTCGCGGCGAGCCGCTCGTCGTCGGTGCGGCTCGGCGTCGCCTGGTCCCTCCTCGGCGGCCTGGCGGTGCTGACCCTCGGCGGGCTCGCGGTGGACGCGGTCACGGACGAGGCGGCGATCCGCAGCGCGGCCCACGGCCAGATCCCGTGGCTCGCGGTCTACATCACCCTGCTGCTCTGCAACGTCACCCTGAGCGGCATCTTCCTGGGCGGCGGCCACGGCCGTGCGCTGGCCACCTCCACCACGGCCGGTGCAGCCCTGCAGCTCTGTCTGGCACCACTGCTCGCACTCACGCCGCTGGGGCTGACGGGGGCATGGATCGCCATGATCGTCAACGCCGGGACGCAGACGACGGTCCTCCTCGTGCTGTCGGCCCGTCAGATCCTCAAAGCCAAGGAGGTTACGGCATGAACCCGCCCGTGACGCTCGGAATCGCCTCCCTCGCCCACGTCCTGGGCGAGCCCCACGACGTCGCCGGGACGGCCGGCTCCTACGTCGACGACCCCGACCGGGTGATCCGCTGGGGGTACCGCACCTACCACCGGGCCGCCCCGGGCGTCGGCCAGACCCGCATGGCCGCGGACGCCGCCCGCCGGGCGCTCGAAGCCGCCGGTCTCACGGCGTCGGACATCGACTACCTGGTGGTCGCGGACAGCGGGGTGCCGGAGTACCTCAACTGGGACGCCTCCGCCGCCGTCGCCCGCGAGCTCGAACTGGGGACGACACCGACCCTGCTCGCCACCCAGGGCTGCGCGTCCGCGGTGACCGCCCTCCAGCAGATCGCCGGGCTCATGGCCGTCCGGGACGACATCCAGCGCGTCCTGCTGGTCGCCGTGCACCGGGTCAGCGAGGCGCACATCAACCGCATGCGCAACAACACGTGCCTCGGCAGCGACGGCGCCGCCGCCGCGGTGCTCCAGCGCGGCCACGGCCGGCTGCAGTGGCTGGCGACCGATCAGATCGTCGACCCGCGCTACGTGGACTTCTTCCGGGTCGAGTACGGCGGCAGCGCCGCGCCCACCGGCGGAAACCTCGAAGTGGACCAACTGGCCCTCGTCCACCAGCACTTCCGCCGCGAACCCGAGCAGCTCGCCCAGTTCGTCAAGGACGTCGACCACCAGGTGACCGCCGTCGTGGAGCGCGCCTGCCGGCGGGCCGGCGTGTCGATGTCGGAGATCCGGCGCCTGATCTACCTGAACGACAACCAGCACTCGCTGGCCGGTGTCGCCAGGGCGACCGGCATCCCGCTGGAGCGGACGAACGCGGCGCTCGCCGCCGAGTTGAGCCACGTCGGCTGCGCCGACCAACTGCTCTGCCTGAGCATCTACGACGAGCGGGACGAGCTGGCCCCCGGTGACCTCGTGGCGCTCGCCGGCCTGTCCGGGGGCATGCAGTGGTTCTGCAGCCTCGTACGGGTCTGAGACGGTGACGGACATGACCGACGACACTGCCTTCGACCGCACCGACGACCTGCCGTTCGACGGCGACCGCACCGCGGTACTGCGGCTGCCGAACGCGGTCCCGCCCGGCCGGACCGTCCCGGCCGTCGTGATGCTGCACCCGTTCGGCGCCTGGGACCGCGACGCCTTCCTTCCCGCCGAGGCCTCCGGCACCGGCCCGGTCCGCCTGTTCGACGACCTCGGCGGCGCCCTGGTCCGGGCCGGGATCGCCGCGGCCGCGTTCGACACCCGCTTCCTGACCGAGGACCGCCGCGACGGCGCGGGATCGCCCCGCTTCACCTTCACCGGCCTCGTCGACGACGCCGTCCGGGTGGTCGAACAGGTACGGGCCCACCCCGACGTGGACGACGGCCGCGTACTGCTGCTGGGCGTCTCGATGGGCGCCGAGGTGGCGGTGGCCGCGGCCGGGCGCCTCGGGGGCGAGAGCCACCTGGCGGTCGTCGCCCCGAGCGCCGAGGCACGCCCGGTGTTCCAGCGGTGGATGGGCCTGGACCGGCACCTGGAATGGCTGGTCGCAGGCGGATTCGCCGGTGCGGACGGCACCGTCGACCTCGCCGCGGCGCAGGCCGACGCCGCCGGGCGCAGCGGGTGGTGGGAGGACTTCGACCTGGTCGACCGTTTCGGGTCGAAGGCCGACCTCGAACTGCTCCGCGCCGAGCTCGCGTTCGCGTACGACACCTGGGAGGAGCAGGCGCTGGCGCACGGCGAGGAGTCGGCGCCCGCCTCGTTCTGGCGCGACTGGTTCGCGCAGCCCGCTCCGTACCGCCGGCTGGCCGGGTTGTCCGGCCGGATGACGATCCACGTGGGCGCCGAGGACTGGACGACACCGCCCCGGCACGCCCACCTCCTGCACCACGCGGCACTGGCGCACGGTCTCCGCTCGCAGCTGACGGTCCATCCGCGGCTCGGGCACCTGATGTCGCCCCGCTCGGCCGACGGCCGGCGCACGTACGGGCCGTTCGACCCGGATTTCCTGCGGACCCTCGTCGCCTCGGTCGACGCGGTGCTCCGCCCCGGCCGATCCCTCTGAACCAGCCATCCCGACGAAAGGCCTCCCGATGGAGAAGCTCACCCTCGACGCACTGATCGAGCTGCTCAACGAGTGCAACGACTACGAGGACCCGGTCGAGCCGACGCCGGACGTGCTCGACGTGGCGTTCGACGCGCTCGGATACGACTCGCTGACGCTGCTCAACGCGATCTCGCAGCTGGAGCGCCGGTACGGCATCGAGCTCCCCGCGTCCGTCACCTCCGACGCGAAGACGCCGCGCGAGCTCCTCGCGCTCGTCGACGCCCTCCTCGCCTAGCGACCAGCGACCAGCGACGACCGAAGAACGGAGAACACGACGTGTGCGGAATTACCGGTTGGTTCGACCGTGACCGCGGGCTCGAACGCGATCACGAGCTCGTACGGCTGATGACCCGGACCATGGACTGCCGCGGACCGGACGAGGAGGGGATGTGGATCTCCGGTCCGATCGCGCTGGGGCACCGGCGGCTTTCGATCATCGACCTCGAAGGCGGCAAGCAGCCGATGGTCGCCGACCACGACGGCGATCGCACGCTCGCGGCCCTCACCTTCTGCGGCGAGGTCTACAACTACCGTGAGCTCCGCGCGGAGCTGATCGGGCACGGCCACGCGTTCCGGACGAACAGCGACACCGAGGTCGTCCTGCGGGCCTACCTGCAGTGGGGCACGGACTTCGCCCGCCGCCTCAACGGCATGTTCGCCATCGGCATCTGGGACGCGGTGCGCCAGGAGCTCGTCCTCGTCCGGGACCGGATGGGCGTGAAGCCGCTCTTCTACTACCCGACGCCGGGCGGGGTCCTGTTCGGTTCGGAGCCCAAGGCGATCCTGGCGAACCCGCAGGCGCGCCGGACCGTCGACCGGGCGGGCCTGTGCGAGGCGCTGGACATGGTGAAGACGCCCGGGGCCGCGGTGTTCAGCGGCATGCACGAGGTCGTTCCGGGCGAGATCGTCCGGGTCGACGCGACGGGCCTCAGGAAGACCCGGTACTGGACGCTGGAGGCGGCCCCGCACACCGACACCCGCGAGCAGACCGTCGGACACGTCCGCGACCTGCTGGAGGACATCGTCGCCCGGCAGCTGATCTCGGACGTGCCGGTGTGCACCCTGCTCTCCGGCGGCCTGGACTCCTCGACGATCACGGCGATCGCCGCGGGGGTCCTGGAGCGTGAAGGCCGCGGCCGTGTGAACTCGTTCTCGGTGGACTTCAAGGGCGCGCCCGACAGCTTCCAGCCCGACGCGGTGCGGGGCGCGCCCGACGCGCCGTTCGTCCGTGACCTGGCCGCGCACGTCGGCACCGTCCACCAGGAGATCCTGCTGGACAGCAGCGAGCTGTCGGAGCCGGCGGTCCGGGCGGCCGTGCTCCGGGCCACCGACGTGCCGCCGGCGTTCTGGGGCGACATGTGGCCCTCGCTCTACCTCCTCTTCCAGGCGGTCCGGCGGCACTCGACGGTGGCGCTGTCGGGCGAGTCCGCCGACGAACTCTTCGGCGGCTACCTCTGGTTCCACCGGCCGGAGGCGATCGACGCGACCACGTTCCCGTGGCTCACCTCCGGATCGGCCCGGTACTTCGGCGGCACCTCGCTGCTCGACGGCGGCCTGCGGGAGAAGCTCGACATAGCCGGCTACCGGGCCGACCGGTACGCCGACGCCGTGGCCGAGGTGCCCGTGCTGGCCGGGGAGAGCGAGGTCGACCGGCGGATGCGCAAGGTGTCGTACCTCAACCTGACGCGGTTCGTGCAGACCCTCCTCGACCGCAAGGACCGCATGAGCATGGCGGTCGGCCTGGAGGTCCGCGTGCCGTTCTGCGACCACCGCCTGGTCGAGTACGTGTTCAACGCGCCGTGGGAGATGAAGACGTTCGACGGCCAGGAGAAGAGCCTGCTGCGCGCGGCGGCCCGTGACCTGCTGCCGGCGTCGATCCTGGAGCGGAAGAAGACGCCGTACCCGGCGACCCAGGATCCGGGCTACGAGGCCGCGCTGCGGGCCGAGATGGCCGTGGTGCTCGCCGACCCGAACGCGCCGGTGCACCCGCTGCTGGACCGGGCCAGGGTCGACAAGGTCCTCGACCGGTCGCTGAGCGCGACGAGCCTGCCGTACAGCCGCGGCGGCCTGGAGATGGCGCTGTGGCTCAACCGCTGGCTGTCGGCGTACGACGTGACCCTCGACATCTGACGGAGGACGGCAAGACGATGGACTTCAGCCTGTTCTACTTCGCCAACGATCAAGAGGCGGACGCCGGTTCGACCGACCGGTACGGTCTGCTGCTCGAAGGGGCGAAGTTCGCCGACACCCACGGCTTCACCGCGGTGTGGACACCGGAACGGCACTTCCACGAGTTCGGCGGCATCTACCCGAACCCGTCCGTGCTGGGGGCGGCCGTCGCGGCCGTCACCGAGCGGGTCGGCATCCGCGCGGGGAGCGTGGTGGCACCGCTGCACCACCCGGTGCGCATCGCCGAGGAGTGGGCGGTGGTCGACAACCTCTCCGGCGGCCGGGCCGGCGTCTCGTTCGCCTCCGGCTGGCACCCGCAGGACTTCGCGCTGCGGCCGGAGAACTTCGCGGACCGCAAGGCGAAGCTGCAGAGCACCGTCGACGACGTGCGCGAACTGTGGCGCGGCGGCTCCCTCGCCGTCGTCGACGGCGAGGGCGGGACGCAGCACGTGCGGTCCTACCCGCGTCCCGTGCAGGCCGAACTCCCGGTCTGGATCACGAGTTCGGGCGGCCCCGAGACGTTCCGGGCGGCGGGCCGCGCGCGGGCCGGACTCCTCACCCACCTCGTCGGGCAGGACCTGGACGAACTGTCCGGCAAGGTCGCGCTCTACCGCGAGGAGTACGCGGCCCGGTCCGGCTCGGACCAGGACCGCGGGCACGTCGTCCTCATGCTCCACGCGTACCTGCACGAGGACGAGGCCGTCGCCAGGGAGACGGTCCGGGCACCGTTGTCCGCCTACCTCCGCAGCTTCGCCGGCCTCACCATGAGCTCCGGTCCGAAGGGTCGGCGGATCGACCCCGCAGCGCTCAGCCCCCGGCACCTCGATGCCATGGTCGAGCGCTCCTTCGAGCGGTACTTCGACGAGGGCGGTCTGCTCGGCACCGTCGACAAGGCCGTCGACGTCGTCGAGCGGGTCCGGAAGGCCGATGTCGACGAGATCGCCTGCCTCGTCGATTTCGGGGTGGACCGGGACAGGGTCGTGGCGGGTTTCGACCTCCTCGGCTCGCTGCGGGCGGCCACCTCGAAAGACGGCCGATGACCCGCACCGACAGCGCGGACCGCGTGCGGCTGCCGGAGAACCCGCCCGGTGAGTTCCGGCATTCGGCCGCCCGGTTCCCCACCGGGGTGACCGTGCTGACCTGCCGGCGGGACGGCGAGCCGCACGGCATGACGGTGAACGCGTTCACCACCGTGTCGCTCGACCCGCTGCTGGTCCTGGCGGTTCTCCGGACCGACTCCCGGACGACCGGTCAGGTGCTGTCCGGCGACGGGTTCGCGGTGACCGTGCTGAGCTCCCTCCAGGAGCAGACGGCACGGTCGTTCGCGGACCCGTCCCGGGCCCGGGACGGCACCGCGTTCTCCGCCGTCGCCCACGCACCCGCCCGGCGCACCGGCTCGCCGGTGCTGCTCGGCGGGATCGCCTACTTCGACTGCGTCGTCGAATCCACCCACCCGGCCGGCGACCACACCATCCTCGTCGGCGCCGTGCAGGCGTTCGGCCTGCTGTCGGAGGAACCCGCCCTGCTGTTCAGCCGCAGCCGCCTCGGTGCGGAACCGGATCTCCGGCAGCCATGAGGAGTCCGGAGTGACCGTGCACGGATGGGATCTCGGATGGCTGACGCTCGCCGCCGCAGGAGCGGGCGCCGTCAACGCGGTGGTCGGCTCGGGTTCGCTGATCACGTTCCCCGCGCTGATCGCGATGGGCTACCCGCCCGTCCTGGCGACCGTGTCCAACAACGTCGGACTCGTCCCCGGAATGGGCGGTGCGGTGTACGGCTACCGCCGGGAGCTCACCGGCCAGGGCCCGCTCCTCCGGCGGCTCGCGGCGGCCGCCGGCGGCGGTGCGCTGATCGGCAGCCTCCTGCTGCTCCGCCTGCCGTCCGCCTGGTTCCGGACGGTCGTGCCCGTGCTGATCGGTGCGGCCTGCGTGCTGGTGCTCGTGCAGCCGGTCCTGGCCCGCCGGCCGGCCGCCGGCCGACGGCGCGGCGGTGCGTGGCTCCCGTTCGGCGTGTTCGCCACCGGCATCTACGGCGGCTACTTCGGCGCCGCGCAGGGCGTCGTCCTCATCGGGCTGCTCGGCGCGTCGACGACCGAACACCTGCAGCGCCTGAACGCCGTGAAGAACGCCCTGGCGCTGACGGTGAACCTGGTGGCCGCGATCGTCTTCACCGCCTTCACCAGCGTCGACTGGCGCGTTGCCGTGCTCGTCGCGGCCGGGTCGACGGTCGGGGGTCTGCTCGGCTCCCGGTACGGCCGGCTGCTGCCGCCGACGGCCCTGCGGTGCGCGATCGCCGCGATCGGGCTGCTCGCCATGGCGGATCTGATCCTCGGATCCCGGTGAGGGGCACGGGCCGACCGGCAGCACCGGCGGCGCCGACGGGCGGCGGGTCTCCGGCCGGGTGGGCCCGGCGCCGCCGGGGCAGGAGGGAGGCGAGGCCGGTCCGACGAGAACGAGAGAGGCGGTCCCATGGACCCGATGACCGGGAGCGTGTCCTCCGAGGACGGTGCGTGGTGGCGGTCCGCCGTCGTGTACCAGGTCTATCCCCGCAGTTTCGCCGACTCCGACGGTGACGGGATCGGCGACCTGGACGGCATCACGGGGCGGCTCGACCACCTCGCGGAGCTGGGCGTCGACGTGCTGTGGCTCTCGCCGGTCTACCCGTCGCCGCAGGCCGACAACGGGTACGACATCAGCGACTACCAGGACATCGACCCGCTCTTCGGCGATCTGGCCGCGTTCGACCGGCTGCTCGCGGCCGTGCACGGGCGCGGCATGCGGCTGGTGATGGACCTGGTGGTGAACCACACCTCGGACCGGCACCCGTGGTTCCAGGAGTCCCGCGACCCGGCGAGCCCCAAGCGCTCGTGGTACTGGTGGCGGCCGCCGCGCGGGGGCGCCGGGGCGGGCGGCGGCGCGCCGAACAACTGGGGCTCGTTCTTCTCCGGCCCGGCCTGGACGTACGACGAGGCCGGCGGCGCGTACTACCTGCACCTGTTCTCCTCCCGGCAGCCGGACCTCAACTGGGAGGAGCCGGCCATGCGGCACGCCGTGTACGCGATGATGCGCTGGTGGCTGGAGCGGGGGGTGGACGGCTTCCGGATGGACGTCGTCAACCTGATCTCCAAGGACCCGGCCCTGCCGGACGGTCCGCTGCGCGGGGACGGCCCGCAGGGCGACGGCTCGCCGTCCTACGTCTGCGGGCCGCGCGTGCACGACCACCTGCAGGAGATGCACCGCGAGGTGTTCGCGCACCATCCGGGCCGGCTGCTGACCGTGGGTGAGATGCCGGGGGTGACGGTCGAACAGGCGCGGCTGTTCACCGATCCGGCGCGGGCCGAGGTGGACATGGTCTTCCAGTTCGAGCACGTGAGCCTCGACCACGGCCCGGGCGGCAAGTTCGACCCGCGCCCGCTGCGGCTGACGGACCTGAAGGCGTCCCTGGCGCGCTGGCAGGAAGGGCTGGCCGCCACCGGCTGGAACAGCCTGTACTGGAGCAACCACGACCAGCCGCGGATCGTCTCCCGGTTCGGCGACGACGGCCCCCTCCACCGGGTCCGGTCGGCCACCATGCTCGCCACCGTCCTGCACCTGCACCGCGGCACGCCCTTCGTCTACCAGGGCGAGGAGCTGGGCATGGCCAACGCCCCGTTCGCCTCGATCGGGGACTTCCGGGACATCGAGTCGCTCAACCACCACGCGCAGGCCCTCGCGGCGGGCGAGGACCCGGAGCGGGTGCTGCGCGGCCTGCGGGCGATGGGCCGCGACAACGCCCGGACCCCGATGCAGTGGGACGCCTCGCCGGGCGCCGGGTTCACCACCGGGATCCCGTGGATCCCGGTCAACCCCGACCACACCACCGTCAACGCCGCCGCCGCCCGGAGCGACCCGCACTCGGTCTACCACCACTACCGGCGGCTGATCGCCCTGCGCCACAGCGAGCCGGCGGTCGTCCACGGGGACTTCACCCTGCTGCTGCCGCAGGACGAGCGGGTCTACGCGTTCACCCGCAGCCACCGGGGCACGACGCTGCTGGTCCTCGGGAACTTCACCGGCGGGAGCGTGCGGCTCGACCTGCCGCCGCAGTGGTGGCAGGCCGGACGGATCCTGGGGAACGTGCCCGGCACCGACCCGGCGGAACCGGGGAGCGCCACCGTCCTGGCGCCCTGGGAGGCGCGCGTGCTCCGCCGGACCGAAGGGGCGACCGCCCGATGAGACCGGCCGCCTCGTGAGACCGACCGCACCGGCCGCACCGGCCGGGCGTCAGACGCGGGCCGGCAGCAGGTACCGGTGCTCGGGGCGTCCGGTGTCGCCGTACCGCAGGGAGAGCCGCAGGCGGTTGTCCCGGGCGAGCTGCTTCAGGTAGCGCTGCGCGGTGGAGCGGGAGAGGCCGGTGGCGTCGGCGACCTCCTGGGCGGACAGCGCCCGGTCGGCCCCGCGCAGGGCGCCGAGCACCAGGTCCGCGGTGGGGGCGGAGTGGCCCTTCGGCAGCGGGGCCCGCGGGGAGGGCCGGGTGCGCAGGGCGGCGAACATCCGGTCCACCTCGTCCTGGCCGGCCTCGCGCGCCGCGGGGCCGGCCAGCGCGTGCCGCAGGTCCGCGTAGGCGGTGAGCTTGTCGCGCAGCCCGGCGAAGCTGAACGGCTTCACCAGGTACTGCAGTGCGCCGTGCTGCATGGCCGCGTGCACGGTGGAGACGTCGCGGGCGGCCGTCACCATCATCACGTCGCAGCCGATCCCGGCCTCCCGCAGCCGCCGCACCAGGGCGAGCCCGTTCTCGTCCGGCAGGTGGTGGTCGAGGAGCACCAGGTCGACGGGGGCGCGTTCCAGCGCGGCGAGGGCCTGGCCGGCGCTGTGCGCCGTCGCGGTGACCCGGAAGCCGGGGATCTTCGCCACGTAGGCGGCGTGCACGTCCGCGACCCGGAAGTCGTCGTCCACCACGAGTACGTCGATCATGCCGTCTCCACGCCGATCAGGGCTTCGGGAAGTTCCACGGTGAAGCGTGCGCCGCCGAGCGGGCCGGTGCCGACGGCCAGCCGTCCGCCCGAGCGCTCGACCAGGCGGCGGACCATCGCGAGGCCGAGCCCGCGAGGGCGGTGGGCGGGGGCGTCCTTGCTGGTCCAGCCCTCCTCGAAGATCAGCTCGCGGAGGTCCGGGGGCACGCCCGGGCCGCTGTCCGCGACCTCGACGAGCAGGGTCGCCCCGACGGGACGCAGCCGGATCTCGACCGTTCCGCCGTCCAGCGCGTCCAGTGCGTTGTCGACGAGGTTCCCGACGACGGTGACCAGGGCGCGGGCGTCGACCGCGGCGTCCGGCAGGTGGCTGTCCGCGGTGACGGCGAGCCGGATGCCGCGCTCCGCCGCGACGGCGGCCTTGCCCACGAGGAGCGCCGCCACGTGCGGGTCCTGGACCTGCTCGCCGATCCGTGCGGCCAGGGCGGCGTGCGAGCCGGACCGGTCGCAGATGAAGGCGGCCGCCTGGTCCGTCCACCCGAGTTCGAGCATGCCCAGCAGGGTGTGCATCCGGTTGGCGTGCTCGTGGTCCTGGGCGCGCAGCGCCTCGGTGAGGCTGCGGGTGTTGTCGAGTTCGCGGACGAGGGACTCCAGCTCGGTGCGGTCGCGCAGGGTGGTGACCGCGCCGCCGTCGGCGGTGGCCATCCGGTTGACCACCAGCACCCGGTCGTCGCGCACGGCCGGCAGGTCGGGGCCCTCGATCCGCCCGGAGAGCACGTCGGCGAGCCGGCCCGGCGGCAGGAGATCGTCGACCGTCCGGCCGCGGCAGTCCTCGGGCAGGGCCAGCAGCCGCAGCGCCTCGTCGTTGGCGAGCCGCACGCGGCCCGACCCGTCGAGGGCGACCACGCCCTCGCGGATGCCGTGCAGCATCGCCTCCCGTTCGACGAGCAGCCCGGCGATGTCGGCGACGGCGATGTTGTGCGTGCGGCGCTTGAGGCGGCGGGCCAGCAGCAGGGTCGCGGTGAGGCCGGCGGCCAGGCCGGCGCCCGCGCACAGCAGGATGCCGCCGGCCATCGACAGCAGGCGGCGGCGGATCGAGCCGTCGCTGATGCCGACCGAGACTTCGCCGACGATCCGCCCGTCCGCGGTGCGCAGCGGTACCTTGCCGCGGGCGGTCCGGCCCAGGGTGCCGTCCTGGATGGCGGTGACGCTCTCTCCGCGCAGTGCGGGTTCCGGGTCGGTGGAGACCCGCTGGCCGATCCGCGCGGGGTCGGTGTGGGAGAGCCGGATGCCGCGGGTGTCGGTGATCACCACGAAGCTGGCCCGGGTGGCGATCCGGATCTGCTCGGCGTTGCGCTGCACGGTCTCCGCGTCGCGGGCCGCGGCGGCCCGGGCGAGGGTCTCGTCCGTGGCGGTGACCCGGGCGATGGCCAGGGCGCGGTCCATGGCGTCGCGGTCCAGTTCGCGGCTGACGGGTGCGAGGAACAGTCCGGCGGTGACCGCCGTCACGCCGACGGTGATGACGGTCTGGCTCAGCAGCAGCTGCGCGAAGACCCGGCGCGGCCAGTGCGGTCGTCTCACGGCGGTCTCCTCTCTGCGCAGGCCGGCGCGGTCCGGGGTGGGGGCGCGGTCCGGGGTGGACGGTCACCCTATGTTTCCTGCGTGTTTCTGTCAGCCCCGCTCCGCTGTTGTAGCGGAAGCAAAACGAGCAGAACACCCCTCAACGCGGCAAAGCCGCGATACGCCCGCAAGGCTGCCGCCGTGCCGCGTCCGGCTCGTAGCGTCCCGGACCACAGCACCGAGCCGGCGACGACGCCGGCCGAGGAAGTAGGTGGTTCCCGTGAGCCTGGAGAAGGCCCGCACCGCCCCGGCGATCGAGTTGACCGGCGCGACCAAACGATTCCGGACGCCGTCCGGCGACCTGCACACCGCCGTACGGGATCTCGACCTCACCGTCGCGCCCGGCGAGTTCGTGGCCGTGGTGGGCCCGACCGGCTGCGGCAAGTCCACCACGCTGACGCTGGTCAGCGGCCTGGAGGAGCCCACGGAGGGCATCGTGCGGGTGCACGGTGAATCCGTCGACGGCATCAACCCGCACGTCGGCTTCGTCTTCCAGCAGGATGCCGTCTTCCCGTGGCGCACCGTGCTGTCGAACGTCATGGCGGGCCCGCGGTTCCGCGGGGCTCCCGCCGACGAGGCCCGTGAGCGGGCCCGCGACTGGCTGGGCCGGGTCGGTCTCTCCGCCTTCGAGGACCGCTACCCGCACCAGTTGTCCGGCGGCATGCGCAAGCGCGTCGCGCTCGCCCAGACCTTCGTCAACGACCCGAAGATCCTGCTGATGGACGAGCCGTTCTCCGCGCTCGACGTGCAGACCCGCGCGCTCATGTCCGACCAGCTGCTGGAGCTGTGGGCGGGCACCGGGTCGTCCGTCGTCTTCGTCACCCACGACCTCGACGAGGCCGTCGCGCTGGCCGACCGGGTCGTGGTGATGACCGCGGGCCCGGCGACCGTCAAGGAGGTCTTCACCGTCGACCTGCCCCGTCCGCGCACCGTCGAGGCCGTCCGTCTGGAGCCGCGCTTCGTCGAGCTGTACCGCGAGATCTGGGCCTCGCTCGGCGAAGAGGTCCGCATCACCCGTGAGAGAGGAGCGGGTCGTGCCGCTTGAGACCACCGCCGCGTCCACCGCGTCCACGGCTGCCGCAGCGCCTGCCACCACCCGCACCGAGGTCCGTGAACGCGCTGCCCGCCGGCGGAGGACGACCGTCCACGCGGCCCGGGCCGGCGTGCTCGTCGCCTTCCTGGGGCTCTGGGAGGTCTGCGCCCGCACCGGCGTCGTCGACCCCTTCAACTTCTCGCAGCCGTCGAGGATCTGGGCGCAGATCTGGCAGTGGATCGCCCACGGCACCGCCCAGGGCTCGCTCGGCGAGCAGATCGGCTACACCCTCTACGAGGCGCTGACCGGCTGGGTGATCGGCGTCGTCGGCGGCGTGCTGCTCGGCATCGCGCTCGGCCGGATCCGCTTCCTCGCCGACGTGCTCGGCCCGTACATCAAGGTGCTCAACGCGATCCCGCGGATCGTCCTCGCGCCGATCTTCCTGATCTGGTTCGGCCTCGGCCCCGCCTCCAAGGTCGCCTCCGCCGTCGTCCTCGTCTTCTTCCCGGTGTTCTTCAACGCCTTCCAGGGCGCCCGCGAGGTCGACCGCAACCTCGTCGCCAACGCCCGGATCCTCGGCGCCGACAACCGCAGGGTCACCCTCCAGGTCGTCATCCCCGCCGCCACCACCTGGATCTTCACCAGCCTGCACGTCAGCTTCGGCTTCGCCCTGATCGGCGCCATCGTCGGCGAGTACATCGGCGCCACCAAGGGCCTCGGTCTGATGGTCGCCGCCGCCCAGGGCACCTTCAACGCCGCGGGCGTGTACGCCGCCATGACCATCCTCGCCGTCGTCGCCCTCCTCACCGAGGGGCTGCTCACCTTCGCCGAGAAACGGCTCTTCCGCTGGAAGCCCGCCGACTCCGGCGACGGCCGCTGAACCCCCTCACCCCCTGCTGTCCGAAAGAGGATCCCCCATGCGCAGAACCGCCGCAGCCGCCGTCACCGCCGTACTGCTCCTCCCCCTCGCCGCCTGTGCCGACGACGCCGCGTCCTCCTCCCGCACCGGCGCCGCCCCGGCCGGCCCTGCGGTCGACGGCCCCAAGGTCAAGATCATGGTCGGCGGCCTCGACAAGGTCATCTACATGCCGGCCATGCTGACCCAGCGCCTCGGCTTCTTCGCCGAGGCCGGCGTCAACGTCGAGCTGATGAGCGAGCCGGCCGGCGTCAACGCCACCACCGCACTCCTCGCCGGGGACGTCCAGGGCGCGGTCGGCTTCTACGACCACACCATCGACCTCCAGGCCAAGGGCAAGAGCGTCGAGTCCGTCGTGCAGTTCTCGCAGGCGCCCGGCGAGGTCGAGGTGGTGTCGGCCGAGCAGGCCGGTGCGATCAGGACCGGGGCCGACTTCAAGGGCAAGAAGCTCGGCGTGACGAGCATCGGCTCCTCCACCGACTTCCTGACGAAGTACCTGGCCGTCAAGAACGGCGTCGACGTCAGCGAGTTCAGCCCGGTCGCGGTCGGCGCGGGGCAGACCTTCATCGCCGCGATGCAGCAGGGCTCCATCGACGCCGGCATGACCACCGACCCCACCGTCGCCAACATCCTGGCGAAGAACCTCGGCACCGTCCTGTACGACATGCGCACCCCCGAAGGCTCCAGGGCGGCACTCGGCGGCCTCTACCCGTCGTCCTCCCTGTACATGAACACCTCCTGGGTGAACGGCAACAAGGAGACCGTCCAGAAGCTCGCCGACGCCTTCGTCAGGACCCTCGGGTGGATGAACACCCACACCCCCGAGGAGATCGCCGCGAAGATGCCCGCCGACTACGCCCAGGGCGGCGCGGAGCTGTACGCGGCGTCGATCAAGGCCACCCTGCCGATGTTCACCACCGACGGCGTCATGCCCGCGGACGGCCCGAAGACCGTCCTCGCCGTCCTCGGCGCCTTCCACCCGGACGTGAAGGGCAAGGAATCGACCATCGACCTCGCGAAGACCTACACCACCGAGTTCGTCACCAGGGCGACCGGCTGACGCCCCCCCGCCCCGGACCCGGCGGCGGCCGGCCCCTCCCGGACAGCGGGCGGGCCGGCCGCCGCAGCCGTACAGCCGCCGCAGCCGTTCCGGCTCGTTCCCCGCCGGCGGGGAACGGCCCCTGACGGGCCGTCAGTCGTTCGGGGTCAGGGCGGTGTCCAGGTAGAAGGAGTCGATGCTCTGGACGGCCCGGGTGAAGTCGTCGAGCTGGACGGGCTTGGTCACGTAGGCGTTGGCGTGCCGGCGGTACGCACCGCTCACGTCGTCGGGCGCCGCCGAGGTGGTGAGCACGACCACGGGGATCGACTTGAGACTCTCGTCGATCTTGATGATGTCCAGCAGCTCCTGGCCGTTCATGCGGGGCATGTTGAGGTCCAGCACGATGAGGTCCGGCATCAGGGCTCCCTCCGCGCGCAGGTACTCCAGGGCGGCCTCGCCGTTGTCGACCCGCACGATGTCGCGCTGCGCCTTCTCCTCCAGTGCCTCCTCGATGAGCATCGCGTCGGCGGCGTCGTCCTCGACGAGCAGCACGCGGTAGGGGCGCCCGGGGGCAAGCGTGATCATGGTGAACTCCTGGAGTCGGTCGCGGGCGGTCGCAGGCGGGAGGTGCTTCCCGTGCCCCGCTGTCCGCCGTGCGGCGACGGCGGCGGTACCCGGCATGCGCGCATCATAGGCGACCGGCAGAACCGTCCGGGGCGGCGGCGCCGCGTGCGGTGCGGTGCACCGGGCGCACCGCACCGCACCGGGTCGGCCCGTTCCCGTCAGCCGTCCGTGGCCCACTGGTGGGCGCTGCCCTGGTGGACGGCGGCGTAGATGCGGTCGCGCAGCAGGTTGGCGTCGTGGTCGGTGAGGGTGCGGTCCAGGTGCCGCAGGACCACCGTGAGGAGGACGTTCTTCTGCTCCGGGCGGGCTCCGAGCCGTTCCAGTGCCTGCGGCGGGAGTTCGGTGCACGGCGTCTCGGCGAGGATCCCGACGGTCTCCACGCAGTCGGCGTCCGGCCCGAGGGCGTCGCGGACCCGGTCGCCGAGGTCCTCGGCCACGTCGTCCCGGTCGACGGCCACGGAGAGGTCCCGGCGGACGGGGGGCATGGCGGACACGGGCCGGTAGGGAGCCAGGTCGGTCATCTGGGCGGCGACGGAGGGTTCGGCCGAGCGCAGGATGCGGATGTCCGGGATGCCCTTGAGCAGCATCAGCATCCGGTCGAGCCCCATGCCGAGCGCGAGGCCGCTCCACGAGGCGTCGAGGCCGGCCCGCCCGAGCACCTGCGGGTGCGCCAGGCCGCACTCCGCCACTTCGATCCAGTCACCGTCACGATCGACGTCCACCTGGCGGCCGGCGAGGGTGTACGGGTGGACGCGGTCCTCGTGGCGGTGCCTCGCGCCGGGAAGGAGGCCGTCGACGAGTGTCGTGACCATCTCGTCCAGGTCCGTGGTGGTCGTCGGGGCCGGGCGGCGGGTGATGCGCCACAGGTCGAGCTGGTGAGGGGTGCCGGTGTGCAGGCGGTCGATGCTGTCGCGACGGTGGACCAGGCCGGGGCAGACCAGGAGCACGTCGTCGACCGGGTCCGCGGCCAGCGCACGCAGCGCGGCCGGGACCAGCGCGCTGGAGTGGCTGCGCAGCATGTTGCGGTCGTCGACGTAGCGCGTGTAGCGGGCCTCGCGCGTGACGTCGTCCGCGGGGTAGCCGAGGTTGTCGTAGTTGTCCTCGACGGTGACGGTGCGCTCACCGCGGTACAGGCGGACTTCGCAGCCCCAGCGCTCCGCCAGCGCGTCGACGGCGCGGTCGAGGACGAGCTGCAGGGCGTGCGGTCCGGCGGCAGGGTCGGTGAGGTCCCGGACGGACAGGTCACGGGCGAGCTGTTCGGTGGAGAGGTGGGCAGGCATGTCGGCCTCCTGGCCAGGAGCGGTGACGGGTTCGAGAACCCCCCAGCCCCTGGGCCTGGCCGCACGGTGGGATCGGCCGGCTCAGCTCCGGAGACGTGGCGAGATCCGACCCCTGCGGCGCCCTTCGGGGGCCGGGGGGCCGGTAAATCGGCGAGAGATCGCTACGACGGCCACACCAGGATGGTAGCCGGTCGCGCCGCCCGGGTTCCGTTGTTTTCCGCCCGCGGGCGCGGTCGCCGACGGGCGCCGGTGCCGGCGGTGGGAGGGCCGGTGCTGCTGGGGGCCGGTGCTGCTGGGGGCCGGTGCCGGTGGGGGCCGTCAGGTGCCGGGTGCGGTCCAGGAGGCCGTGGCTGCCGGGACGTCGGGGTACTGGGAGAGGATCCGGTCCAGTCCGACGGTCTGCAGGATGCGGCTGACGTGGGCGGGGACGGCGGCGAGCACGGTGTCGGCGCGGAGGCCGTGGGTGTGGTTGCGGGCGCTCACGAGGATGCTGATGCCGGAGGAGTCGCAGAAGGTGAGGCCGGTGAGGTCGAGGACGAGCAGCTGTCCCGGTTCGAGGTGGAGGACGGCCAGGGCGTCGCGGACGCGGGGGGCGCTGTGGAAGTCGAGGTCGCCGCCGATCGTCATGACCGCCCCGCATCCGGTGGTGCCGACGGCGATGCTGAGATCGGTCATCGGAGGCCTTCGCTGCTGATCGGGACGCCCAGCGCGACGAGCGCCGTGTCGTCGTCGACACCGGCGCCGAAGCCGGAGAGCAGCTCGGTGAGGGAATCGAGGAGTGCGGGTGCGGTGGTGGGGGCGAGGTGGGCGGCGTGCTCCAGGAGGGCGTCGTCGCTGTAGCGGGCGCCGTCCGCCGTATGGGCCTCGGTGAGGCCGTCGGTGTAGAGCAGGAGCGTGTCGCCGGGGCCGAGGCGGAAGGTGGTGGTCGCGATGTGGACGTCGGGGACGACACCGATCAGCTGGCCGCCGGGGGTCGTCTCGTACGTGGCGGTGCCGTCCGCGCGCAGGAGCAGTGCAGGCGGGTGGCCGCCGCTGGCGAGCGTCAGCGTGAAGCCACCGCCGCGGTGGGTGGCGGCGCGGTGCGGGTCGGGGGTGAGGAGGCCGTAGACGACGGTGCAGAACCGGGCGTCCAGGCCGTGGTAGGTGTTCTGCATGAGGGTGTTGAGGCTGCCCAGGACCGCGGCGGGGTCGCTGTCGTGGACGGCGGCGGCGCGCAGGGTGTAGCGCACCAGGGAGGTGACGGCAGCGGCGAGTGCGCCCTTGCCGCACACGTCGCCGAGGAAGAACGCCCACCGGCCGTCCGCGAGGGGGAAGAGGTCGTAGAAGTCACCGCCCACCTCGTCGGCGGAGGCCACGTGGTAGCGGGCCGCCACCTGCAGACCGGCGACGGCGGGAAGCGCCGGGGGCAGCAGGGTGCGCTGCAGGGTCGTCGTGAGGACGCGCAGGCGGTCGCGTTCCACCTCCACCAGCCGGGCCGCGGCCTGGGCCTCGTCGCGGGCCTGCTCGGCCTCGCGGTGGAGTTCCTCCGCCTCCCGGCGGGCCTGCTCGGCGGCCTCGCGCAGCGTGTCGGCCTCCTGCCGGGCGCGCAGGAGTTCCGTCTCGTAGGCACGGCGGTCGCGGGCGTCGAAGAGGGTGGTGCGGATCAGCAGCGGCTGCCCGTCGTCCGCCTTCTTGACGGTGGAGGTGACCAGGACGGGCAGGCGTGTGCCGTCGGCGGCCTTCAGTTCCAGGGCCACCCCGCCGATCTCGCCCTGCATCGCGAGCAGGGGCGCGAAGTGCGTCTCGTGGTAGAGCCTGCCGCCGACGGTGAGCAGGTCGGAGAAGCGGCGGCGCCCGACCAGGTCCTCGCGGGTGTGGCCGAGCCAGTCCAGCAGGGTGGTGTTGATCTTGGCGAGCGTGCCGTCCATGAGGGTGGACAGGTAGCCGCACGGCGCGTTCTCGTACAGGTCGTCGGCGCTGTCCTCCAGCAGCGCCGTGAACGCCGCCGTCCCGCCGGGGCCGTCCGCGCCGGGGCCGCCCTCCGACGGCTCCTCGATGCGGACCATCACAGCGGTTCACCGGCGAACGCGCGGATGGCGGCCGCGGTGGCCCCGGGCGCGCTGAGCTGGGGGCAGTGCCCGGTGGCGTCCAGCGTCACGCGGCGGCTGCCGGGGATCTGCGCGTGGACGAACGCGCCGACCTCGGGCGGCGCGATGGCGTCGTGCGCACAGTCCAGCACCAGGGTGGGCACCGTGACGCGCGCCAGGTCGGCGCGGTTGTCGGACAGGAACGTGGCCCGGGCGAACACCCGGGCGATCTTCGGGTCCATCCGGCAGAAACTGCCGGTCAGCTCCCGGCCCAGCTCGGGGCGGTCCTCGTTGCCCATGATGACCGGGGCCATCGCCGCCGACCAGCCCAGGTAGTTGCTCTCCAGCGACTCCAGCAGCTCCTCGATGTCGTCCTGGCTGAACCCGCCGCGGTAGCCGTCCTCGTCGACGAACCGCGGGGAGGGGTTGAGCAGCACCAGCTTCGCGAAGCGCTCCGGCTCCCGCACCGCCGCCAGCACCCCCACGGAGGCGCTGACCGAATGCCCGACGAACACCACGTCCCGCAGGTCCTCCTCCGCCAGGATCTCCAGGACGTCGTCCACGTAGCCGTCGAGCGAGGAGTACCGCTCCTCGCTCCACCCCGGGGCCTGCCCCCCGCCCGCACCGACGTGGTCGAACAGCACCACCCTGAACCGCTCCGCCAGCGCCGGCAGCACCAGCCGCCACATGTTCTGATCACACCCGAACCCGTGCGCCAGCACCAGCACCGGCCCCTCGCCCCGACCCGCGACCCTCACACGGTGCCTGCTCCACGCATCCATGCACACAGTCTCCACGCAGGGCGGACGAGTTGTCGAAAGGATGCTCGGGCACGGCCTCCCGGACCGGCGGAGGCACGGCGGGGGCACGGCGGAGGCACGGCGGAGGCACGGCAGGCGGGAGCGGCGGGCCCGGCAGGCGGGAGCGGGACGTCGAACCGCTCGGGGAGGACAGGGCGGACAGGCCGGACAGGGAGAACAGGGAGGACGGGTTCCGCTCAGGCTTCCAGGCGCCCCGAGGGCGCCCCGGCGAGCCGCAGCAGCATCGTGTCCGACTCCCCCTCGCGTCCGACCACGGTGAAGCCGCGGGCGGCGTAGAGGCGGACGGCCGGGTTGCCGTCCTCCACGCTGAGGCTCAGGAGGCCGACGGAGGACCGGGCCGCCAGCTCCACCAGCGCGTCCAGCAGGGCACTCCCGACACCGCGCCCGCGGTGCCCGGGGAGCACACCGAGAGTCAACTCCGGTACGTCGGGGGCGACGTGGCCGTAGCCCGGATCGTCGGCCGGGAAGGTCCGCGCCCAGCCGGCGCCGATCGGCCGGCCCGCGTCGTCCTCGGCGACCACGCCGAAGTCGCCCGCCCGGGGCCAGCCGGTGACGTAGTGCGCGATGTGCGGCATCCGCAGCATCTCCGCCGAAGTGAACCGCCCCCCGTTCCAGTTGAACGCCTCCAGCAGGACGTCCGCCAGGAAATCGGCGTCCCGCCCCGTCGCGGGACGAAGCCGCACGGAGGCACCGGGCAGGGCCGTCCCGGACGTCGGATCGGTGTGCACGGGATGCCTCACTTCATGCTGCGGCCGGGACAGCAGTCATGCTACGTCGCCCGGACGGGGCGCCGCCCCGAACTGCCGCCGGTCAGTCGGGCGGTGGCGGCAGCAGTGGTCCGAGCGGTCCGAGGTCGAGGTTGAGGTCCTGGGGGGTCAGGCCGTAGCGGGTGCAGAGTTCGGTCATGCGGTCGTGGAGCGTCATGAGGGTGACCCCCAGGTTCTCCTCCTGCTCCTCGGTGAGGCCGCCGGACTCGACCCGGCGGACCGCCTGCCGTTCCATGAGCTGCCGCAGGAGCTCCACGACGGTGAGGACCAGCTTCATGAGGTCACGTTCGACGGTGTCCGGGGAGGTGGTGATCCTGCGCGGCGGATGCCCGGATGCGGGGAGAGCGGACGAACGGGTGTCCCCTGAGGTGGCCGGCAGCAGGTGGAAGGCGCGGCCGGCCGCCTCGGCGATCTCGCCGAAGCGGTCCGGGTGGCGGGCGTCGCCGGTCATGGCGGTCCGGGTTCGCGCCCGGGCCCGGCGGCCGTCGCCCAGGGGACGGGGTTCTGCTCGGTGACGGAGACGACGAGCGCTCGCAGGGAGACACGGACGAGGTCGATGTCGGCGATGGACAGGACGACGTCCCCGGTCAGGACGACGCCGCTGCCGAGCAGGCGGTCCAGCAGGTCGACGAGGGCGACCTGCCGCTGCGGCAGAGGCCCGTCGTCGGGGCCGGCCGGGAGACCGTCGGCCGCCCTCATGACGCGGGCCCCTCGGCCGGGCGCACGCCGTGCTGTTCGTTCGGCTGCGCCGCGCCCTGCTCAAGCCCGGCGAAGGAGTAGGGGGCCCAGGGCCCGGTGATGACGATCCGCACGCCGGGCAGGCCCTCGGCGGACCGCAGGACGTCGGCCCGGAAGGCCTCGGCGTGTTCCTCGGGCACCAGGTAGGCGTCGTTGGCGACGTTGGTGCCGGGCCCCGCGGCGAGCTCCCCCTGCTGCACGCGGTGGCGGACACGGTCGACGGCGTGCGGTCCGGCAGCGGCGTCGACCCGCCCGACAGCCGTCCGGGCCGCCTCGTAGGCGTCCTGCCGATGGTGCTGCTCGGCGCGGCGGCGGAGGAGGTAGGCACGGCCGGGACTGATGTCGTCCGGGGTGGACGGTGCCTGGAGGGCCGCGTCGTCGACGTAGAGCTTCACGCCCCACTCCACCCGGCCGGCCAGCTCGGCGAGGCGGGCGAGGAACGTGTCCTGGCGGTCGTCGAGCACGGAACGCACCCGCGCATCGTCGAGGTACACCGTGGCCAGGCGCAGCGGCAGGACGGTGGTGTGCCGGGCGACCGCTTCGACCACCGCGTGGTGGGTGCGGGCGAGCGTCTCCAGCCACGGGAGCTCTTCGAGGTGGGCACGGAGGGCGTCCTCGCCGAAGTCGCCGGCGGGCACCGGGCCCGTGACCGCCACCGGGTCGCGGCCGCGGGTGGGCCGTACGAGCCCCACGGGTGCGGCGGCCACCCCGACGAGCGGGGCGACGGCCTGCTGCAGCGCGTCGGTGTGCCGCGCCACGGCGTAGGCGTAGACGAGGCGCGGGGCCGTCACGGCCGGTCCCGATCGGTGGGGCGGGCGCGGGGCGGCGTGCGCTTCGTCCGGGCAGGCCGTTCGACCGGATCGGCGGTGTCCTCGGCAGGTGGCAGGGCGGCTCCGGCGCGCAGTTCTTCGATCTGTTCGCGGAGGCGCCGGTTCTCCTCCTCCAGCGCCGGGCTGCTCCCCGCCCGGGAGGAGAGTGACGGATCGTGCTCCCACCAGTCGATGCCCATCTCCTTGGCCTTGTCGACGGAGGCGATCAGCAGGCGCAGCTTGATGGTGAGCAGTTCGATGTCGAGGAGGTTGATCTGGATGTCCCCGGCGATGACGATGCCCTTGTCGAGCACGCGTTCGAGGATGTCGGCAAGGCTTGCCGACGACTGGCCCGTCGGTGGTGCGGAGCGGGAGGGGAAGGAGCCGAGCCGGCCGGCGACGGGTTCGGTCACGGCGTCGTCGCCTCCTTCCGGGGCCGGGTGCTGCGGTGCGTGCGATGCGTGCGATGCGTGCGGTGCGTGCGGTGTGCGGTCAGCCGGGTGCTGCGGTGCGTGCGGTCAGGTGCCGGACTGCTGCCGGTAGGCCCTGATCTCGTCGAGCCGGTCGAGGAGTTCGTCCTCCCGCCGGTCGAACGTCTCGTCGTCGATCTCGCCGGCCAGCAGCGCCTTCTCCAGCGCCGCGAGTTCCCGTTCGACGGGTCCGGGGTCGTAGTACTCGTTCTCCGCGGTCTCCACGACGCGTTCCAGCACCCAGACGGTGCCGCGCACCGGAGCCAGCGGGAGGGTGAGGATCTGGGTGAGCAGGCCCACGGCTTCCTCCTCTCTCACACGAAGCTGTAGGCGGGCAGGGGGCCGTGCAGCCGGAGGTCGAAGTCGTCGCCGAGTTCGGCGGCGAGGCCCTTCTCCGCGGCGAGGAAGAGCTCCCGGTGCTCGTGGTCGACGAGGAAGGAGACGTTCAGGAAGTCCTGGCCGGTCGGCTCGGAGACCACGTCCTGGCGGGCGTGGGGCCGAAGGGCCTCGGTGATGCCGGTGGCGAGCGCGTAGTGGCGGGCCCCGACCTCCTGGGCGACGATCTCACCGAGGGCCAGCGGCAGGTCGGGGCTGCGGTTGCCGCCGGTGATGTCGTCGTTGAGCCGCCGGGCCTCGGCGGAATCCCGCAGGATCTCCCGCAGGAGGGAGTCCTCCTCGACGGACGCCTTCAGGTGGTACTCCGCGCAGCCCTCCAGGGCGGTGAGCCGTTGCAGGTACTCCTCGCGGCGCTGGTCGAGGGCCTCCCGCACCGCGTCGTCGTCGGGGGCGGTGAGGCCGAACTGCAGGGGCAGGACGGTGCCGTCGGCCATGAGCCGTTCCTGGACGCCCTGGTGTGCGGCGAGGTCGCGGCGTTTGGGCCGCAGGTCGGCCGGGGCGTCGCTGACCGTCGCGCACAGGGGCCCTGAGCGGACGGTGCGCAGGGGCGAGGGAGGCGCGCCCACCCCGTCGAGGCCGTCCAGGCGCAGGGGGTGGTCGGCAGCGGTGACGGAGTACACGTAGACGGGCACGTCATTCCTCCCGGCGCCGGGTGGGCCTGCGGGTCGGCCGTTCGCGCTTGGGAGCGGGCTCCTTCTGCTCCTCCTCGTCACCGTGGTCGCCCAGGTGGAGGGTGTCGGCCACCGCTTCCACGGCGCCCGAGAGCGCGCCCTTGCTCTTGCCCCGCGCCCCGCCCTCGGTGACCTCCCCGACGATGTCGGTGAGCTGTGTCGGAGCCTTGCGACCGGCTTCCAGGTCGAGACGGTTGCATGCCTCGGCGAACCGCAGGTAGGTGTCGACGCTGGCGACGACGATCCGGATGTCGATCTTGAGGATCTCGATGCCGACCAGGGAGACCCGGATGAAGACGTCGATCACCAGGCCGCGGTCCAGGATCAGTTCGAGGATGTCGTAGAGACTTCCGGTGCTCCCGCCGCGGGAGACGCCGGCTTGGCCTTGCGGCACCACGGTCATGGTGCCTCCCTTCGCCGACCCACCGGGACGCCGGGAAGCCGGGAAGCCGGCCCATCGGGACGGCACGTGCCCCCGGGAACCCGGACGAGTCAGGTCGGACGGTCGATCTGCCCCCGGCTGTAGCGGCGGACCCGCTCGTAGGCGAGGAGTTCGCCCTCCTCGTCGAGCGTGACGCGATAGCTGGCGAGCACGCTCGTCGTATCCGGTATCCGTTCCAGTTCCATCACCTCGACATCGGCCTGCCAGCCCTCCTCGGTCGGCTTCAGCGCCGACACGGACTCCGGTTGCCGGCCGAGGAGTTGGGCGAGCTGCTCGGCAGCGTTGCGCATCGCGTCCGGGGCCGAGACGCGTCGCCTGCGCGGTGCCGGACGGCGGGGGGCCCCGTCCGCATCGGGTGCACGCTTCGGGGCAGCTCTGCGTGGTCCGGCGCCGCCCTCTCTGCCTGCGACCATCTGCCTGCTCCGGGCTCGGAGAAGTTGCGGGTTGCACCCACGGGCACTGTGCTTCGTGCTGCCCACCCATCCTCCCCCCGGGGGATCGGCCGCGCACCCGGGCGTCCCGGGCCGTTCCACGGCCTGCGGGCCCGGGCCGTGGAGGTGTCCTGCTTGCGCGAACCGGCTTGCCGTGCACGATCCCGCGCCCCACGTGCGCTTGCCGGGTTGACTGCCAGACTGGTGGTACGGGCGCGCAGTACGGTGCCCCGCCGGTCTTGCTCGTTCGCCGTGGCCCGGCCCGCCGTGAGCACCCGCGCAGGGTGAGCGTGACGAGGCGTCACGGCGTGAGCGCGGCGCGACGTACCGGGTTGCCCCTCCGCGCGGGTGACGCTGCGTCCCCCGGCCCCGGCGGGCCCTCCCCGACGCGGGGCGCACCGGTGCTCCGCGGGCCAGGCCACGGCACCGCCCGTGCCTCTCTGTGCGGCGCCCGTCCGTCGAGAAGGGGCACATGCCGAAGGGACCTATCTCATGAAGGACACCGCCAAAGTCGCCCTGGCGGCCGCGGTCGCCGGCGGATACGTACTCGGGCGCACGAAGAAGGGACGGCTCGCCTTCGCCGTCGCGACCTACCTGGCCGGACGGCGGTTCGGGCTGGATCCGCGTCAACTCGCCACCGAGGGGCTCCGGAAGCTCGGTGAGGTGCCCCAGGTCGCGGAGCTCAACGAGCAGGTCAAGGGGGAGTTGATGGAAGCGGGCAAACGCGCGGTGGTCGCCGCGGCCAACCGGCGCGTCGGGGAGCTCGCCGACTCCCTGCGTGAGCGCACCCTCAACGTCGGCAAGCCCAAGCCCGAGCCCGAGGAGGCGGACGAGGACGAGGAGGAGTGGGAGGAGTCCGGGGAGGAGCCGGAGGACCAGGAGGAGCCGGAGGAGCCGGAGGACGAGGGCGAGGGCGAGGGCGAGGGCGAGGAAGCGGACGACGGCGAACCCGAGGAGGAGGCCGAGGAAGGGGAGGAGGAGACCGACGAGGAGCCGGAGGAGGAACCGCGCCGGAAACGCGCTCCGCGACGCCGCAGCACGGCAGGCGGTGAAGGGTCGGGCGGGCGTACCTCACGGACGGCTCCCCGGTCCGCCACCAAGCCCTCCCCCGGACGCAAGCCGGCGAAGAAGGCCGCGGCCCCCGCCAAGAAGGCGTCCACCGCCGCCAAGAAGGCCCCGGCGAAGACCGCTCCCCCCGCCAAACGCTCGACGAGCCGTGACACCCCGGCGAAGAGCGCGGCCAAGAAGACCACGGGCCCGAAGGCGGCCGCACCGGCGAAGAAGGCCGCAGCGAAGAAGAGCGCGGCCAAGAAGACCACGACGGGCAAGCCCTCCACGCGCTCCACCCGCGGGAGGTAGGTCATGGCCACGGAGGAGAAGCAGTCGTCGCCCGACACCTCGGGTTTCGACAAGCTGCGTGAGGAAGCCGTCCACTACCTGGGCGCCCAGATGGAGCACCTGGTCGAGAAGGCCGGCGACAAGGTGTCCGACCTGACGGGTCAGCTCGGAGAGGTGGCCGAGAACGGGGGCGTGCTGCCGAAGGTCGGCGCCCGCGTGCTCCAGGGCGACTCGCCGGCCAAGGCGTTCCTCGGCGAGAAGGCGAAGAGCATCAAGGACAACGTCGTCGACAAGGTCAAGGGGGCGTTCGGCGGCGGTGGCAAGCCCGGGCGGAAGTCCGGCAAGAAGCCGATGAACATGATCGAGGTGCTCGACGTCGGCGTGCCCCTGCGCACCGCCTACGACCACTGGACGAAGTACGAGGACTTCAGCGGCTTCGCCAAGGGCGTGCAGAGCGTCTCCCAGGGCGACGAGGTCACCACCGACTGGAAGGTCAAGGTCGGACCGTCCAAGCGCAGCTTCAAGGCGACCGTCCAGGAGCAGATCCCGGACGAGCGCATCGTGTGGACGTCGGAAGGCGCCAAGGGCAGCACCCGCGGTGCGGTGAGCTTCCACGAACTCACTCCGACCCTCACCCGCATCGTCCTCGTCGTCGAGTACTACCCGGCGGGATTCTTCGAGAAGACCGGCAACATCTGGCGCGCCCAGGGCCGGCGCCTGCGCCTGGACTTCAAGAACTTCCAGCGCTACGTCACCCTCACCAACGACGAGGCCGAGGGCTGGCGCGGCGAGATCCGCGACGGCGAGGTCGTCAAGACCCATGACGAAGCCGTCGAGGAGGAGGAAGCCGCCCAGGAACAGGAGGGCCAGGACGAGGAAGAGGACGGCTACGAGGACGACTACGAGGACGCCGGGAGCGACGACGAGGACGCCGACGAGGAACCCGGGGACGACGAGGAACAGGAGTACGAGGACGACGACGAGGGGCAGGAGCCCGAGGACGGCGACGAGGAGTACGAGGACGAGGAGGAGGACTTCGAGCCCGAGGACGAGGAGGAGTACGAGGACGAGGAGGACGAGCAGGACGAAGAGGAGGACGACGACAGGACCCGGCGCTGAGAACACGCACGCGGGCCTCCCCTCCGCGAGGAGGGCGACCTACGCCCATCGCGGCAGACAGGCCCGTCATGCCAGATCGACGCCGACCACGCCCTGCAGCACCGTCCCGTTCTCCTGTGCGATCTCCAGGCGGTCCTCGAAGGCTTCTGCCCGCCGGTCGGGCGGGAGTTCCGCGAGGTCCGGCGGCCAGGTGCCGGGCAGCACCATGGTCACCAGCACCTCACCTCTCTCGGCGGCCGACAGCCAGCGCGGCGACACCGCGAGCGCGGGCTGCGGCTCCCACACCTGTCTCCCGCCGACCAGCACCAGGCGCTCGAACCTCCCCCTGCGGACCTGGACGGCTCCGGTCGTCACCGGCACCTCCCCCGCCGCCACGACGAACCCGCTCTCCCACGCGTCCACCGCCAGCGCCCCGTAGTGGCCCTCGCCGGCCTCGACGATCACCTCCGCGACGACGCCCCCGTCCTCCGTCTCCCGCACCGCCAGCGCCCACAGCATCGGCCCCTCGTCCGCAGCATCAGTCACACCCCGTCAACGACCGGCCCCCACGGATCGCACGCCGGGATCCGCAGGACCGGGCAGTCGGCGGACGGCCCGGGCCGCGCGGGCGGCGAGCGACGGACGGTTCGACGGCGGACGGTTCGACGGCCGATACCGGGTAGGCGCGTACCGTCCGGAGATTCCGGGCCGTGTGGACCTGCACGGAGGGACGGACCATGAGCAGCGGCGACACGGGGGACGACGTCCACCAGCCGGACGGCGGGGAACCCGCGGACGCGACCCCGCCCGACCTGGAGAACGCGCTGGACGAACGCGACTACGACGACGTCCTGGACGAGGGCCACTCGCCACCCGAGCGGCCGCTCGGGGTCGACCGGCCGGGGACCACCGCGGCGGAGCAGCACGAGGGTGAGACGCTCGACCAGCGGCTCGCCCAGGAGGTGCCGGACGTCGGCGAGGACGCCGGGGACGGCATCGGTGACCTGTCCGGCGGCGCCGGCGAGCCGCGCGACCGCGAGGTCGGGGACGCGCGGGCGGGCCGTCTGGTGGCTCCCGACGAGGGGGCCCACGGTGACACGGAGAAGGAGCTGTGGGGCACCGACGTGGGGATCGACGCCGGGGCGGCCGGCGCGGAGGAGGCGGCCGTCCACGTCATCCCCGCCGAGGACACCGCGGACGCCGAGGACACCGGCGCGGACCTCGGCGCCCTGCCGTCCGCGTAGTCCGCCGTTCCCCGCCCGCGGTGGAGCCGGGGCGGGTGGTCGTCAGGACAGCGGCCAGGACGTGCGGGGAGGGCAGGATCTTCGTCATGGTCAGCGGTCCTCGCCCGGCTGCGTCCGGCGCCGGCCGGTGACCCTGGAGGCGGGCAGCCGTCCCGCCCGGGAGGTGCCGGTCAGGCTGTCGCCGTCGACCGTCGTGGTGAAGGTCAGGTTGAGCCGTATCGGCCGGGTGACGGCCTGCTTCCAGCTGAGCAGATCGCCGTCGAGGGCGACGTCGGCGAGCGGCACCTCCTCCCCCGCTCCGTGCGCCGCCCCGGTCAGGACACCGTCCTGGCGGCGCAGTTCGACCACCGCCGCGATCGTGCCGACGGGTGTCGCGACGGTCAGGTCCCAGGTGCCTTCGACGGACATGCTGATGCTCTTCCTCACGGTTCATGGTTCACGGTTCATGGTTCACGGTTGACGGGGCGGGTCGAAAGGGTGTTCGTGGGGTGCCGCGGTCAGAAGGCGGCGGGCTGCGGGCCCCGGGCGTGCCAGACGGTGCCGCGGCGCTCGTGGGCGAACAGCCCCTCGACGGCGTGCGCGATCCGGGGGCCGATCTCGCGTTCCAGCAGGTACAGCGCCAGGTCGAGTCCGGAGGTGACTCCGGCGCCGCTGACGAGGTCGCCGTCGTCGACGACGCGCGCGGCGACCGCGTGGGCCCCGGTGGCGTCGAGCACGTCCAGTCCCAGGTGGTGGGTGGTGGCATGGCGGCCCTCCAGCAGGCCGGCCATGGCCAGGACGAGCGATCCCCCGCACACGGTGCCGACCGTCACCTCCGGGTTGTCCATCGCCGTCCGCATCAGCGCGGGCAGCCCGGTGTCCAGGGTGCGGCCCAGCAGCACGGGGACGAGTTCGTCCTGCGTCCCTCCGCCGGGTCCGGCCTCGGCGCCGGGTGTCCCGCCGGGGTCTCCGACACGGCCCGAGGCGCCGGGCACCAGGACCAGTCCCGCGCGCAGGGGGTCCAGGGCGGCGGTCGCCCGCAGCGCCAGTCCGCCGGTGCCGCCGACCACCTCCCGCGGCCCCTCGGCGGACACCAGCTCGACACTCACCCCGCCGCCGGATGCGGCGCCGCCGGCGTGCAGCACCTCGTAGGGGGCGATGACGTCGAGCGGATCGAATCCGTCGAAGAGGACGATCTGGGCGTGCATGCGGGGCTTCCTCCGGGTGCGGCGGTTCCGGCTCGGGCCGGTTCGCCCCCGACGTTACGAGCCGGCCGGCCGCCCTCCCAGTGGCGTCGGTGACAGGTTCCGACGGAATATCGCCACCCCCTCGGGCACCGGCTCCGATCTGGGCCTGCGCAGGCCGCCGGCCCCCGGGCGGCGGTCCTGCGCCCCCGCGGCCGGGTATGTTCCTGCCGTGCACACCGTCGCCGTCCTCGCCCTCGACCAGGTGATCCCCTTCGACCTGTCCACCCCGATCGAGGTCTTCACCCGCACCCGTCTCCCCGACGGCCGCCCCGGCTACCGGCTCCGCGTGTGCGCCGAGCGACCGGAGATCGACGCGGGCGCGTTCACCCTGCGCGCGCCCTGGGGTCTGGACGGCCTCGCCGGCGCCGACACGATCATCGTGCCCGGCACCGCCGACCCCATGGCGCCGCTCGGTACGGCCGTCCACGACGCGCTGCACGCGGCCGCCGCGAACGGCACCCGGATCGCCTCCATCTGCTCCGGTGCCTTCCCGCTGGCCGCCACCGGCCTCCTCGACGGTCTGCGCGCCACCACGCACTGGATCGCGGCCGACGCCCTGGCCGCCGCCCGTCCGGCCGTCGAGGTCGACCCGGACGTCCTCTACGTCGACAACGGGCAGATCCTGACCTCGGCGGGCGCCGCCGCCGGCCTGGACCTGTGCCTGCACATGATCCGCCGCGACTACGGCTCCGCGGTCGCCGCCGACGCGGCACGGCTGTCCGTCGTGCCCCTCGAACGCGAGGGCGGCCAGGCGCAGTTCATCGTCCACGACCACACGCCCACCCCGAAGGGCTCCGAACTCGAACCCCTGCTCGTCTGGCTCCGCGACAACCTGGGCCGCGAGCTCACCCTCGCCGACATCGCCGCCCGGGCCGGGGTCAGCCCGCGGACACTGATCCGGCGGTTCCGTGAGCAGACCGGCACCACCCCGCTCCAGTGGCTGCACCGCGCCCGCATCCGCCGGGCCCAGCACCTCCTCGAATCCACCCGGCACTCCGTCGAACGCATCGGCGCCCAGGTGGGCTTCGGCTCGCCCACGGCCTTCCGTGACCGCTTCAGACGCACCACCGGTGTCAGCCCCCAGGCCTACCGGCGCTCCTTCAGCTGATCCGCCCGCTGCCCCGGCCCGCCGGGCGGACTCACACCGGGAGGGCTCACACCGGGAGGGACAGCAGGGTGTACCCGCCGATGCCGATGCCGATGCCGATGTCGTCGGTCACCTGCGTGATGCGGTGCACCAGGGCGCCGTGGCCGGTGCCGCCGAGTCCGGCTGCCACCTCGACCGCACCGGCCGGCGGCGGTCAGCGGTTCTCGCGGCGCTCCTTCACCCCGGCCTCCGCGACGTGGTGCCGGCCGTTTCGGTCGTGTCGGTCGCCTGCCCGCGTGTTCCCGACCGTACGGGCCGCCGTCACGGACCCGGGGACCTCGACCGGACGGCGGCGCGGCCCGGGCAGGCCGGGCGGGCGGGCCTGCCGAGGACGGGCGGCCGGGCCTGGTGGCCCGGCCGCCACGGTCAACCCCTGGCGGCGGCGGTCGACCAGCGCAGCGCACGGCCGAGGAAGGGCTTCGCCTCGGCCTCGGAGGGGAAGGGCGCCTCGACCGGTGCAGTTTCCGGCCGCGGCCCGTTGGAGGGAAGCGCACGGGCCATCTCCGCGACCTCCGCCACGGGCCGCAGCAGTGCCGCCCGGGCGAGTGCGCGGCCCAACGGATCCGGGGCGCTCCGGGCCAGCAGACCGGCGAGCTGCACCACCTCGCCGACCGGGCGCCGGAGCACGGCCTCGGTGGTCACCAGGTCGACGGCCGGGCCGTCGGCGTCCAGTGCCGCGACGAGTTCCGCCACCTCGGCGACCGGTCGCAGGACCGCCGCGGCCCGCACGGCGGTGTCCGCACCGGGGAAGGTGTGGCCGGCCAGCAGGTGCAGCAGTTCCGCGACCTCGTGGGCGGGGCGGCTGGCGGCCGCCGCGTCGAGGACCACCACCGCCAGGCCGCCGGGTCGCTCGTCCGTGACAGCCGGGGGTGAGGGGCAGGCGTCCGGTAGTGGGGACGGGTCCGTGGACATGGGACGGGCCACAGTCAGAACTCCTTCGAACAGCAGGAACCGGTTCGTGGCCGATCGACCACACGCTGCAAGCATCCGCACCGCACCCGGTGACGGCCACTTGGACGCATCGGTCCGCCGCCGGTCCGAGCAGGTTGCGGCCCGCCCGGCCGCGGGGATGCGGATCCGCGGGCCAGGGCCGACCCGGGCCCCTGGCGGCCGACGACGGGCGCACAGGCCGCACCCTGCACAGGACGGGGACGGTGGCGGCACCGGTCCGGTGCCGGCCGTGGCGGCGTCGCAGCAGGGCAGGTGCCCCGTCGAGAAGGAGGACCGGCGTTCGTCCGAACGGGGAGACCGGGTCTGGCGGGCGGGGGTGAAACCGGCTGCCCCCGGACGTGACCGAGCGAGCCGGACGCGGCCGGACGTGATCGAGCGCAACCGGGTGCAACCGGACGCCGAGCGTTGCCCCGGACCGCACCGACGGTCACCCCCGCCGCGGTCGGCACCCGGCCGCATCGGCAAGCCCGCGGAAACGGCCGCGGACCTCGGTTCGGGAGCACCGGGAGGGGTAACCGTGCGGCATGAGCCGAGACGAACCTCCGGGCGCCGGAGCGCCGGTCACCACCCCCGGCCGCCGGCAGTCGGGAGGCCCCCTGCTCAGCGTCGGCGTCGAGGAGGAGTACCTGCTCGTCGACCCGCTGACCGGACTGCCTGCCGCCCGCGCGGAGCAGGTGCTCGGGGCGGCGCGGCTCCAGTCCGCCCTGGACCCCGGGGAGGTCCAGCACGAACTCCTCCAGGCGCAGGTCGAGATCGCGACACCGGTGTGCAGCACGCTGGAGGAGGTCGGGGGGCACCTCCTGCGCATGCGGCACGCACTCGGGGAGGCCGCGGAGGCGTCCGGCTGCCGGCTGGCGGCCGGCGGCGCCGCCCCGGTGACGGGCCGCGTCCCCGTACCGGTGACCCCCTCCGCGCGCTACCGCGCGATGCACGCCGACGCGCCCCGGCTCACCGACGAGCAGCTGGTCAACGGCATGCACGTCCACGTGGGCGTGCCCGACCGGCGGCTGCGGGTGGCTGCGCTGAACCGGTTGCGCCCCTGGCTGCCCGTCCTGGTGGCACTCGCCGCGAACTCACCGGTGTGGGAGGGGGACGGGACCGGCTTCGCCAGCTGGCGCACGGTGGTGTTCAACCGCTGGCCGGTCACCGGCATCCCCCCGCAGTTCGCCGACCCGGACGACTACGACCGGCGCGTCCTCGCCCTCCGGGAGAGCCGGATGATCCGCGACGAGGGCCAGATCTACTGGCAGGCCCGGCTGTCCGCCCGCTACCCGACGATCGAGGTCCGGGCCATGGACGTGCAGATGCGCGCCGACGACGCCGTCATGCTCGCCGGCCTGGTCCGCGCACTGATCGCGACCGCCGTCCGGGAGGAGACGGAGGGCCGCCCGATGCCCGACCGACAGCCCGAGAGCCTCGCCGGAGCCGCCTGGCACGCCGCCCGGTACGGCCTCACCGACGAACTCCACGACCCCTTCACCGGACGGCTCCGCCGGGTCGGCGACATCGTCAGCCTGCTGGTGGACCACACGGGACGAGCACTGGAGGATGCGGGAGACACCCGGCAGGCGACCGCGGCGCTCCACCGGCTGCTCCGTGAGGGCAACGGCGCCCAGATCCAGCACCGGGCGTTCACCGACACGGGCCTCACCGGCCTCCTGCGGCTCGTCACCGACCTGACCGTCTCCCGCTGACTCCCGCCGTCTCCCACCGGCCGTCTCCCGTCCTGCTCCTCCAGACGCCCTGCTGCCCGGAAGGGGCCGCGTGGCCGGGTGCGGCGGACGGACTCACACCTGCGGTCCGGGAGGAAATCCGGTCCAGCGCAGTTCGGCAGGCAGATGCCGCATGTCGTTGTAGAAGAGGACCGATGACGGCCGGCCGGGCGCGTAGCGGATGACGGTCAGGGCGGCGTTGCCGTGGTTGAGGCCGAGCCAGCGCCACTCGGGGGCGCCCGTGGCATGACGCACCAGCCAGCCGACCAGGAAGTTGTGCGTGACGACGAGCTCGTGCCGTTCCTCCTCGCCGGCCACCGGGCCGGTGAACCGCTCCAGGGCCTGACGCGCCAGCACCGGGCCGCGTTCGCGTTCCTCGGCGGTGAACTGCTCCATGAAGCCCAGGAGGTGATCGGCGCAGTCGGACGGCAGTTCGTCCCGTTCCGGCAGGTGCGGAACGTAGTCCCCGGCGACGTCCGAGACCTGCAGGGGAACACCGGCCAACTGCTCGCCGATCAGGCGTGCGGTCTCGGCCGCCCTGGGGAGCGGGCCGTGGTGCACGATCGAGACGGGGCTGTCGCGGAGGCGCCGGCCGAGCAGGGTCGCCTGTCGGCGGCCGTTCTCCGACAGCCCGGTTTCGTCCGGCACCGCCTCGCCGTGGCGCACGAGGTAGAGGTACCGGGTGGCCGTTCCCGTCATCTGCCGGACTCCTTCGAAGCTCATCCCGATCTTGCGTGGTCCCGGGATGACGCCGTCTTCCCGGGGCCTGGTTCCCCGCCGTCCGAGACGGCCACCGGCTGCCGCGTCTCCCGGCCCCCGGGTCTCACCCGCACCCGGTCCCGCCCGGCGTCGACGCGGATGCCGTCCGCGGCCGACCGCCGGTTGACATGCGAACGTCCGGGCAGAAGCAGGTCAGGGGTGTTCGAAGGAGAGCTCTCATGATCGTCCTCGGAGTGATCCTGCTCGTCATCGGCCTCGTCACGGGGCTGGGCTTCCTCTGGACCATCGGTGTGATCCTGCTCGTGGTCGGACTGATCCTGTGGGTGCTCGGACTCCTCGGCCACGAGGTCGGCGGACGTCGGCACTACTGGTGATCCCGACCCCGTGATCCCCGGCGCCGGCGGCGTGCAAGCCGGCCGGAACGCCGCGCGCCGCCCCGGACACCGTTCGGGCGCGGTGCCGCCGTAGAGCCGTCGCCGTGGTGCCGCCGTAGAGCCGTCGCCGTGGTGTCGCCGTGGAGCCGTCGCCGTGGTGTTGCCGTGGAGTCGTCACCCGGCGCCGGGAGGCATCCGGCGGTTCAGTGACCGGGCTCCAGCAGGAGCTCCGCCCACACCGTCTTCCCGTGCTCCGCCGGCTCGTCCCCCCGGCGCACGGCGAGCCGGTCGACGATGAACAGCCCGTGGCCCCCGACCCGGTCCGCCTCGTGCGGGCGTGCCTGCGGTCGCGCCCGGCTCGAATCCGTCACCGCGATCGTCAGGCGGTCGCCCCGGTGATCGAGGTCGAGCCGCCGGGGCCCGCCCGCATGGCGGACGGCATTTCCCAGGAGTTCCGCGGCGACGAGTGCGGCATCCTCGACCGTCTCCCCGGAAACGTCGAGGTGCCAGTCGGCGAGGGCCCGGCGCACGGCGTCCACGCCGTCGGCGACGGGGGTCGCCCCGCCGGTGCGCCCGAAGCGGAGTCGCTGGTGGTGGCTTGGGTCGGCACATGAGGTGAGAGGGCACATGGACAGCTCCTGGAGCGATCGCGCAGCACGTTCGGTTCGTCATTTCGGTTCGTCATCCCGGCGCCTGCCCACCGCTCCTGCCGTCACTCCCCCCTCCGGTCGGCCCGGCCCTGCCGGGTGGTGGCCGCGCCGACGGAAGGTGACGCTGGGACCATGGCCAAGAACCGGTGGATGCCTGCTGTCGTGCACTGCCGCCCCGGGGAGGTGGCGGGAGCCGACACGGCAGCGGCACACGTCAGCGGGGACGTCCGCGTGACGGGTCGGTGGGTGCGGGTCCGTACCGGTCACGGAGCCGCCGAGACGTGGATCTCGGCCTCCGTGGTCCAGCGGATCGTCTGGGACACCTCTCCGTCCGGCTGATCGTCCGTCGCGCCCGGGCGTCCTGGGACCGTCAGTCCTCGCCGGGCCAGGTCCCGGTGGCCCTGCGCCAGGCCACCGCGCCGCCGCGCTGCACGGCGGCGCGTACGACCGAAAGGATCAGTCCCTGGATCGCGGCTGCGATCAGGACCTCACGCCAGGTGTGGTCGCGTTCCAGGGGCTGCGGGGCGTCGCCCTCCGGGCCGAGGCGGTCCCAGAGCTTCCGGAAGGCGAGGCTCGCCAGGGCCCCGCCGGCTAGGCCGGTGGCGAGGCCGACCGGCTTGTAGACGATCTTCGCGGTGTTCGGCATCGGTACCCCCAGGGTGCTCGGCGGCCGGTCCGCGGGCTGCGCCTACCCGGGAGGGAGCCGCCGAACCACCGGCCGCCCGGGTCGTGGTGTGGGCCCGCGGGGAGCCGGGCAGACGCCGCACGAAGGACCCCCGCCCGCGGGCGGCGTGCCCTTCTGTCCCCGATCGGCCAGGCCGGGCCCACGGCCGCGTGCCGGGCTCTGGAGGATCACGTGACCACGCCCGTCCTGCCGTCGCCCCGAGGTGACCTCTCCTCGGGCCTCCTCGCCTCGCTGACCGCGGGACCGCCCGGCCCGGCAGCGCTACCGCTGCCCGTGCCGGATCCCGGCGCGGACCCGTGGGACGAGGATCTGCACCTGGCCCTGTACGTCTGCTACGAGCTGCACTACCGCGGCTTCACGGGCGTCGACCCCGGCTGGGAGTGGGCGCCCCCGCTGCTGTCCCTGCGCGGCGCGCTGGAGCGCCGCTTCCTGGACGCGTTGCGCGCCGAGGCCCTGGTGCAGCCGCTCGACACCCTGCTGGAGGGCCTCCTCACCGAGCCCCGGACCGGGAACGGCCCTTCGCACCGGCTGCTCGCCACCGGCACCCGCCAGCAGGCGGGCGAGTACCTGGCGCACCGCTCGCTCTACCACCTCAAGGAGGCGGACCCGCAGCTGTGGGTCGTCCCCCGCCTGACCGGTGCACCCCGTGCCGCGGTGATGGCCGTCCAGTTCGACGAGTACGGCGCAGGACACCCGGAGCGGGCGCACGCCCGGCTCTTCGGCGAGATGATGGCGGACTTCGGCCTCGACCCGACGTACGGGCACTACGTGGACGCGGCGGCCGGCCCGGCCTTCGCCGTGGTCAACCTCATGTCGATGTTCGGTCTGCACCGCGCACTGCGCGGCGCCCTGATCGGCCAGTTCGCCGCCGTCGAGATCGGCTCCCCACCGGGGGCCGCCCGGCTGGCCGCGGCTTTCGAGCGGCTGGGTGCGGGCCCGGCGGGCACGCTGTTCTACCGCGAGCACGTGGAGGCGGACGCCGTTCACGAGCAGGTCGTACGCCACCAGGTCATCGCCCCGATGGTGGAGGCGGAGCCGGAGCTGGCGGCCGACATCGCCTTCGGCATCGCCGCGAGCACCCTCACCGAGACCAGATTCGCCCGCCTTCTCACCGAGGCGTGGGACTCCGGCGCGAGCTCACTGCACGGTGGGGCCCTCACTGCCGGGCGGTGATCCCGCCGCGCCCCCCGGCCCTCCCGGCCCCGGCTCGCCCGGCCAGCCTGGTCCGTCCGGTCCGTCCGGTCCGTCCGGTCCGTCCGGTCCGTCCGCGGGCGGCGGCGGCCGGTGCCGCCGGTGGCTGGTGTCGCAGAACGGGTACCGCCGGCTGCGCCGGCACACGCACAGCGCCACCACCGGCCGGTCGGACCGCACGGTCGTACCGTCAGGGAGGACGATCTCGACCGGGCCCTCCACCAGCACCGGGCCGTGCGCCACCGGTTGCACCCTGCGCGGGGTGCGGTCAGCGCCCGCGGACACCGCGCACCACCGCCAGCTCCTCCTCACGCACGCCCGGCCCGATCAGCCCGCGGCGCTCGAACCAGTCGGCGCGTGCCGTCATCACCGGGCCGAAGACCTGCCGTCGCCGGGCCACGACCCCGGCCCGCAGTCCGGCGTCCTCCATCGCGTCGACGGTGGCGCGGACGTCGGCCAGCGAGGACTGCACGACCAGCAGTACGCCCCCGGGGCTCAGCAGCTTCGGCGCCTCCCGGCAGATCCGGTCGAGCAGCAGCCGGCCGTCCCGGCCGGCGTCCCAGGCACGTCCCCGACCGTGTCGCGGCGCCCCGGCACGTTCGGCCGGGACGTACGGGGGGTTGCTCACCACCAGATCGAACTCCTGGCGCCGGACGGGCCGGGTGAGGTCGCCGTGCCGCACGTGGAGCCGCTGCCGACCCAGCAGTCCGTTGACCCACGCCGTCGCGAGGGCGAGCCGGGACACGTCCACCGCGGTGACCTCGGCCCCCAGGCGGGCCGCGGCCAGCGCGACCGCCCCACTTCCCGTGCCGAGGTCCAGACAGCGCACACCGGCGCGGATCCGCTCGGCGAGCAGGCTCTCCACCAGAAGTGCCGTGTCGCCCTGCGCCGGGTACACCCCGGGCGGTCTCATCAGCCACATGATCCGCGCGTGCCCACGACGGCACGGAACCAAACATGCAGGTCAGGCCCGCTGCGCAGCCGGAAGGAGCCGACCGCCGAACGCTGCCCCGGCCGAGGACGCGGGCCGCGCGCGCCGACGCCCCGATCAGTGCGTGGGCTCGCGGAGCCCGAGCATGTCGAGGAGCAGCCGGCAGTCGTCGCGCTCGCGCGCGTGGGCGACGACCACCGCCCGGGCCCGAGCGGCTGCCGCACCGCCGGAGGTCCGGTCGACCGGTTCGACGGTGTCGGCAAGCGTGGACAGGTCGCGGTTCTTTCCCAGCATGTCGGTCGCCTTCCTCTCCCGATGAATACGAGACCGCACCTGCCCCGGGTCCGCGAGGCGACACCTGTCCGCCGCGGGCGGTCCGACGAAATGCCGCAGGCCGTGGGCGCGGCACGGTACCCCACTCGCCGAGGTGCGGCAGGAATTCCCGGGAACCCGTCGACGGAGGCGAGGCATCACCTAGCGTGACCGATCGACGGCCACGCGTAACGGCGTGCGGGTTCGGCGTTGGGAGAAGCTCCTCCATGGCTAGCGTGTTTCAGCAGCTCAAGATCCAGAACATGTTCACCGCGTTCGACGCCGACGGCGACGGCTACCTGCGGAGGGACGACTTCGAGGCCCTCGTGGACCGCTGGAGCCGTCTGCCGGGAGTCGAGCACGGCACGGAGTTGCGCGCCCGTGTCGAGACGGTCCTCATGGGCTGGTGGAGCGGCCTGCTGGAGGTCGCCGACGCGAACAACGACGGCAGGGTCAGCCGGAGCGAGCTCCTCACCCTCGTCGACCGGCTCCCCGGCATGCGCGAGGCCGTCGCGGCGACCGCCGACACCATCTTCGACGCGGTGGACGGGAACGGGGACGGCCGCATCTCCCGCGCCGAGCACCACCGCCTCGTCGAGACCTGGCACGGGCAGCACGTGGACACCGACGGGGTCTTCGACCTCCTCGACCTCGATGGCGACGGCCACCTCAGCCGACCCGAATTCGCCACGCTGTGGTGCCAGTTCTGGATCAGCGACGACCCGTCGGAGCCCGGAAACCTGATGTGCGGGAGGATCCCCCACCAGTGACCGACCGGGCCGGGCCCGCCAGGCACGCGCTCCCCGCGGGAGGGGCCGGCATGGCGGTCACGAGCGGTGCCGCGGTGCGCACCCTCCACGCCGGACCTCGACGGAGCGCCGGCCGCCTGCCCCGGGCGGCCGTGGAACCGGGCGGCGGTGTGGGAGCCGGTCCGTATGAGGTCGGGCAGGACGGCGGTCACGCCGACGCCGGTGCCGGCGAGTTCGGCCCGCAGGCCCCGGGAGAGCCCGGCGGAGGTGAACTTCGCGGTGGCGCAGGGAAAGGGAAGGAGGTGGTGGCCCGGCACTCCGTCCGAGCCGCCCTGCGGGATGTCGTCCGTGGCTCTTCCCTTCCGGCGGGACATCCGGCGCCCGCCCCTTCGCTTCGTCCTCGAACGAGCACCGGGTCCGCGCCGCAGCGTTCCTGCCCCGGGCAGCCGGGTGGCGGGTCAGTGCAGGATGCTGACGGCGCGGGCGATGACCAGCAGCGAGGTGAGGAGCGCGGCGATGCTCTCGATGCTCATCAGCACCTTGGCCCGGGTGGACAGCGGCATGGTGTCGGTCGGGCTGAACGCGGTGGAGTCGGTCACCGATATGTAGTCACCGAGATGTACAGGTAGTCCATGAGCGTGGGCACCCAGTCGGAGGAGATGCCGGCCCCGTCGGAGACCTCCTGGACCGCGTCGTGGTTCTCGTCCTGGGAGAAGCGGAAGTCCGCGAGCGGCAGCTCGCTCCGCGGGGCCTGGGTAGGCAGGACGGGGCCGCCGCAGTCCCCTTGCCTCGCAGTGTCGCGTGCCCGTTCCGGGCCGGAGCCGCCCGGCTGTCGGGCACGCGCCACCGCACCTTCGGATTTCACCGTGGAACGGGCCGTCCGGCTCCCGGCAGAGCCCTCGCGCTCCGGTTGCCCGCCGGAGGCGGAAGCGAACCGGGAGCGTTCCGCGCCCCGGGTCGGCGCACACCTCGAAGGACGCACAGGCGTACGCCGGGACCGGGGCCCTCGCCGTACGTCGGGTGAGCCCGTGATCGTCACCGGGCCGACGCGTTGCACGGGTCGGCCCCGCACCCGCCGGGCAGATCGCAGGGGTGCGGGGCCGATTCTCCGCAGGTCACGGCCCGCAGGTGGCGCGGACTCAGAGCCGGGGGTCGCCGTAGTAGCCGCCGAGCTCCTCGTGGTAGCCGGTGTCGCCGGTGTGCTTGTCGGGGTCGAACTCCGGGGCGTTCTTGATCTCGTCCTTGGTGCGGTTCACCCACACCGTCTCCTCGCGGGTGTCGACCCGCAGGATCGTGCCCGCGGGGAGCAGGACGTGCTTGCCGAAGATCCACGGGCCGGTGTCGACGACCACGTGGGAGGAGTCGACGTCCTCCGTGTGCTTGTCGATCTTGCCGATGTGGCCGTCGGAGGCCTCGACCCGGTAACGGTCAGGTCGAGACCCGGGGTGTAGCCGACTGCGTTCCGGTAATCCCACATGCCGCTCACCATTGCCTCCTCGCTGTCGGTGTCTGATGCGTCGACTCTCCCGGTCCTGCACTTCCATGCGTCCCCGTCCACGACCGGCCGGCCCACCGGAACACCGCACGGACAACGGCCGCGGGTCCTACGGGAACGCCGTACGGAATACGCATGGGTGCACAGGGGCGGGGCACACGGCGTCTCGTCACCGTCGCCGGACGAAGGGATCCACCGTGCTTCCGCTGATACTCGTTCTCCTCCTCGCCCTCGTTCTCTTCGGCGCGGGCTTCGCCCTCAAGGCCCTGTGGTGGGTGGCGGTCATCGTCCTGGCCGTCTGGCTGCTCGGATTCGTCGCCCGCGGCACCCACTCCTCCGGCAGCCGTCACCGCTGGTACCGCTGGTGACCTGAGCCCGTACCGCGTCGCCCGGCGCCACATCCCATCGCACCGCACCGCACGGTGTCGGCACCAGGCCGCGCCCCCGGCACGCCGCCCCGCACCCCCGTCGCCGAAGAGCGCCGGGCACCGTGCGGGGCGTCCTGCGTCCGGGCCCGGACCGGCTCCACGGCACCGTCGCCGCGTCCCGCCGCCGAAGCGGGGCAGATGCACAGCGGCTCGAATGCACAGCGGCTCGAAGCGGCCCCGGAGGAGGAAGGACGGTATCCGGCATGAAGTCGTCGAGGTTGCGCATACTGAGCACCCTGGCGTCCGACGGAGCCAGGCGCTATTTCCTGGTCCCGGACGACCTGGCTCCGGCTGCCGCGCCCACGCCCGCGCCCGAGGCCCTCCCCACGGGCGGTCGGAGCGCCCGCCCCGGCCGGGGGCTCCGGGAGGGCGTGGTGCCCTGGTTCTCGGCCGGACTGCGACTGTCCCTGGGTGCGCTGCTGGGCTGGTTCCTGTTCCGGCAACTGGTGAGGCTGGAGCAGGTGCTGACGCTGACGGTGCTGGCGGCCTTCATCGCGGTCAGCCTGGAACCCGTGGTGGGGATCCTGATGCGTCGCCGACTGCGCCGGGGCTGGGCGGTGGCCGTGGTGCTCGGCATGTTCTGCGCGCTGGTCGGGGGTTTCCTCGCCCTGGTCATCCCACCGCTGAGCCGGGAGATCACCGTACTGGCGGACGCGGTGCCGGTCTGGCTCCAGCAGGTGCACGACCACCAGTCCGCCCTCGGACGGATCGAGGACCACTACCACGTGGTCGACAAGGCGAAGCAGGCGCTCGGCTCGGGCGGGGGCGTCGTCGGCGGCGTGCTGGGCGCAGGCCGACTCGTGCTCGACACGGTCACCTCGCTGGTCGTCGTGATCACCCTGACGCTGTACTTCATGGCCGGCCTGCCGGCGACCGAGGAGTTCTGCTACCGGTTCGTCGTCGGCAGCCGACGGGACCGGACCCGGGAACTCACCGAGGAGATCCTGGCCCGGACCGGCCGCTACATGCTGGGCAACCTCTTCACGTCGGCCGTCGCCGGCCTGGCGACCTTCGTGTGGTGCGCGGTGGTCGGAGTGCCGTACGCCGCCGCGCTGGGGGTGTTCGTGGCTCTGATGGACCTGGTGCCCGTCGTCGGATCCACCATCGCCGGGATCGTCGTCAGCCTGGTGGCTCTGGCCGTCTCGTGGCCGGTCGCCATCGCCACCGCCGCGTTCTACATCGGGTTCCGCGTGCTGGAGGACTACCTGATCATGCCGCGCACCATGCAGTACGCAGTCGACGTGCACCCCTTCGTCACGGTCCTCGCCGTCCTGGTCGGCGGGGTGCTCCTGGGCATCATCGGCGCCCTCGTCGCGGTACCGGTCGCGGTGGCCGTCGGCCTGGCCCTGGACGAGTTCGTCTTCCCCCGGCTGGACGCCCGCTGAGGCCGTCGGCAGCCGGTCCCGGCCTGCACGGCGGACCGGCGGCGCACAGGCCCGCGGCACCCCCCGCCGACCGCGCACCGCGGAGTCCCGGCATCGGGTGATTCGCCCGGCCGAACGGGCAGACGCCCGTCATGAACTCCCCATCCCCCCGCAAGCACCCCCTCGGAGACGACCACGACACGCCGTCGCCCGGCCCCGGCCCGCAGGTGGAGAAGAACGCGCCGGACGCCCCGAGCGACCTGCCCCGCCGGTCCTGGTGGGCGGTGCTGCGCCGCACCGGCCAGGAGTTCCTCGACGACGAACTGACCGACCGCGCCGCCGCCCTGACCTACTACGGCGTGCTGGCGATCTTCCCCGCGCTGCTCGTCCTGGTCTCCGTGCTCGGTGTCGCCGGCCGGTCGGCGACCGACGCCCTCCTGAACAACCTGCAGGAGCTCACCCCGGGCCCGGCCCGCGACATCCTGCACGACGCCGTCGAACAGCTCCAGGACAACGGCGGCACGAGCACCCTCCTGCTGGTCGTCGGCCTGGCCGCAGCCCTGTGGTCCGCCTCCGGCTACGTCGCGGCGTTCATCCGCTCCGCGAACGCCGTGTACGACATCCGCGAGGGCCGCCCGGTCTGGAAGGTCACACCGCTGCGCCTGGGACTGACGCTGCTCCTCCTGCTGCTCCTGGCGGCGAGCGCACTGATCGTCGTCTTCACCGGCCCGCTCGCCGACCGCGCCGGGCACGCCCTGGGCATCGGGGACACCGGCCTCACCGTGTGGTCGGTCGTCAAGTGGCCCCTCCTGGTCGTCCTCGTCACCCTGATGGTCTCCCTGCTCTACTGGGCGGCCCCCAACGTCCGTGGCCGCGGCTTCCGGTGGATCTCCCCGGGCAGTCTGCTCGCGGTCCTGCTGTGGATGGCGGCCTCCGCCGGCTTCGCGCTGTACGTCGCCAACTTCGCCTCCTACAACAAGACCTACGGCACCCTGGCCGGCGTCGTCGTCTTCCTCGTCTGGCTGTGGATCTCCAACCTGGCGATCCTCCTCGGCCTGGAGTTCGACGCCGAACTCGCCCGCGAACGCGCCACCCGGGGCGGCCTCCCCGAGGGCGAGGAACCCTACGTCCAGCCCAGGGACACCCGCACCTGGCCCGACGACGAGCCGGACGGCACCGGCGAACCGGGGGCCACGGCGCCGCCGGCGGAGCCCCGCCCGCCGAACCGCACGGAGGCGCCCTGAACGAGACCGTCGTCACCGGGAAGCGATCAGCGCATCGGGCCCGGTGCCCCAGCTGCGCGGTGGGCCGGTCGGCCCTCCCGGGACCTCGCGGGGGACCTCCCGCAGGCCTGAACGCCCGGGCGGACCCGGACCCGGACCCGGACTCGGCGGGGGCGGTGCGACCTCAGCCGCCGTCAGCACTCATCGTGAGGCGGACGACGGTGCCGCTCTTCACGTCGGTACGGATCTGGACGAGGTCGCACATCTGCTGGACGAGCCAGAGGCCCCGGCCGCCGACCTGGTCCATCGTCGGCCTGACCCGACCGGCCAGCGGGTCCTGGATGTACCCGCCGTCACGGAACTCGCAGACCATCCGGCCTTCCTCCGCCCAGGTGCGCAGGGTTCCGCCACCCGCGTACTTGATGCTGTTGCCGGCGACCTCGGTGACGGCGAGCAGCAGGTCCCGCAGTCGGTCGCCCGTGAAACCGTGACGCGTGGCGCATGCGGTGACCCGCTCGCGGACCGAGGTGAGCGCCCCGGCCGAGAAGATCAGTTCCTCGTCCGGGTCACAGGGGTCGCCGAGGACCTCGAAGGCGTAGGGTTCCTCGCTGTAGTCGACTGCTGGTACCGGACCGTCCGACCCGAGCACCAGAGGATGGCAGCGTCCCAGCGCCTCCAGGGTTCCGTCCGGTACGGAAGCGGTGTCGAAGGGGCAGAGCAGCCACCAGACCGGGGACTCGGCGAACGCCCGGTTGAGCAGCCACTCGTGGTAGCGCAGCTCGGCGGTCTCGGCCGTGGTGCGGTCGGCCCACCGGTTCTCACTGATGGCGCGGACCGGCCGGCCCGCCTGGGCGACCTTCCCGATCCAGGCCTGCCACGCAGGGATGAGGCGGCCAGGGTTGCCGCCCAGCCCGCCGGTGCCGAGGAACGACACGCGGTCCGAGGTGCCCGCGCCGGCCAGCGCCTCGCGCATCAGCTGTTCCCGCGGGGCCGAGACGGCGACCACGACCGTCTCGCCCGCGCCCAGGGCGTGCTCCACGAACGAGAGCGCTCCGGTCAGAAAGTGCTCCTCGTCCGCGTAGGGGAACAGAACGTGGCGCAGTCCCGTCTCAGCGGAGGGGGCGGGGGCGGAAGCGATGTCGGGGTGGTTCACTGCTTCAGCTCCACGGGGATCTCGGGGCTTTCGAACCCGAGCAGCGACCAGCTGCGGCGGAGCGTCGCGTTGGCGTGATGGAGCTCGATCCTGCGGTTCGGCAACCCCCTGGCGGCCCGCGCCAAGACGGTCAGCCCGGCACTGTCCATGAATTCCAGCTCTCCGCATTCCAGGTGCAGCACCGGCGCCAGCGTCAGGAGCTCGCCGAGGGCGGTACGGAAGGACTCGGCGCCCTCGCTGTCGACGACACCGCTGACGCTCCAACGGTCCCGCGGCGAACTGAAGAGCCGGAACGCCGGAGCGACCGGTCCTCTGCCCAGATGGTGCGGATGTACTCCGGCCGCCTGGTCGACGGCTTCCGATGTCAGCGCCGCACGGGCATACACGCATACGAGGATCGCGCCGCGGTCGGCAGCGAGGGCATCCAGCCTCAGCTCGTGCCGGGCCAGAATCTCGGGGCGGACCTCGGCGGCGGCCAGACCGGACATGTCCGCCAGCACGCGCAGGGCACGGAAACCCTCCCGGTCAGCGCGTTCGGTACCCCGGCTGACCTCGCTGAGGAGCGACTCCCAGGACACCGGGCCGCGATGCGCCCCCTCCGTGTCGCCGAGCACCAGCACCATGTCACCGAACAGCTCGCCGTCGGCCACGAAGGACCGCGCCGGGCCGCTCGTGTCCTCCCCCGGCTCGACCATCCAACAGACGTGGTCACCGAGATCGACCGGATCGAGTGTTGTCACACCGTGTGCTGTCCTCACCCCAGCTCCTCTGCCCCGCCCTCGGCCTAGCACTCTATCCCGGTTGCGTTCCCACAACCCACCGCTGACCCACCGCTGCAGGAGCGGGCCCGCGCGCGAAACGGCTGGGAGGCAGCCGCCTCTCCACGACTCTCCACGCCTCCCGCACGGCGCGCTCGTCGCGAGCGGCCTGCTCCGCGCGACCTGCTCCGAGCGACCTGCTCCGGACACCTGGCGAGGCGCGCGTACGGGGCGGTGGCTCGTACGGGTCGGTGGCTTCGGTGGGACGGCCGGGTCGGGCTCAGTCGGCCGGCTCCTGCACGAACTCCTCCGATCCGCCGGGGCCGGGTTCCGGCCGCGACCGGCGGCGCGTGCCCCGCGCGACCGGCGGACACCGCTCCGCCCGCGTGCGTCGGCCGGGCGCCCGACCGGCGCGTGCCGGGTCCGGAACCGGGACGCCCGGTGCGGCCGCGGTCGCGGCGTCCGGTTTGCCGGAAGCGCCGACCTGCTGTGCGCTGGAGGCGACCGTACCGAGCAGAGGAGGTCCTGTGGAGGACAAGAAGATCATCACGGTGTTCGGGGCGACCGGGCAGCAGGGCGGTGCTCTGGCCCGGGCGGTGCTCACGGACGGGAGCAGCCCCTTCGCCGTCCGCGCCGTCACCCGCCACCCCGATTCGGACCGTGCGCGCGAACTCCAGCGGCTCGGCGCTCAGGTGGTCCGGGCCGACGCGGACGACGCCGCAGGTCTCGGAGCCGCTTTCGACGGCGCGTACGGAGCCTTCCTGGTGACCAACTTCTGGGAGCACATGTCCGCCGAACGCGAGAAGGCCCAGGCCCGCGCCCTGGCGGACGCCGCGGGCCATGCGGGCGTGCAGCACGCGGTCTGGTCCACGCTGGAGGACACCCGCGCGTGCATCCCGCTCGACGACCCCCGGATGCCCACCCTGCAGGGCTCCTACAAGGTGCCGCACTTCGACGCGAAGGCGGAGGCCGACCACTACTTCGCCGACGCAGGCGTCCCCACCACCTACCTGCGGGCCACCTTCTACTGGGAGAACCTGCTCGGGGCTTTCGGCCCCCAGCGCGGCGAGGACGGCGCACTCCAGCTCAGCTTCCCGATGGGGAACAGCCGGCTGGCCGGCATCGCGGTCGACGACATCGGCAGGACGGCACTGGCCGTCCTGGAACGCGGCACCGATCTCATCGGTGCCACCGTCAGCATCGCGGGCGAGCACCTGCGGCTCGCCGACATGGCGACGGCCCTCACCGAGGCCGTCGGTGTCCCGGTCCACTACCGCCCCCTGACCCCGGACGCCTTCCGCGCACTCGGCTTCCCGGGCGCGGACGAGGCCGGGAACATGTTCCAGTACTACGCGGACTGCGAGGAGGGGTTCGTCGCAGCCCGGGACCTCGACGCCGTACGCGAACTCGACCCCGCCCTGCAGTCCTTCGCGACCTGGCTCGCCGCCCACCGGGACGAGCTGCGGGCCACCTGGGCGTGACCGCCCCGCGACGGTGCGGGCTGCCGGTCCCGGAGGATGCGGTCGTCGGCTCCGGCCCCGCCTCACCGGCGGGAATCCGGGCCGGGGCGCGGCCGCGGGGCTCCGGACCGTCGCGCCTGCCGGGCACCCTGTCCGCAGCTGTGCTCTGATCGGGCAGGTGACATCCGCCGCAGCGGGTACAAGACACCCGTTGCGGGTCACCGCACCCACCGCGAACTTCAGCAAGGGGATCCCCAGTGGCCACCGATTTCGACGCGCCGCGTACGAGCGAGGACGACCAGCTCGACGACGGCCTCCGCACGCTGAAGGCCACCCGTACCACCACGAAGGCCTCCAGCATCGACGTCGTCGACCAGCTTGAGGCCGACAACGCCCTGGAGCTGCCCGGCGCGGACCTGACCGGCGAGGAACTCACCGTCGCGGTGCTCCCCAAGCAGCAGGACGAGTTCGCCTGCACCGCCTGCTACCTCGTCCACCACCGCAGCAGGCTCGCCCTCACCGACGACAAGCGGCAGATCTGCCACGACTGCGCCTGACACGGCCGTGGCCGATCACGGCGTCTCCGCACCCCGGGAAGAGGGGGCGGGCCGACGGGCCGGGCCGCCCCGTCACTTCGAGACGCGGTCGGGCCACGAGGGGGACGGCCCGGTGGCCCGGCGCAGCCGGGGCAGTGCGTCGCGCAGGGCGTAGAGGTCGTCGGTGGTGGCCTGTTCGGCGAGGCGGCCCAGGAGACGGCGCAGGACGTGGTCGTCGTGGTCGTGGACGGCTTCGGTGATGCCGCGCAGCATCGGTTCGATTTCGGGCCTGGCGCTCATCGTCTCTCCGCTTCCGCCGGCGTCGCGGGCTGTGCCCCCCCCTGGGCGTGTGCCCGTTTCCGCCGGTGGCATGCGGACCGCAGCCCCGGAGGGGCCCGCTCCCTCCCGCCGACGGTCCTACGCGTCGGCGCGGCCCGGTGCGTCGGGAGCGGCGATCTCCCAGATGTGGCCGCCCGGATCGCGGAAGCTCGCCGTGCGGACTCCCCAGGGCCGGTCCACGGGTCCGTTGAGCAGACCGACGCCTCGGTCGGCCAGGCGCCGGCACACCTGGTCCACGTCCGCGACCCCCAGCGTGAACTGCGCGCGCACGCCCTGGTCCGGGGAGGCGACGGGGGCGGGAGCCACGAGCCCGGGGGCGGACGTGACCGCCAGCAGGTTGACCATGGTCCCGCCGAACAGGAAGACGGCCGAGTTCTCGTCCTCGAAGTGGACGGGGAGTTCGAACACGTCCCGATAGAACTCCCTCGCCTTCCCGAGATCCTCCACGAACAGGGTGACGGCTTGGATGGCTCCGGGCCAAGCGACCATGGCGGCGCTTCCTTCCACGACGAGAACGACGGCTTCGGTCGCGCAGATGCTCACACACGGCACTGACATCCCCTGGCCACCGACTCGACCCTGACTTGCAGTCAGCACGCTTGCCAACAAGCCCTCCAGGCGAGCCGTCAGTATCCGACGGCCTCCCGGAGGAGCAGCACGGTGCCGCGTCCCGGGTGGGGTTCGGCGTTGAGGACGAGCAGGCGGTTGACGGCGCTGGGCCTGCCGTACACGGCCTGGGCGCGGATGTTCTCCAGCGGGAGGGCGTGTTCCTCGACGCGGCGCAGTGCCGTTTCCAGGTCGGGCACCACCTTCTGGGCGCCGACGATCCAGATCGCGTGGGCGGCGCCGCCCGCGTTGGCGGGGAGCTGGCTGCCGCTGCCCGAGGCGAGGACGAGCGTGCCGGTCTCGGTGACCGCGGCGACGCTGTTGACGACGTACTCGGGGCCGGCGAGCAGCCGTCGGATCTCGTCGGCGCCGGTGGCACGGTCGATGGCGAGGACGCGCGGCCTGACGGCGTCGTACCGGTCGCCGGTGTTGATGTCCTCGTCGATGCCGGACAGGCGGAGGGTCTCGCTGGCTCCGGTGAGCACGCAGGCGCCCTCGGGGAGCAGGTCCCTGATGCGGGCGCGCGCGGCCGCGGCGTCGTCGAGGATCTCGGTGGCGAAGCCGTTGGCACGCAGTGCGGCGGCCGTCCGCTCCAGCCGCTCGGCCGGTGCCGGGGCGGTGAAGGATGCGGCGGGAGCCGTGGTGGCCGTGACAACCGCCGTGACAGCCGCCGGGCCTGTCGCGGAGCCCTGCTCAGTGCGGGGCGCCGTGCCCGTCAGTGGGGAGGTGTCGAGGTACCTGACCTCGTACACCCGCTCGGCGAACCTCCAGCCCTCCGCGGTGCGCCGGTAGCGGTCGTGGTAGACGGCGTAGTTCAGGCCCTGGCGTCCGTCGAGGGCGCGCGCGAGTTCCTGGATGTAGGCGCGGCCGGTCGCGGTGTCGCCGTCGAGCCGGATCGTGCCGGGGTGCGTGGTCTGGACGAAGAAGTCCCACTGGCTCTGCAGCCGCTCGCCGCCGGCACGTATCTCCTCGCGGCCGACCTGCTCGACGGGGATGTTCGGCATCCGCAGGACACCGTCCGGTGTGAACAGCGACGCCAGCCGGGGCCGGTCGCGCATCATCGCCGCGTCGGTGAACTCGCCGCGCAGCGCCTCGATCTCCACGCGGTCCGCGATGGCCTGGAAGTCGTTCATCGGAGTTCCCTCTCCCTCGTGTCGTCGTCCTCACCGGTACGACCACGCAGCGCACCGGAATGTGAGGCGGCGCGTCGGCCTCACATTCCGGTGCGCTGTCCTGTCGTACCGGGTAGAGGTACGGAAGCGAGCGAGGGAGACGTGGGGACCATGACCACCAGAGCCGAACCCGGTGACGATCGGGGCGGTCCGGGCCTCGGCGCGATCATGAGTGAGCGGCGCATGCTGATCAACCTCGCCTATCGGCTCCTGGGATCCCTCGCCGACGCCGAGGACGTCGTGCAGGAGACCTGCGCCCGCTGGTGCGCCATGTCCGCACGGGAGCAGCAGGCCATCGCGTCACCCGGCGCCTGGTCGGTGACGGTCGCCGGCCGCATCTGCCTGAACCTGCTCGGCTCGGCACGGGCCAGGCGGGAGACGTACGTGGGCGACTGGATCCCGGAACCGCTGCCCGAGCCCACGGAGTGGATCGCCGGACGCTCCGGGGCCGGCGTGACCGACCCTGCCGATCGGGTCACCCTCGACGAGTCGGTGACGATGGCCTTCCTGGTCGTCCTCGATTCGATGACCCCGGCCGAGCGCGTCGCGTTCGTGCTGCACGACGTCTTCCGCTACCCCTTCGGCGAGGTCGCCGGGATCGTCGGCCGCACTCCGGCGGCGTGCCGCCAACTGGCCTCGTCCGCCCGCCGTCGCATCCGCACGGCGCAGGTCCCGGCTGGCCCGGGTGCCGGGCAGGCCGGCATCGTCAGGCGGTTCAGAGCGGCGTGGGAGGCGAAGGACATCGACGCCCTGATCGGCCTGCTCGACCCCGACGCCACCGCGACCGCCGACGGCGGCGGGCTGGCCGTCACCCACCTGCACCCGATCGTGGGCGGTGAGCAGATCGCACGTGCCTACGCCGAGATCGCGCGGGTGGCGGGCGATCGCACGACGTTCCTGGAGTGCACGGTCAACGGCCTGCCCGGTTTGGCGGCGCGGCAGGACGGCAGCATCGTGACCGTGTTCGCGTTCGAGATCGCGGGCGACCGGATCAGGTCCATCTGGGCGGTGCGAAACCCCGAGAAGCTCCGGCCCTGGCGGATCGGCCGAGGAGCGATCCAACACACCTCCGGCCCCGACGGGCTTTGGTCGGTCGCAGAGAATCCCGGCGACCGACAGTTCGTCACGCCGGACTTCGACCACACCCGACCGTCAGGGCGACGAGACCCCGGGGACCAGAAGGGACTGACAGCCATGTCGGAACGTCTGCAGCGCAATCAGCTGGTGATCGACGAGTTCCGGTCCGCCGGCGGAGTCGTCGGCGGTGACTTCGAGGAGGTGCCCCTCCTGCTGCTGACCACCACCGGTGCCCGCAGCGGGCAACCACGAACGATGCCCATGACCTACCTACGGGACGGAGAGCGGCTCGTGGTCTTCGCCGCCAACGGCGGCAGGGAGAATCACCCCGCCTGGTACCACAACCTGCTGGCCGACCCGGCCGCCGGAGTCGAGGTGGGCACCGAGACGTACGGGGTGACGGCGGCCGAGGTCGAGGGCGCGGAGCGTGAACGCCTGTGGGTCCGGCAGCTGGAGCACACGCCCTACTTCGCCGGATTCCAGGAGCGGGCCGGACGGCGCATCCCCGTTGTCGCACTGACGCCCACCGCTCGCTGACCAGAACGTTCCGCGGGCCGCGAGCTACCGGCCCACGGGCTACCGGCGGCGGGCTACCGGCCGCGGGACGGGCTACGGCGGGCTGCGGGCCGGCTCGTCGCCTGCTGACGCTGCGGCCCCGGGGGAGCGGTGCCCACCGGATCGGGTCCGGCGAGCACCCGCCCGGGGACGGCCGGACGGTCACCGGCCCGGCACGGAGTCGGCACGGCGGCCGGACCCCGCACCGGACCCCGCACCGTCCGGGGTGAGCACCTCGGCGCTGACCTCACGGTGCCAGCCGGTCAGGATGCGTGCCTGGTCGTCGGCACGCCGGGCCAGCCGGTCCAGCTCCGCCATGTCCAGGCGCGGATCCCGCTCGGCGACGGCGCGCATGGCTCTCCACAGCGCGGCCTTGCCCTCGACCCCGGTACGCATCGCCTCCAGCTCGACCAGGTCGGACAGGGGCGAGCGGTGGACGAGCGTCCCGTTGGGCTTGAGCCGCCCGATCCGCTCGGCGCCAAGGCCGATCCAGGTGCGGTAGCGGTGCACTGGCACGGCGAGGCGCTTCATGATCCGCACCAGGGCGTCGCGGTCCTCCTCCACCTGCCGGGCCAGGGTGCGCAACTCGGCCGCGCGGCTGTCGTCGGCGTGGGTGTCCGCCATGCGGCGGGCGAGAGCAGCGCCGCCGAACGCGCCGGTGAGGTGGTCGTTGAGGTAGATGTTCAGGGGCTGGGTCAGGGTGTGGGAAGACATCACGCGTTCTCCGTGGGCTGCGCCTGCCGCGTCGGCGACGGGGTGATCGGACGGGCCACGGGCGCACGACCGCGTGGCCCGTACGGCGTACGCGGTCACCGGGCTCCCCGGCCGGGGAGCGAGCGCCCGACGGGACGCGCCTACCCGGGAGGGCGGCGGTCACGCGTCACACAAATGCCACAGACGGGCGAGTCGGCCCGGCTCCGGGCACGGGAGCAGCTGGACCGGATGGCCCAGGACGTCCTCAGGCTGTCGCTCGCCCTGCGGGAGCTGTCCTCGCACACCCGCCTCCGGCCGGGGGCGTACGGGCCTGGCGTGCGGACGCCGCGGCAGCCCTGCACCGGAGCGGCGCACGGCACCGGCACCAGCGCCGGCACCGACCGGGCCGGGCCGGCAGCGCCCGGGCGGGTGGGCCCGGTTCCCGTCCGACCGGCTGCGCCGGGCCCAGCAGGTGGTCACCCCGTGGGGGTTCGAGGAGCCCGGCGGACCCGGGGTGGCAGCCCGCTCCGACGGATCAGTCGTTATCCGGTCCCGGTCCCGGTCCCGGTTCCGGTCCCGGTTCCGGTCCCGGTTCCGACTCCGGCGACCGGCTGCCGCCCTGCCGGTCGGTGTCGGGATCACCGGCACCGGCCTGGTCACGCCGCACCCGCTCGATGTGTTCGTCGTTCTTCTCGTCGGTCTCGTCCTTGAGGTCCGACAGGTCGCGGGACTTCCTGTGGGCGCGCTCGCGGTCGAACTCCGGGTCGGTGTCCTTCACCGTGCTGCCTCCCTGTCGTGGTGTCCGGTCTTCCCGCTTCTGTCCGCGACGGCCGGGAACACGCCCCCGGCGGGTTCCGCCCAATGGGCCGGACCGTGGGGAGGCCGGTGAGGTCGTCGGCGTCGTGCAGAGGCGGGCGTTGTCCACGGTGCAGTGGCGGCCGCGGTGGGAGACCTCTTCACCCGTGAAGAGGTCACGTATCACCTCCACGGCCTCCTCCAGCATGTCGGCCCGCTCGGCGGAGGAGGGCCAGCGATCGCCGTGCACATGCTCGTTGAGGGCCTCGCCGGTGCCGACGCCCAGCGTGAAGCGGCCGTTCAGCAGCACGCCGGAGGTTGCGGCGGCCTGCGCGGTGACGGCCGGGTGCAACCGCACGGTCGGACGTGTCACGAGGGTGGTCACGGGCAGGTCGACGCTCTGGGACAGCGCGCCGATCACCGACCGGACGAAGGGGCTGCTGCCCTGCGCGCCGTTCCAGGGGTGGTAGTGGTCGGAGATCGCCAGGCGGGTGAATCCGGCGTCCGCGGCACGCCGGGCCTGGTCGAGCAGCTGGGCGGGGGTGAACTCCTCTCAGGAGAGAAGTAGCCGAACGCGGCCATGCCGGTGTCCCTCCCGGGCGATGGGGGGGGCGGGTCGGTGGGGTGGCGGGTCCGGCAGGTGGTAGCGGGCCGGGGCCCGGCGGGCGGCGCCCGTCCTACGGCGCCGCCCGCCCGGCCGTCCGGACGGGATCGGGCGGGATCAGCCGTGCTGCATGTCGTCCGGGTCCGCGGGCGGGGGCGGCGCCCCCTCCCCGGTCATCCGGGCCTGCGGCTGCTCACGCACCGGCGCGCCCGCGGGGCCCGCGGGGCTGCCGCCGACACCGTCGGCGGGGCCGCCGCCCGGTGTCAGCCGACCGCGCCACGCGCCGGTCGACCGGCCGCGCTCCTCGATGAAGCCCTTGAACCGCCTGAGGTCTCCCTTGACCTGCCGGTCGGGGACGCCGAGCATGCTGCCGGCCTTCTCGGCCAGGCCGTGCGGCTCGAATTCCATGGCCAGGCTCACCCGGGTGTGGTCGTCGTCCAGGCGCTGGAACGTCACGACACCCATCTGCCGGAGGTCTCCTCCCACCGTGCGCCAGGCGATCCGCTCGTCGGGGAGCTGGTCGACGATCTCGGTGTCGAACTCGCGGCGGGCACCGGCGACCTTCGTCGTCCAGTGGCAGTGCCGGTCGTCCGTCTGGCGGACCTCCTCCACACCGTCCATGAAGCGCGGGAAGTCCTCGAACTGCGTCCACTGGTCGTAGACGTTGTGCAGCGGGACATCCACATCGATGGACTCCTTCACCTTGCTCACCACGGTCTCCTTCCGCGTCGACAGGTCCTGCAGTCGTTGCCATCCGCGCGTCTGCCCTCCGGGCGCGACATCCAACCGGCCCGGCCGGGCCCGTCCGCTGTCACCCGTCGCCCCCGCCGGGCAGGAACTCCTGGATCTCCGCCTTGAAGCCCTGCTTCAGCATCGAGCCGCGGTCGCTGTCGCCGTGCACGACGGCGGAGGCGGCCGCGGCGATCCGGTCGGGCGAGGCGTGCGGCGGGATCGGCGGTACGGCCGGGTCGGTGCGGAGGTCGACGACGTACGGGCGGTCGGAGGCCAGGGCCTGCCGCCAGCGGGCGGTGTTCTCCTCCACCGTGTCCCGCCGGGCACGGTCGTCCTTGCGGTGCAGCAGCGGGATCAGCCGCTTCAGCGTCTCCCCGGCATCACCGACGACATCGACCTCGAACGGGTACCGGAGGCCCACCATCGACGGGTCGGCGTCGACCTGCACGGCACGCGCCTGCCCGAACTCCGGCAGGAACTGCGAGTACGGGAAACCGGAGCCGATCACCAGCAGGGTGTCGCAGTCCCGCATCAGCTCGTACGACGGGCGGGTGCCGAGCAGGGCCTTCGCCACGCCCGCGCCGAAACCCGGGGCGGGCCGCAGGCACGCCGTCCGAGCTGCGCGGGGAGGAGGAGGCGGAGGAGGCAGGTCGCCCCACTCCGCAGGATTCGCCGGACCACCCGTGTATTCCCTCGGCCACCGTGTGCCCGATCACCCCGATATTGCGAGCGATCGCCTCGCCGCCTGCCGCAGACTGAGGCCGGAGCACATTTCGCACCGGAGGATGGTTTTCATGGTTGAACGGCCCTTGACGCTGATGGCAGTGCACGCCCACCCCGACGACGAGGCCACCGGAACCGGAGGTGTCCTGGCGCGGTACGCGGCCGAGGGCATTCGCACGGTCCTCGTCACGTGTACCGACGGCAGGTGCGGTGACGGACCGGGAGGTGTCAAGCCGGGCGAGCCCGGGCACGATCCGGCGGCTGTCGTCGCGATGCGCCGTCAGGAACTCACGGCGAGCTGCGAGGTGCTGAACATCCGTCACCTGGAGCTGCTGGAGTACGCCGACTCCGGAATGATGGGCTGGCCGGCCAACGACGCGCCCGGATCGTTCTGGCGGACGCCCGTGGAGGAGGGCGCAGCCCGCCTCGCCGACCTGCTGCGGCACTACCGGCCCGACGTGGTCGTGACCTACGACGAGAACGGGTTCTACGGCCACCCCGACCACATCCAGGCGAACCGCATCACGACGGCGGCGCTGGCCATGACCGGGCTGACCCCGAAGGTGTACTGGACGACCGCACCGCGCTCGATGATGCAGCGGTTCGGCGAGGTCATGCGGGAGTTCGGCGCGGACTGGGAGGAGCCGGATCCGGCGGAAGCCGCCGCGATGCCCGAGATCGGACTCCCCGACGAGGAGATCAGCACCTGGGTGGACACCACCGAGTTCGGCGGCCAGAAGTTCGACGCGCTCGCCGCGCACGCCAGCCAGGGCGAGAACATCTTCTTCCTGAAGATGGGCAAGGAGAAGTTCACCGAACTGATGGGCGTGGAGACCTTCGTACGGGTCCAGGACACCACCGGCGCCACCGTGCCCGAGAACGACCTCTTCGCCGGACTGCGCTGAATCGCAGGGCGCCAGGGCTCCAGGGCGGCCGGGCTGCCGGGCTGCCGGGCGACAGGACGGGCCGCCCGGGCCGTCGGTCGTGGGGGGGGCGGGGGGGGCCCGGGCCCCCCCCCCCCCCCCCCCCCACGGCGGGGGTGGGCAGCGACCACCGTGCCCGCACGGTGGAACGACCGCCGCGGAACTGCGCGCCCCGGGCCCGGACCCAGGCCCGGTGCCGGTCGGCGACCGGCACCGGCACCGGCTGGAAACGGTGCACCGGGGCGCGGGACGTCAGCGGGACATCAACGGCCCTGGAGCGACTTGACGTTGTCGCCGAAGGTCCAGCCCTTGGAGCCGTCCCAGTTGATCGACCACGTCATGAGCCCCTTCAGCGAACCACCGAAGGCGTTCCACGACTGGCTGACCAGGCTCGGCGCCATGTAGCCGCCGCCCGCGCCGGACTGGGCCGGCAGGCCGGGAACCTGCTTGTCGTACGGCACCTTGATGGTGGTGCCCTGGATGACCAGGCCGTTGTTCAGGCACGTGGTCTGCGCGGTGAAGCCCTGGACGGTGCCGGCGGAGTAGGAGTCGCCGGAGCAGCCGTACATGCTGCCGTTGTAGTACTGCATGTTCAGCCACCACAGACGGCCGTTGTCGGCGTACTTCTTGATGATCGGCAGGTAGGCGCCCCAGATCGACCCGTAGGTGACGCTTCCACCGGTGACGTACGCGGTTTCGGGAGCCATGGTGAGGCCGAAGCCCGCCGGCATCTGCGCGAGCACGCCGTCGATGATGCGGATCAGGTTGGACTGGGAGGCGGACAGCGTGGCGATGTTGCCGCTCCCGGACAGGCCGGTCTCGATGTCGATGTCGATGCCGTCGAAGTTGTACTGCTTGAGGATCGGGACGACGGTCGCCACGAACTTGTCGGCAACGGTGCTGGAGCTCAGGTCGATACCCGCGGCGGCGCCGCCGATCGACATCAGGAGCGTCGCCCCGGCCGCCTTGGCCTGGCACATCTCGGCGGGGGTCGAGACCTTGACGCCGGCGTCCATGCCGTCCTGCCACAGGACGGTGCCGTCCGAGAGGATCACCGGGAAGGCGGCGTTGATGACGTTGTAGCCGTGCGCGGCGATCCGGCTGTCCGTGATGGGCACCCAGCCCATGCCGGGGTGGACGCCGTTCGAGGCGCCGTCCCAGTTCTCCCAGTATCCCTGCAGGACCTTGCCCGACGGCTTGGGCTTCGTGGCACAGGTGCCGCCCGACGGGCTGGTGCTCGGCGAAGCGCTGGTCGACGGGCTGCTGCTCGGCGACGTGCTGGTCGACGGGCTCGCGGTCGGCGACGCACTCGTCGACGGGCTGGCGGTCGGCGAGGGGCTGCTGCCGCCGGGGCCGGTGAGCGACACGTCGTCCGCGTAGTACGTGGGCTGCCCGTACCAGCCGTGCACGTAGACGGTCACCGAGGTGGTGCTGGCCCCGGTGGTGAAGCTGACGCTGAGCTGGCTGTACGACGGGCTGTTCGGCGTCCAGGTGGACGGGGCGCTGGTGAGTCCGGTGCCGGTGGCGCCCAGGTAGACGTAGCTGCCCTGGACGTACGCGCTCAGCGTGTACTGGGAGTTGGGCTGCACGCTGATGGTCTGGGTGCACTGGGCGTTGTCCTGGCCGGTCGGTGCGGCCCTGAGCGCGGAGGCGCCGGAGTGGACCGGACTGCTGACGGCCGCGCCGGAACCACCGGAGCAGGTCCAGCCGGAGAGTCCGCTCTCGAAACCGGAGTTGGCCACCAGGTTGGTGGTGGCGGCCCCGGCCGTGACGGTGCCGGCCACGGCGATGCCGGCGCCGATGACGGCGGCGGCGCTCACCCCGGCGAGCGAGCGCCTCAGGACGGTCGGTCCGTGCCCGGTACGGCTGGCCCGGTTCACCCGCGCTGCGCGTTCCACCGTCACCCTCTGCGGGCGAGGTGCTCGGAGCGGCTCGTTCCCGGCCCGGTCGCCTTCGAGGCGGCCGGGATCCGGACAGGGGCGGACATCGCCCGACGGACGTGAAGTGCGCGACCTACGACGGAACATGCTGTGCTCCTCCCGCCGAGCGCCATGGACAGGACCGGCGCGTGGGGGCGTGACGCCCGGCTCTGGGTGAGGTGGGGACATGTGAGGCTGTGCCGGACCGGATCGTAGGAGGAGCCGCCAGGCCCGTCAATAGGTCTGGACCAATCGCCAGCGTACGGGCCCCGGTCGAACCACCGGCGGACGCCGCCGGACACCGCCAGGACGTCGGCACGCCCGACCGCACCCCGCCCCTCCCGCACCGCCGGCAGCGCCGAACCACCCCCCACCCGCCCGAACCGGAGGTGCACCGCAGCATCACCCGCCCCATCCCGACCCTTGCCCGACCTATCGAAGTTCGATAGATTTCCATCGCAACTCGATTGAAGGATGGATCATGGGAAAACTGACAGTGCGCGCGCTGCGCGCCGTGCTCGCGGTGGTGCTCGCCGGCACCGTGTTCGTACAGGCATCGATGGTGTGGGCGCTGGTCAGCGGGAACGACCCGGAGGACGGGTCGCTCCCGCTGACCCCGCTGCGCGTGGTCACGATCCTGGGCATGGTGTCGGTCCAGGTCGCCCTGGTCTGCGTATGGCGGCTGCTCGCGATGGTGCGACGCGGAACGGTGTTCTCCCACGCCGCCTTCCGGTACGTGGATGTCGTGATCGGCGCGATCGTGTCGGCCGCCCTCGTGTGGTTCGCGGTCACGGCCATCAACGCGCCGGGCCAGCGGGACGACCCGGGCGTCACCCTCATCATGGGCGGGGTCGGCGTGGCCATCCTGGGGATCGCGCTCATGGTGCTCGTGCTGCGGATGCTGCTCACCCAGGCCGTCGCGCGCGACGTCGAAGCGACGCAGATGCAGGCCGAGTTGGACGAGGTGATCTGATGCCGATCGCCGTCGACATCGACGTGATGCTGGCCCGGCGGAAGATGTCCGTGGGCGAGCTCGCGGACCGGGTGGGAATCACGCCCGCCAACCTGGCGGTACTCAAGAACGGCCGCGCCAAGGCGGTGCGCTTCGCGACGCTCGCCGCGCTCTGCGAGGTGCTCGGGTGCCAGCCGGGCGACCTGCTGCGCTGGGAGGCCGAGGACACCGCGGACGGATGACACCGCCCGGAGCGGACGCGAAAACGCCCGGCACCACCGGCCCGTGACACGACACGCGGACCACACGGACGTGGACCGCACGGACCACACGGACCGCACGGACGTGGACCGCCGATCACCCGCAGCGCCGTTCCGGGAACGCGACCGACACGGACTTCCGACATCGGGCCACGGGCCCGCTCCCCCGACAGGCCGACAGGGCGGCAGGGCGAGCGGGCCCGTGGCCGGTTCGGAGGCCGTAGGAACGGGCAGGGCCTTCGGGCCGACGCGCCGGTCCACGACAGCGGGCTCATGCTGCACCGGGTGCGGTCGGGGAACGCCTCAACAGCCCGGCGGTGGACCGGAGATGCGCCCACCGGTGCGATCCTGCGTCTCAACGTGTCAGGAAGATTGACATGCCCGGCGCACCCTCCCATCATGGGAGCGCTCCCAAGGCACCCGTCTCACGCATCGTCGACGGTTGAAGCGGCGCCGTACGCCGCACAGTTCCCCGTCCATCGTCCGGCTCCGCGGCGTGGCCCCGGGCCGGCGTCCCACCCGGGAGGAACACCCCCCATGCTGTTCCGCAAGAGACCAGACCGGCTCCGCCGCCCCCTCGCCGTGACGGCCTCGGCCGCCCTGGCCGTGGTGGCCGCGGCGCTGCCGCTGTCCACCCCCGCCGTTGCGGCCGACCCGGCCGCCACCGGCGACACCACGGTCACGGTCAACGCGAACGCGGGCCTGGGCACCGTCAGTTCCACCGCGCTCGGCGCCAACACCGCCATCTGGGACTCGTTCATGAACGACCCCCAGGTGGTCTCCCTGTACAAGGCTGCCGGGATCGGCGCGCTGCGCTACCCGGGCGGCTCCTACTCCGACATCTACCACTGGGTCGACAACACCGCACCCGGCGGTTACGTCGCCCCCGGCACCGACTTCGACGCCTTCATGGGAACCGTGAAGGCCTCCGGCGCCCAGCCGATCCTGATCGCCAACTACGGCTCCGGCACGGCCCAGGAGGCCGCGGACTGGGTCCGGTACGCCAACGTCACCAAGGGCTACGCGGCGAAGTACTGGGAGATCGGCAACGAGATCTACGGCAACGGCGTCTACGGCAACGGCTGGGAGAACGACGTCCACGCCGACAAGACGCCGGACCAGTACGCCAGGGAGGTCAAGGCGTACGCCGCGGCCATGAAGGCCGTCGACCCCACCGTCAAGATCGGTGCGGTGCTCACCATGCCCGGCAACTGGCCGGACGGCCTGGTGGCCGCCGGCGACACCGGCGACTGGAACCACACCGTGCTCGCCGCCGTCGCCCACGACATCGACTTCGTCAGCGTCCACTGGTATCCCAACACCAGCAACGGCGACCAGTCGCTGGCCGCCGTACAGCAGTTGCCCGGTGAGCTCCGCGAGGTGCGCAACCTGGTGAACCAGTACGCGGGTGCCGACTCCGCGAACATCGGCATCGCGATGACCGAGGTGAACTCCAACTCCGGCGGCGGCGCCTTCACCAGCCGCCCCAACGGCCTGTTCGCCGCGGAGGCCGTGATCACGGCGCTGGAGAACGGCGTCTTCAGCGTGGACTGGTGGGACACCCACAACGGCGCAGGCGCCATCACCACCGTGGGCGGTGAGACCGACTACGGCGACATGGGCATGCTGTCGAACGGCAGTTGCTCCGGCAGCGTCTGCGAGCCTGCGGTGAACACCCCGTTCGCGCCGTACCACGGCATCAAGTCGCTGGGCGCCCTCAGCGACCCGGGCGACAGCATGGTGGCCTCCGGCTCCTCCGGCGCCGAGGTGTCGTCGCACGCGGTGCTCCGGGCCAACGGTGACCTCAGCGTTCTGCTGCTGAACAAGAGTTCCTCCGCCCAGCACACCGTGGACCTGCGGTACCAGGGCTTCACCGCCGGCTCTGCGGCGCCCTCGGTCCAGCGGTGGGCGCCCGGTGACGACGGCCTGGTGGACGCGACCGGCACCGCCACCGCCGCCTCGGCGACCCTGGCCCCGTACTCCATCACCGTGCTGACCGTGCACCCGAAGAGCGGCACCGGCTCGTCCGCCGCCACCGTCGGCACCCCCGGTGCGCCGCGGACCACCGCGGTGGGCGCGGGCACCGTCGCCCTGAACTGGCCGGCCGCCAGCGGCTCGGTGGACCGCTACGAGGTCTACGAGCAGCTCGGCACCACCATCCAGCTGCTCGGTTCGTCCACCGGCACCTCCGCCACGCTCTACAACCTGCCGCCGGGCTCCCGGCACACGGTCAACGTGCTGGCCCGGGACCAGGCGGGGCGCCTCTCCCGGCCCTCCGTCCCGCTGACCTTCACCACCGGCACACCGAACGACAGCACCTGCGCCGTCTCGTACCAGGTGACCACCGGCTGGGGCAACGGCTTCGTCTCCAACGTCGTGGTGAGCAACCTCGGCCCGGCGGACATCAACGGCTGGACGCTGGACTTCGACTGGCCCTCGACCGGTCAGTCCGCCGCCTCGTGGTGGAACGCCAACATCACCAGCACGGGGCAGCACGTCCGTGTGACCAACGGCGAGTACAACGCGCGGCTCGCGCCGAACGGCGGCAACTCCGTCAACTTCGGCTTCGTCGGCGGCAACAACGGCGCCAACCCGTCCCCGACGGTCTTCAGGCTGAACGGAACGGTCTGCCGGACCATCATCTGATCCGCACCCCCGCACCGGTGGGGGCGGCACCCCGCCGCCCCCATCCGGTGCGCTTCTCCGGGCCGACGAGAAGGTCGCGTCCGCGGTCGCGCCGAGCACGAAGTCGAGGGGCCCCACCGTCCGGTGGGGCCCCTTGCCGTGCACGGCCGAGGTCCTGCCCGCTCTCAGGCCAGGGAGAACTTCTGGGCGCCGGAGCCGTTGCAGTCCCAGATCTGCAGCCGGGTGCCGTTCGCGGTGGCACCGGACGGGGAGTCGATGCACCGGCCGCTGGTCGGGTTCGACAGCGAACCGTCGGTGTTGGCGACCCAGTTCTGGTAGCCGCTGCCGTTGCAGGTGGCCAGCTGGAGCTGCGTGCCTGCGGCGCTGTTGCCGCCGGCGATGTCCAGGCACCTGCCCAGCGTGCGCAGGGTCTGGCCGCTCCAGGTCCACTTCTGGTCGAGTGCGGTCGCCTGCTGGCAGTCCCAGAGCTGGACCGCGGTGCCGTCGCCGCCGATGTCGTCACCCGCCACGTCCACGCACTTGCCACCCGGACCGTAGACCGGGGTGCCGATGGCGAACTTCTGGGCGCCGGAGCCGTTGCAGTCCCAGATCTGCAGCCGGGTGCCGTTCGCGGTGGCGCCGGACGGGGAGTCGATGCACCGGCCGCTGATCGGGTTCCGCAGCGAACCGTCGGACTGCCGCACCCACGCCTGGTAGCCACCGCTGTTGCACGTGGCGAGCTGCAGCTTCGTACCTGCCGCGCTGTTGCCGCCGGCGATGTCCAGGCACTTGCCGAGGGTCTGCAGGGTCTGGCCGCCCCAGGTCCAGTGCTGGTCCTTGGCCCCCGACTGGCAGTCCCACAGCTGCACCGCCGCACCGTCGCCGCCGGCGTCGTCACCCGCCACGTCCACGCACTTGCCACCGGGGCCGGTGATCGACTGGCCCGTCACGGAGCCGCCGCCACCACCACCGGAGCCGGCGCCCTTGTTGTACACGGCCACCGAGTCGATGATCAGCTTGCCGCCCGAGACCGTGGCCGCGTTCGGGCCCCCGCCGAAGGCGTCCGGGAAGCCGCCGCCGATCGCCAGGTCGTAGATGATGAAGAACGGGTGGTCGATCGCGTTGGCCCAGGTCGTCGCATCCACCTGGTTGGCGTTGACGGTGTAGAAGTTGTTCCCGTCGAGGTAGAACCGGACCTGCTCCGGCGACACCGAGCGGTCGATCTCCGCCGCGTAGTCGTGGAAGCCGGTCTGACAGCCCGGACAGGCGCGCTCGCCCGAGCCGATGCCGGTCGACTCGTTGCACGGACCGCCCGGGTTCACGCCGCAGTGGATCGTGCTGAAGACGGAGCTGCGGCCGTTGATGTCCTCCATGATGTCGATCTCGCCGGACTTCGGCCAGGTCACACCGTCGCGCAGGGGTGCGCCGAGCATCCAGAACGCCGGCCAGTACCCCGCACCGTTGGCGGTGTTGACGTTCGGCTGCTGCAGGACGGACTCGATGCGCACGACTCCGCCCGCCGGGGCGCCGAAGCCCGCCGACTGGGTCTCCACGCGCCCGGAGGTCCATCCGCTCCGCGGGTCGGAACCGGAATGCAGGGCCTGGAGCACCAGGTGGCCCTGGCCGTCGTGGTAGACGTTCGAGGTGCTGCTGGTCATGGTTTCGATCTCACCGGTGCCGAAGTTGCTGCCCGGCCCGGTGTCGTACTTCCACAGGCTCTGATCGATACCGGTCCCGGACGCACCGTTGAAGTCGTCGCTCCAGGTGAGCGAGAAGCCCGAGGGCGTGGGGGGCACCGCCGCCTCGGCGCTCGCTGTCGCGACGACGGTGGCCGCCACCGTGACCGCGAGGACGGGGACCAGTGAGAGCGCTCTCTTCCACGCACGGAGCTGTGTCCGCGCAATGAGAAATGTCATGTATGCAGCATGGCGATCGGCCATCCGTTCGACAAGAAGGTCGACGCATCCATCTTCCGGAAGCCCGCGGAACGCACTCCCCGCAACCCGGACACGGCGGAAGCCCACACTCGCCGGCACCACAGCAACGGTTCGCCGTTCCGGCTGGTCAGAGACTGTGTCATGAGTGCGTTCGGCCGGCACGGCGTCAGGGACGGGTCCGTCACGGAGACCGTCCGACAGGGCGGTGCGGCATCGGTGGCGGCAGTGCCGGACGATGGCCCGACATCTGCGCCCCAGGGGGACCGGGCCCGCACGAGGTCCGGCGCGCTTCGGTGAAGCTGCCTGCCCGACCTGACAGTTGACACGAGTCGGCGGGCTCCTGCCACGGCGAGGGGCGCCGGGCCTGGGTCCGTACCGTCAGCGGCTCCGTGCCGCATCCGGTGGTGACGAAGGGTGACGGTCGCCGCCGGCACGGCATGCTGGACGTCGCGCTGCCGACGGCGCTCGGCGGGCACCGGGAACAGCCCGCAGACCTCCTCGTACGCCCGGCGGGCGGCGAACCGGCCGCGGGCGGCCGCGGGCGGCGAACCGGCCGCGAACGGAACGGACGGAACACGCGGAACGGGCCACCGTTGTCGGTGACGCTCGTGACCGGCGGCCCTCCGGCCGGCCGCTCCGGCTCCTTCCCGGTGGTCCTCGTGCTCCCGGCCGTTCCGCTACCTTCCCCTGCTTCCGCTACTTCCGCATGATCGCCGGTTCCTGCCGGCGCAGCAGAGCCAGTACGGCGAGGCCCAGCGCCACCGAGAGGGCGATCAGCATCACCATGCAGCGCAGCCAGCGGGAGCGGTCGGGCCGGAACAGCGGATCGGCTGTGATCCCGGTCGGGAAGACCGCGTGCAGATCGATGGTCTGGGCCATCGCGGCCAGACCCCATCGCGACGGCACCAGCCAGGCGAACTGCTCCAGGCCGGGCACCCCGTACAGCTTCAGCATGGCGCCGCTGAACACGATCTGCACCACCGAGAGGAGCACCAGCATCGGCATGGTGGCCTCCTCCTTGCGGACCAGCGCGGAGACCAGCAGGCCGAGCATCATGGAGGAGAACGAGAGCAACGCGACGGCGATGACCAGCTCGGCCAGCGGCGGCAGCACCACCCCGCTTTCCACCTGGTGTCCGGTCGGCAGGGTCGGGCTCAGGTCGACGCCCGCCAGGCCGACGGTGGTCAGCACGGCCGCCTGCACCACCGTGACCGTGCCGAGCACCACCACCTTGGAGACCAGGTAGGCCGATCTGGACAGGCCGACCACGCGTTCGCGCTGGTAGATCGGCCGTTCCTTGACCACCTCGCGGACCGCGTTGGCGGAGCCGGTGAGCACGCCGCCGATGCAGAGCGTGAGCACGACGTTGATCGCGTTCTCCGAGGAGATCGATGTGCCGGCCATCGCCCGGCACATCACGCCGATGACGAACGGCAGGGCGATCATCACGGTGAGGAAGAGCCGGTCGGCGGCGAGCACCGAGGTGTACCGGCGGACCAGTGTGGACAGCTGGGAGAACCAGCCCTGCGGCTGCCCCGGGCCGATCCGTCTCCCGGCGGGGTGCCCGCCGTCCGGCGCGGCCGGGTACCGGGGGTGGACGGCCTGCGCCGCTCCGGCGGCCACGTACTGCCGGTACTGCGGGGACTCCCGGAACCGGCGCTGCCAGGCGGCGTGGTCCTCGCTCTCGAAGGCCTCGAAGGCCTCCGGCCACTCGGTGAAGCCGAAGAACGGCAGTGCCTCGTCGGGCGGGCCGTAGTAGGCGGTCCGGCCGCCGGGGGCCAGGACCAGCAGCCGGTCGCAGACGTTCAGGCTGAGCACGCTGTGGGTGACGACGACGACCGTGCGGCCGTCGTCGGCGAGGCCTCGCAGCATCCGCATCACCGAGCGCTCCATCCCCGGGTCCAGCCCGGAGGTGGGCTCGTCGAGGAAGAGCAGCGACGGTTTGGTGAGCAGTTCCAGGGCGACGCTGACGCGTTTGCGCTGGCCGCCGGAGAGGCTGGAGATCACCAGGTCGGCGCGGCTGTCCAGGCCGAGTTCCCGGATCACCTCGGCGACCCGGGCCTCCCGCTCGTGTTTGGCGGTGTCGCCGGGGAAGCGTAATTCGGCTGCGTAGGAGAGCGCGCGGCGCACGGTCAGCTGGGTGTGCAGGATGTCGTCCTGCGGCACCAGGCCGATCCGGCGCCGCAGTTCGGCGTAGTCGCGGTAGAGGTCGCGTCCGTCGTAGAGGACGGTGCCCTCGTCGGCGGGGCGCAGCCCGGTGAGCGCGTTGAGCAGGGTGGACTTGCCGGCGCCGCTGGGGCCGGCCACCGCGAGCAGCGTCTTCTCGGCGAGGGGGAAGCCGACGCCGTCCAGCAGCACGCGCCGGTCCGGGCCGACCCGGACGACCAGGCCCTGGACGTCGAGCGAGACCTCGCCGGTGTCGGTGTACTCGACCAGTTCGTCGCCGGAGAGGCAGAGTGCGGAGCGGCCGATGCCGATGATGTCGGCCGGGCCGACCGGGGCCCGCTCCACCGGGCGGCCGTTGACGTAGGTGCCGTTGTGGCTGGCCAGGTCGACGATCTCGTGGCCGCCGTCCGGCAGGATGCGGAGCTCGGCGTGGTGCCGGGAGGCTTCCAGGTCGTCGAGGACGAGGTCGTTGTCGCGGGCCCGTCCGATCCGCACCGTCCGGCCGGGCAGCCGCAGCACGGTGCTCGGCTGGCGGAACACGCTGGAGGCCTGCGGGGCGAGCAGCGAGGTCCGCTCGCCGGAGGCCGGTGCGGGCAGGTCGGCGAAGGTGGCGGACGGGCCGTCGGCCGGGCTGCCGAACCGCAGCCGGACGCCGGGGCCGATGTCCTCGTGCTGGATCCGGCGGCCGTCGGCGAAGGTGCCGTTGGTGCTGCCGACGTCCTCCAGCAGCCAGTGTCCGGCGGTGGCGCGCAGCACGGCGTGGTGCCAGGAGACCCGGGGGTCGTCGAGGACGATCTCGCCGGTCGGGTCGCGGCCGACGTGGTAGGCGCGGCACGGATCGATCAGCTGCGAGTCCGTGTCGGTGACGAGAACCAGTGGCGGCGCGGCAGGCGCGCCCGGGCGCTCTCCCATAGTTCGGATTCTAAGGCTTGTCCGGTCATCGATCTCGCGACGGGGCGCGGCCGCCTCCCGGTCACGGCCGCCGATCCCGGCCCGCCGGCCCCCTGCCGGGCGGGTCGCACCCGCCCCAGCGCCTCCGACCCGATCGTCTCCGGACCGATCGCCTCCGGACCGACCGCCGTGGCCGAGCACCGTGCGTACCCGGTCCGTGACGATCCGGTCCTTGACGACCCGGCGTGGGGCTGGCAGCACGCGACAGGTACCGGGTGCCGTGTCGGCGGCCCGGCCGGGTTCCCTCCCGGGCCGGGCCGGGCCGCCGCACGCTCATGCGAGCCGGGCGGTGATGTCGGCGAGCAGGTCGGCCTCGGAGGGGTCCAGGTAGAAGTGGCCGCCCGGGAACCAGCGGTGCTCGAAACCTCCGGGGCCGGTCAGTTCGGACCAGGCGCGGACACCGTCCGGTGGGCAGTACGGGTCGCTCTCCCCTGCGTACGCGGTGATGGGTGCACGCAGGGGTTTCGGCTGCCGGGGGCGGTACGTCTCGATGAGCCGGTAGTCGGCGCGCAGCGCCGGGAGGATCAGCTCGCGCAGGTCCGGGTCGTCGTAGGCCTCCGTGCCGGGGCCGCCCAGTCGGCGGACGTTCGCGATCAGCGCCTCGTCGTCCCGGGTGTGCAGTTCGGTGGCTGCGGCGCGGTGCGGGGCGACGCGGCCCGAGACCAGCAGGCGGGTGGGCGTGAGGCCGCGGTCGTCGAGCCGCCGGGCGACCTCGTAGGCCACCGCCGAGCCCATGCTGTGACCGAACAGTGCCAGCGGTCGGTCCAGGTACGCCTCCAGGGCGGTGTGGATCTCTTCCGCGAGGGTCGGCAGGTCGGGGGCGAAGGGCTCCAGGAGTCTGTTCTGCCGGCCCGGGTAGCGGACCGCCAGGAGCTCGACGTCGGCCGGCAGGAGTGCGGGCCACCCGTGGAAGAGATGGGTGGTGCCGCCCGCGTGCGGGAAGCAGACCAGCCGCAGCCTGGGCCGCTGTGCACGCCGGTGCACGCGGAACCAGACGCCGGGGTCGCTCCGTACGGGTGACGGCCTGGTGTCCGGGTGTCCCACGGCTACCACCGGCTGCGTGACGGTGCGGGGCCGAGCTTGGCGGCGAGTGCCGAGAGGAAGACCGGGAGCTTGTCCACCATGGCCCTGGGGACCGGGGTGGTCTGGACGGTGTCCCGTGCCACGTCCTGGACGACGAGGGTGTAGCTGCCGTTCTCCTCGACGAGTTCGGCGGCGTAGAGGAGTGTTTCCACAGAGGTTTCCATCGGGGTCTCCTATGCTCGGGTGTCGTTGAGCCAGGCGGTCCATGCCTTGGCGGCCGTCTGTTCGTCGGCGTCCTCGGCGAACAGGTGGTGGCCCAGCCAGATCGGTACGTTCCAGGTGCTGCCGTTGAAGAACCGGTACAGCGCGTCCGGGCCGCGCAGGCCGACGAAATCGGTGCTGAGCCAGTCCACGACCACCTCCTCCGGGCCGCCGTCCCGGCCCGGGACGCGGAGCGGCAGCCGGTCGCCGACGACCGCGTCCTCGGGGAGGCCGAGGTGGCGGCGCAGGGCGGCGAAGTCGGCCGGGTCGTCGGTGGGTCCGGGGCGCTGGGCCCTGGCGTAGACGGCGGGGCGGCCGGCGAAGTGCCGCAGGTACTCGGCGAGGCCGTGCTGGTAGAAGTCGACGTGCTTCTCGGCCGCGTCCGACTTGGCGTCCCACCTCCAGGTGTCGTCGACGACGCCCGTGTGCACCCAGTGGATTCCCATGCGCAAGCGGCTCGTGCCGTCGTCGGCCGGCTCGATCCGGTAGGTGAGCGTGTTGGAGAACCCGCCGTCCTGGGTCGCCCGGACCGCGAAGTGCCGCGGCGGCTCCCACGCCACGACGGTGGAGTCACCCCGGGTGGCCTTTCCGCCGACGCGCGGCTCGACCTCCATGGGGTAGAGCCAGCCGAGGTTCCCGGCGCCGGTGGCGACCGCGTCCCAGACCTGCTCGGGGGTGGCGGGCAGGTCCTGCTCCCGGCGGACCTCGAACTCTCGGGCCATGGTCGGTTCTCCTTCGTCGTCGTTCATGTGTCAGTAGGTGAGCGGGAGGGCGCTCAGCCGTCGTTGCAGCGGGTTGGGCCGCCATTCGAGGGCCGCCCCGCCGGCGGCTTCGTCGGCGAGGCGCAGCTGTGGCAGCCGACGGACCAGCGTGCCGACGGCGACCTCCGCCTGGAGCTTGGCCAGCGGGCCGCCGAGGCAGAAGTGCGGGCCGTTGCCGAAGCTCAGGTGCCGGTTGCCGGGGCGGGTGAGGTCGAGCCGGTCCGGGTCCTCGAAGCGTTCGGGGTCGCGGTTGGTCGCGGCGAGGAACAGGTACACCAGCTCGCCCTCGCGGAGCGTCCGCCCGCCGATCCGGAGGTCCTCCGCGACGACCCGGACGATCGCCTGGGTCACCGTGTCGTAGCGGGCCAGTTCCTCGACGGCGTCGCGGATCAGGCCGGGGTCCGCGCGCAGCCGGGCGAGCTGCTCCGGGTGGCGCAGCAGGGCGAGCACGCCGTTGCCGATGAGGTGGGTGGTGGTCTCGTCGCCCGCGGTGATGAGGACGAAGCAGGTGGACAGCAGTTCGGAGTCGGTGAGCCGGTCGTCCTGCGCCTGGGTGGCGACCAGGGCGCTGATCAGGTCGTCGCCCGGTTCACGCCGGCGCTGCCTGATGAGCCCGGACAGGTACTCCTCGTACTGTTCGATCGCCGCCTCGGACTTGTCGATGTCCTCGCTGAGCCGGCCGAAGCGGCGGAACCAGTCCTTGACCTGCGGCCGGTCCTCGTCCGGGATGCCGAACAGTTCGCAGACCACGGACATCGGCAGCGGGGCGGCGACCGCCTCGATCAGGTCCATGGCCGGACCGGCCGCGACCGCCGCGTCGACGAGCCGGTCGACGATCCGCTGGATGCCGTCGCGCAGGGCTTCGACCCGCCGGGCGGTGAAGGCCCGGTTGGCCAGCTTGCGCAGCCGTGCGTGGTCCGGCGGGTCGGTGTTGGTCATCACCCGGCCGAGTCGGTCGGTGAGCCGGCTGAGGGCCTTCAGGTCGCCGCCGAGCGCGCTGTAGGCGCGGGTCATCCGGTCGCGGTCGTTGGACAGCCGCGGGTCGCTCAGCGCCGTCTCGACGTCGGCGTACCGGGTGAGGTACCAGACGCCCTGGGCGCTGCGGTGGACGGGGCTCTCCTGCCGCATGCGGGCGTAGAACGGGTACGGGTCCTGCCGGGCCCCGGGGGTGAGCAGTGCCGCGGCGAGGTCGTCGGGGGCGGCGAGGTCGGCGGGGGCGGCGGGGGCAGGGAGGTCGGCGGGCGGGGCGAGGCCCGCGGTGTCGCGGGCCTCGCCGGTGGTTTCGGTCGGGTTCACTGCGGGCCGCGCTACCGCTGGGCGTTCATGGCGTCGGCGAGGCTCCTGGGCCGCATGTCGGTCCAGGCCTGCTCGACGTGCTCCAGGCAGGCGGCGTGGGTGTCGGGGCCGTGGGCGACGGTCCAGCCGGCGGGGACGTCCGCGAACTGCGGCCACAGCGAGTGCTGGTTCTCGTCGTTGACGAGCACGAGGAAGGTGCCGTCCTGGTCGTCGAAGGGGTTGGTCATGGGTCAGTCCTCCTGGTGGGCAAGGGTGGTGTCATCGGTGTCACCGGTGGCCCCGGCGATCCTGGCGGCCAGGACCGGTCCGATCTGGGCCAGCGAGCCGGCCTGGGTCATCCGGTCGTGCCGGGTGGTGATCTCGTGCGATTCGATCCGGCCGCCGATGTACGGGCGCCAGGTCTCCGGACCGGCGTCGTTGCCGTCCCGGTCGATCGTGGAGTTGAACAGCAGCAGGTCTCCGTCGAAACCACCGGGGACGAAGTCGACCGCCAGCCTCGCGTTGTTGATCATGATGTTGACGATGACCTCGATCTGCCGCTCGGTCAGGCCCTGCAGCGCGCTGCCCCGCCGGTTCAGGACCTCGGCGACCTCGGCGTAGGTCACCACCTGGTCGCCCAGCTCGTCCGGGTCGACGTCGAGCACACCGACGAGCACGTCCCGCTCGGTGGGCACGGGCATCTCCTCGAACCGCACGTCCTTCACCGGGTAGGCGTCGAGGATCGCCAGCAGTGCGGTCCGCTCGCCGCGCGCCTGCAGCTCGCAGGCGATCGCGTGGGCGATCAGCCCGCCGGCGGACCAGCCGAGCAGCAGGTACGGGCCCTCCGGCTGGATCTTCCGGATCTGTTCGGCGTAGTCGGCCGCCATCTCCTCGTAGGACGCGGGCAGGGTTTCGGGCCGGCGCAGGCCGCGCGCCTGGATCGCGTAGACCGGGTGCTGGGGACCGATGTGGTTCAGCAGCCCGCTGTACGACCAGCTGATGCCGCCGCCGGGGTGGATGCAGAACAGCGGTGTGCCGGTGCCGGTCGAACGCAGCGGCAGCACCACGTCCAGCGCGTCGTCGGGATTGTCCATGACCAGGCGCTCGGTGAGCCCGGCCACGGTCGGTGCCTCGAACAGCATGCGCAGGCCCAGCTCCAGCCCGAGGGTCTCGCGGACGCGGGAGGCCAGCCGGGCGGCCAGCAGCGAGTGCCCGCCGAGGTCGAAGAAGCTGTCGTCGATGTTCACCTGCTCCCGGCCGAGGACCTCGGCGAAGAGGCCGCACAGCAGCTGCTCCTGCGGCGTCCGGGGGCCCCGCCCGGCGTCCGACGCCCCGTACTCGGGGGCGGGCAGGGCGGCCCGGTCGAGCTTGCCGTTGGCGGTCAGCGGCAGCGCGTCCACGGTGACGAACGCCGCCGGCACCATGTAGTCGGGCAGTTCGCGGCGCAGCCGGCCGGCCAGTGCGGCCGTCTCCGGCCCGCCCCCGGGGGCGGGCACCAGGTAGGCGACCAGCCGCTTGTCGCCCGGCCGGTCCTCGCGGGCGACCACGGCCGCCTGGGCGACGCCCGGGCAGCCCGCCAGGACCGCCTCGATCTCTCCGGGCTCGATCCGCAGGCCGCGGAGCTTGACCTGGTGGTCCGTGCGTCCGGCGAACTCCAGCGTCCCTCCACCGGCTTCCGGCCGGGAGTGCCCCCAGGGGAGCCACCACGCCAGGTCGCCGGTGCGGTACATCCGGCTCCCGGCCGGCCCGTAGGGGTCGGCGGTGAAGCGCTCCGCCGTCAGGCCGGGTCGGCCGAGGTAGCCGCGGGCCACTCCGGTGCCCGCGAGGTACAGCTCGCCGACCATGCCCGTCGGCACCGGCCGCAGTGCCGCGTCGAGCACGTAGGCGCGCATGTTCGCCATCGGCCCGCCGATCGGCACGGTCGCGGCGTGCTCGGGGAGGGCGCGCACCGGGTGGCAGGTGGCCAGGGTGGTGGCCTCGGTGGGCCCGTAGCCGTTGACCACCTCGATGCCGGGGCAGGCCGCCAGGACCCGTGCGACGGCGGTCGGCGAGACCACGTCGCCGCCGGTCCAGACCTCGCGCACCCCGGCGAGCAGGCCGGGGCGCTCTTCGGCGACCAGGCGGAACAGGCCGGCGGTGAGCCACAGTCCGGTCACCCCGTGTGCGGCGATCGTGTGCTGCAGCAGGTCGAGGTCGAGCTGCCCGGGCGGTGCGACCACGATCCGGCCGCCGTTGAGCAGCGGCACCCACAGCTCGTAGGTCGACAGGTCGAAGGCGGTCGGGGAGTGCATCAGCACCCGTTCGTGTCCGCCGCCGCGCCATTCGGGGGTGAGCGCGTGTCCCACCACGTCGCGGTGGGTGACGGCGACGCCCTTCGGCCGGCCGGTCGAGCCGGAGGTGTACATGATGTACGCCAGCTGCTGCGGTTCGCAGGGGACTTCGACGTCGGACGGATCGGGTTCGGACTGCACCAGTGCGGTCAGCACCTCCTGGGTGAGCATCACGGCCGCCCCGCTCTCCCGCATGATCAGGTCGATCCGGGAGGAGGGGAAGCGCGAGTCCAGCGGCACGTAGGCGCCACCGGCCTTGACGATCGCCAGGATCGCCACGACCAGCTCCGCCGAGCGCTCCAGCAGCACCGCGACCGGCGTCTCCGGCCGTACGCCCTGGCGGACCAGCGCCCGCGCCAGCCGGTTGGACCACAGGTCGAGCTCCCGGTAGGTCAGTTCGGTGCCGCCCGCGACGACGGCCACCGCCTCCGGGGTGGCCCGCACCTGGCGGGCGAACAGCTCCGGCACCGCGGCGCCGGGCAGTTCGACGACGGCGCCGTTGGACGCCGACACCAGCCGGCAGCGCTCCTCGTCGGACATGATGTCGATCCGGCTGATCGGCCGGTCCGGGTCGGCGGCCGCCGTGCGCAGCAGCCGGGCCCAGCGCTCGAACAGCAGGTGCACGGTCCGCGCGTCGAACAGGTCGGTGGCGTACTCCACCGCGCCGACCAGGCCGGCGGGGCCGCCGTCCGGGCCGAACTGCTCGGCCAGGCTGAACGTCAGGTCGACCCGCGCGGTGCCGGTCGGCGCCTCCAGGTGGCCGGTCTCCAGCCCCGGCAGCGCGAACTCGCCGAGCGGCGCGTTCTGCAGGGCCAGCATGATCTGGAACAGCGGGTGGTGCGCCAGCGACCGTACCGGGTTGACCACCTCGACCAGGTACTCGAACGGCACGTCCTGGTGGTCGTACGCGGTGAGCGCCTTCTGCCGTACCCGGCCGAGCAGTTCGGCGAAGCCGGGGTCGCCGCCGGTGTCGGTGCGCAGCACCAGGGTGTTGACGAAGAACCCGACGAGCTCGTCCAGCGCCTGGTCGGTGCGGCCGGCGATCGGGCTGCCGACCGGGATGTCCGTACCGGCGCCGAGCCGGGTGAGCAGCGCGGCGAGGCCGGCCTGGAGCACCATGAACATGCTGGCGCCGCGCGCGGCGGCCAGGTCCCGCAGGGCCTGGTGGAGTTCGGGGTCCAGCCGGACCACGACCCGGTCGCCCTGCTGGGAGGCCACCGGCGGCCGGGGCCGGTCGGCGGGCAGCTGCAGCTGTTGCGGTACGCCCGTCAACTCACCCTTCCAGTATGCAAGTTGCCGGGCAAACAGACTGTCCGGGTCGGCGGCGTCGCCGAGCAGGTCGCGCTGCCAGCGGGTGTAGTCGGCGTACTGCACCGGCAGCGGGGACCACTGCGGCTCCCCGCCCCGGCAGCGGGCCGCGTAGGCCGCGGCCAGGTCACCGGCGAGCGGGCCCATGGACCAGCCGTCGGCGGCGATGTGGTGCACCACGACCAGCAGCGCGTGCCGGTCGGGGGCGAGCGCGTAGAGCTCCGCCCGGACCGGCGGCTCCGCCGCCAGGTCGAAGCCGCGCCGGGCCGTCCGCGCCAGCCGCTCGGCGAGCGCACTGTCGTCGAGCTCGACCAGCGGCAGCTCCGGGTACGCCTGCGACGCGTCCAGCACGACCTGGTACGGCACGCCGTCCGTCTCGCGGAAGACCGTCCGCAGGCTCTCGTGCCGGGCGATCACGTCCGCGAGCGCGGCGTGCAGGGCCGGGCGGTCCAGTTCACCGGTCAGGCTCAGCGCGAGCGGCATGTTGTAGGTGGCGCCCGGCCCGTCCATCCGGTGCAGGAACCACAGGCGGCGCTGGGCGAAGGACAGCGGCACCCGGTCCGGCCGGGGCCGGGCGGTCAGCGCGGGCCGCGCCGTTCCGCAGCCGTCCAGCCGGGCCGCCAGGGCGGCCACGGTCGGGGTCTCGAACAGCGTCCGGACCTCCAGTTCCGCGCCGAGGGTCGCCCGCACCCGGGAGGCCAGCCGGGTCGCCAGCAGGGAGTGCCCGCCCAGGTCGAAGAAGCTGTCCTCGACCCCGACCTGCGCCAGCCCGAGCACCTCGGCGAACAGCTCGGCGAGGAGCTGCTCCTGCGGGGTGCGGGGTGCCCGCCCGGCCGCGGCCGGGCCGGGGTCCGGGGCGGGCAGGGCGCGGCGGTCGAGCTTGCCGCTGGCCGTCAGCGGCAGCGCATCCAGCGCCACGAAGGCGGACGGGACCAGGTAGTCGGGCAGCCGCCCGCGCAGCCAGTCGCGGAGTTCGCCGAGGAGGGCGCCGGTGCCCCGGCTGCCGGTCGGACGGTTGGTCAGCGAGGACAGCGTCCGGCCGGCGGCCCGGGCCGGGCGGTACGGCTCGACCGGGGAGCCCGGCAGGGTCCGCGGGTCGGAGAGGACGACGTCCACGGTGTCGGCCGCGGTGGCCGACCAGGTGACGTTCACCCGGCGGCCGAACTCCCGCCCGATGGCGTGGAAATCGTCCGGGTCGGGAAGGTCGCCCTCCTCCGGGGCGTGCAGCCGTTCCAGCAGCTCGTCGAGCGAACCGTCCCCGTCCTGCACCGCCCGGGCGAGGGCGGACTCCCGCGCCACCCGGCGGTTCGGCACCCTGGTGATCCGCAGCACCTCCGCGGGCGACCCGGCGAGCAGCTCGCGCAGCCCGTCCGCCCCGGCGACCTGCCGCCCCCACTCCAGCTCGACGGAGCGGCCCGGGGACGCCGGGGTGACCGGCGCCTTGTGCAGCGTCACGTCGTAGCGGTAGCGGGTCAGTTCGTTGTGGTGACGGCCGCGCTTGACCTCCACCACGACCGCGCCGACATCCGCGCCGAGCCCCGTACCGGCATCCGCGCCGAGCCCCGTACCGGCATCCGTACCGAGCCCCGTACCGACATCCGCGCCGAGCCCCGTGCCGTGCTCCCGCAGGACGGTGAAGAAGTCCGGGTCGACCAGCAGTTCCTTCTCCACCCGAACGGCCTGCTCCACCGCGCGACGCACCGCCGCGAGGTCGGCGCCGGCGCCGGTCCGGCGCAGTTGGACGGCCGTGGCCAGCGGGCGCAGCAGCCGCAGGTTGCGGACGTCGCCGATGAACAGGGCGCCGCCGGGGGCGAGCAACCGCATCAGCTTCCCGATCACCTCCGCGAGGTAGTCGGCCGACGGGAAGTACTGCACCACCGAGTTGATCACGATGGTGTCGAACTCCCCGGCGGGCAGCCCGTCGGTGTCGTGCGCCGGACGGGTCTGCAGCACCACGCGCCCGGCGAGCCGCTCCTCGCACGCCACCTGGGCGGCCAGCGCGTCGATCGCGGTGGCGGAGAAGTCCGTCGCCCAGTAGGTCTCGCAGTGCGGTGCGATCTGCGAGAGCAGCAGACCGGTGCCGACGCCGACCTCCAGCACCCGGCGGGGGCGCAGGGCCAGGATGCGGGCGACGGTTGCGTCCCGCCACTCGCGCATCTGCTCGACCGGGATCGGAGTGGCGTCGTAACTGCTGTTCCAGCCGACGAAGTTCTGGCCGAAGGCGGCTTCCCCGGGAGCGATGGGCAGGGCGTCGTAGATGTCCTGCCACTCACCCACGTGGTCGGCTTCGAGGCCGCCGTCCCGGGTCGTGTCCTGGCGCGGGACGACGTAGCCGACGAGCCGGTCGTCCCGGGCGAGGACGGCGGCCCGGGCGACGGCGGGGTGCCCGGCCAGCGCCGCCTCGATCTCACCGGGCTCGACGCGGAAGCCCCGGACCTTCACCTGGTCGTCGGCGCGGCCGACGTACTCCAGCCCGCCGTCGCCCAGCCAGCGCACCAGGTCGCCGGTGCGGTACATACGGCTCCCGGGCGGGCCGAACGGGCAGGCGAGGAACCGCCCGGCCGTCAGTCCGGGCCGGTTCAGGTAGCCGCGTGCCAGGCCCGCGCCCGCGACGTACAGCTCCCCCGCCACTCCCGGGGGCACCGGCCGCAGCCGCTCGTCCAGCACGTACACCCGGGCGTTGGCGATCGGCCGGCCGATCGGCGGCACGCCCGTGCCGGGCGACAGCGGGTCGCTCATGGTCGCGCAGACCGTCGTCTCCGTCGGCCCGTACGCGTTGATCATCCGTCGGCCCGGCGCCCAGCGGTCCACCAGCTCCGGCGGGCACGCCTCACCCGCCACCACCAGCGTCGACACCTGCACCGAGCCCTCCGGCACGGCGGCGAGGACGGACGGGGGCACGGTCGCATGGGTGACCGCGAGGCCCGGGTCGGTCAGCGCGGCGACCGGGTCCGCCGCCGGGGGCAGCACCAGGGCCGCGCCGCACAGCAGGGCGGTGCAGATCTCCGACACCGAGGCGTCGAAGCTGGGTGAGGCGAACTGGAGCACCCGGCTGCCGGGTTCGATCGCGAACCGCTCGATCTGCCCGGCGACCAGGCTCGCCACACCGCCGTGCGCGACCACGACGCCCTTGGGGCGGCCGGTCGAGCCCGAGGTGTAGATCACGTAGGCCGGATGCCGGACGTCGAGCGCGACCTCCGGATCGGTGTCCGGCCAGTCCCCCTCGACCACCATCGCCGGATCGTCGACCAGCAGCACCGGACGGGCGTCCTCCAGCATGAAGTCGATCCGCGCCTGCGGGTACGCCGGATCCACCGGCAGGTACGCCGCCCCGGCCTTCAACACCCCCAGGACCGCCACCACCGACTCCACCGAACGCGGCAGGGCCACCGCCACGATCCGCTCCGGCCCCACCCCCCGCGCGATCAGCGCATGCGCGAACCGGTTCGCCCGCACATCCAACTGACGGTACGTCAACTCGACATCACCACACACCAGCGCCACCGCGTCCGGCGCCGCCGCCACCTGCACCGCGAACGCCTGCGGGACCGGGACGGCGGCCACCTCCCGGGCGGTCGCGTTGCCACGCTCCAGCAGCCGGTGCCGCTCGTCGGCGTCGAGGAGCTCGATCCGTCCGATCGGCCGGTCAGGGTCGGCGGTGACCGCCTCCAGCAGGAGCGTCCAGCGCCGGGCGAGGGCGTCGACCGTCGAGCGGTCGAACAGGTCGGTGGCGTACTCGACCGCGCCGACGATCCCGGCCGGGCTGCCGTCCGGACCGAACTGCTCGACCAGGCTCACCCCGAGGTCGAACTTGGCGGTCCCGGTGGCCACCGCGTAGGTGGCGACGTCCAGTCCGGGCAGGGAGAACCGGCCCATCGGCGCGTTCTGCACGGCCAGGACGGTCTGGAACAGCGGGTGGTGGGACAGCGACCGGGACGGGTTCAGCGCCTCCACCAGGTGCTCGAACGGCACGTCCTGGTGCGCGTACGCCGACAGCGCCGTCTCCCGCACCCGCCCCAGCAGCTCCGCGAAACTCGGATCACCACTCGTGTCGGTGCGCAGCACCAGCGTGTTGACGAAGAACCCGACCAGATCGTCCAGCGCCTCGTCGGTACGCCCCGCGATCGGCGAACCGATCGGGATGTCCGTCCCCGCACCCAGCCGCGTGTACAGCGCGGCGAGGGCCGCCTGCAGCACCATGAACAGGCTCGTACCCGAGCGTCGCGCCAACTCCACCAGAGCGGTGTGCAGTTCGGGGCTCAGCTCCAGGCCGACGTGGTCCCCGCGCCAGCCGGCGACAGCCGGCCTCGGCCGGTCGGTGGGCAGTTGGAGCAGCTCCGGCAGGTCGGACAGCTGTCGCTTCCAGTAGTCGAGCTGCTCGGCGAACCGGCTCTGCGGGTCGGCGGCGTCACCGAGCAGGTCCCGCTGCCACAGCGTGTAGTCCGCGTACTGCACCGGCAGGGCCGGCCGGTGCGGCGCGCGGCCCTCGCACCGGGCGGCGTACGCCTCGGCCAGGTCGCGGGCCAGCGGACCGGTGGACCAGCCGTCCCCGACGATGTGGTGCATGACCAGCAGCAGCACGTGCTCGTCCGGCGCGAGCGCGAACAGCTCGGCCCGCAGCGGCACTTCCGATGTCAGGTCGAAGGGCCGCCGGGCGGACCCGGCGAGCCGCTCGTACAGTTCGGCCTCCGACACCTCGGTCCGCCGCGGCCGGGGCCGGGCCGCGGCCGGGTCCAGGATGCGCTGGCAGGGTACGCCGTCGACCTCCGGGAAGACCGTCCGCAGGCTCTCGTGCCGGGCCACCACGTCGGCCAGGGCCTGGTCCAGCGCCGCCCGGTCGAGCGTCCCGGTCAGCCGGAGCGCCAGCGGGATGTGGTAGGTCGCGGCGGCGGCGTCCATGCGGTGCAGGAACCAGAGCCGGCGCTGGGCGAAGGAGAGCGGCACCGCCTCCGGCCGCTCGTGCGCGGTCAGCGCCGGGCGGGCGTGGCCTGCCCCGGCCAGCGCCCCGGCCAGGCCCGCCACGGTGGGCGCCTGGAACAGCGCGCGCAGCCCCAGCTCCACGCCGAGCACCGAGCGCACCCGTGCGGCCAGCCGGGTGGCGAGCAGGGAGTGCCCGCCGAGGTCGAAGAAGTCGTCGTCGACCCCGACCCGGGCGAGGCCCAGCACCTCGGCGAACAGCCCGCACAGGATCTGCTCCTGCGGGGTGCGCGGCGCCCGCCCGGCCTCGGCCGGGCCGGGGTCGGGGGCGGGCAGCACCGCCCGGTCCAGCTTCCCGTTCGGCGTCAGCGGCAACGTGTCCAGCAGCACGAAGACGGCGGGCACCAGGTAGTCGGGCAGCCGGTCACGCAGGTACGCCGCCAGCTCCGCCGGTCGGACGGTCGCGTCGGAACGCGTCGCCACGTAGCCGACGAGCCGGTCGTCCCGGGCGAGGACGGCGGCCCGGGCGACGGCGGGGTGCCCGGCCAGCGCCGCCTCGATCTCGCCGAGTTCGACGCGGAAGCCCCGGACCTTCACCTGGTCGTCGGCGCGGCCGACGTACTCCAGCCCGCCGTCGCCCAGCCGGCGCACCAGGTCGCCGGTGCGGTACATGCGGCTCCCGGGCGGGCCGAACGGGCAGGCGAGGAACCGCCCGGCCGTCGGTCCGGGCCGGTTCAGGTAGCCACGCGCCAGGCCCGCGCCCGCGACGTACAGCTCCCCCGCCACTCCCGGCGGCACGATGCGCAGCCGCTCGTCGAGGACGTACACCCGGAATCCCGCGACCGGCCGGCCGATCGGCGGCGTGCCCGTGCCGGGCGACAGCGGGTCGCTCATGGTCGCGCAGACCGTCGTCTCCGTCGGCCCGTAGGCGTTGATCATCCGTCGGCCCGGCGCCCAGCGGTCCACCAGCTCCGGCGGGCACGCCTCACCCGCCACCACCAGGGTGCCGGCGGTGAGTTCGGCGCTCTCCACCGCGGCCAGGGCCGAGGGCGGCAGCGTGACGTGGGTGACGTCGAGCCGGCGGTCCGTCAAGGCCTCCAGCGGGGCCTCGGACGGGGCCAGGACGAGGGCTGCGCCGGTGAGCAGGGCGCTGCAGAGGTCCCAGAAGGACGCGTCGAAGCTGGGCGAGGTGAACTGGAGCACCCGGCTGCCCGGCGCCACGCCGAGCCGCTCGACCTGCGCCGCCACCAGGCTCGACACCCCGGTGTGGCTCACCACGACGCCCTTGGGGCGGCCCGTCGAGCCCGAGGTGTAGATCACGTAGGCCGGATGCCGGACGTCGAGCGCGACCTCCGGATCGGTGTCCGGCCAGTCCCCCCCGACCACCATCGCCGGATCGTCGACCAGCAGCACCGGACGGGCATCCTCCAGCATGAACGCGATCCGCGCCTGCGGGTACGCCGGATCCACCGGCAGGTACGCCGCCCCGGCCTTCAACACCCCCAGGACCGCCACCACCGACTCCACCGAACGCGGCAGGGCCACCGCCACGATCCGCTCCGGCCCCACCCCCCGTGCGATCAGCGCATGCGCGAACCGGTTCGCCCGCACATCCAACTGACGGTACGTCAACTCGACATCACCACACACCAGCGCCACCGCGTCCGGCGCCGCCGCCACCTGCACCGCGAACAGCCCCGGCAGGCCCACCGCGGCCGTCTCGGCGGCGGCGGCGGGCAGCAGCTCGCGCCGCTCCCCGGCGGACAGCAGGTCGATCCCGCCGACCGGCAGGTCCGGCGCGGCGGCGACCGCGGCCAGCAGCCTGGTCCAGCGGGCGACGAGGGCTTCGACCGTCGAGCGGTCGAACAGGTCGGTGCTGTACTCGACCGCACCGCTGAGCCCGGCCGGCGCACCGTCGGGCCCGTGCTCCTCCGCGAACCCGAAGGTCAGGTCGAGCCGTGAGGTGCCGGTGGGCACGGTCACCCCGGAGACCTGGAGGCCCGGCAGCTCGAAGTCACCTCCCGGCGCGTTCTGCACGACCAGCCCGGTCTGGAACAGCGGGTGGTGGGACAGCGACCGGGACGGGTTCAGCGCCTCCACCAGGTGCTCGAACGGCACGTCCTGGTGCGCGTACGCCGACAGCGCCGTCTCCCGCACGCGCCCCAGCAGCTCCGCGAAACTCGGATCACCGCTCGTGTCGGTGCGCAGCACCAGCGTGTTGACGAAGAACCCGACCAGATCGTCCAGCGCCTCGTCGGTGCGCCCAGCGATCGGACTCCCGATCGCGATGTCCGTGCCCGCCCCCAGCCGCGTGTACAGCGCGGCGAGGGCCGCCTGCAGCACCATGAACAGGGTCGTACCCGAGCGTCGCGCCAACTCCGCCAGAGCCGCGTGCAGTTCGGCGTCGATCCGGATTTCCAGCAGGTCTCCGCCGTACGACATGGTGGCCGGGCGCGGCCGGTCGGCAGGCAGCTGCAGCTGCTCGGGCAGCCCGGCCAGCGCCTCCGTCCAGTAGGCGACCTGGCGGGCGAACACGCTGTCGGCGTCGTGCTCGTCGCCCAGGATCTCCTGCTGCCACAGGGTGTAGTCGCCGTACTGCACCGGCAGCGGCGGCCATGCCGGCGCCCCGCCCTGGCGGCGTGCCGCGTACGCGGTGGCGAGATCGGCGGCCAGCGGGCCCATGGACCAGCCGTCCCCGACGATGTGGTGCATGACGAGCAGCAGCACGTGCTCGTCCGGCGCGAGCGCGAACAGCTCGGCCCGCAGCGGCACTTCCGATGTCAGGTCGAAGCCGCGCACCGCCGCCTCGCGCAGCAGGGCGGGCACCTCCGCCGCGTCGGCCGCGCGCACGGTCAGCGGGACGACACCCTCGGTGGTGTCCAGCACCCGCTGGTGCGGGACACCGGCGATGTGCGGGAAGACCGTGCGCAGGGTCTCGTGCCGGGCCGCCACGTCCGCGAGCGCGGTGCTCAGCGCGCCCCGGTCGAGGTCTCCGGACAGCCGCAGGGCCAGCGGCATGTGGTAGGTGGCGCTCGGCGCCCCGAACTGCTGGAGGAACCAGAGCCGGCGCTGGGCGAACGACAGCGGCATCGGTTCGCGGCGGGGCCGGGGCACCAGGGCCTGCCGCGCGGTGCCGGCGCCGTGCAGCCCGGCGGCGAGTCCGGCGGGCGTCGGGGTCCGGAACAGGCTGCGCAGTTCCAGCTCGGCCCCGAGGGTCGCCCGGACCCGCGAGACCAGGCGGGTGGCGAGCAGGGAGTGCCCGCCGAGGTCGAAGAAGTCGTCGTCGACCCCGACCCGGGCGAGGCCCAGCACCTCGGCGAACAGCCCGCACAGGATCTGCTCCTGCGGCGTGCGCGGCGCCCGCCCGCCGATCGTGCCCGGCTGCTCGGGCGCGGGCAGCGCCGCCCGGTCCAGCTTCCCGTTCGGCGTCAGCGGCAACGCGTCCAGCACCACGAACGCGGCCGGCACCAAGTGGTCGGGCAGCCGGTCACGCAGGTACGCCGCCAGCTCCGCCGCGGTCGCGCCGGTCCCCGCCGGGGGGACGACGTACGCGACGATCCGGGTCTCGCCCGGGCGGTCCTCGCGGGCGAGCACGGCGACCTGGGCGACGCCCGGGTGCGCGGTCAGCTCGGCCTCGATCTCGCCCGGCTCGATCCGGAACCCGCGGACCTTCACCTGGTGGTCCACCCGCCCGGCGAACTCCAGCTCGCCGTCGGCGCGCCAGCGCACCAGGTCGCCGGTACGGTACATCAGCGAGCCCGCCGGACCGTACGGGTCCGCGACGAAGCGCGTCGCGGTGAGCCCGGGCCGGTTCAGGTAGCCGCGGGCGAGGCCCGCCCCGGCGAGGTACAGCTCGCCGAGCACGCCCGGGGCGACCGGCCGCAGGGCCGGATCCAGGACATACACCTGGCAGTTGTCGATCGGACGGCCGATCGGCACCGGCAGCGGGCAGTCGGCGGGGTCGGCCGGCAGCGGGTAGGCGGTGACCACGTGGGTCTCGGCGGGCCCGTAGTGGTTGTGCAGCACCCGGCCCGGCCGCCGGGCCTGGAGGCGGCGCACCGCACCGCCGAGGCGCATCGCCTCACCGGCCTGGGCGACCAGTCGCAGGCTCGGCAGCTCCAGCCCGGCCTCCCCGGCGGCCTCGGCGAGCGCCTCGATCACCAGGTTGGGTGCGAACAGCTCCTCGACCCCGTGCCGTTCCAGCCAGTGGGCGAACAGCTCGGCGCTGCGGCGCTGTTCCTCGGTCGGCACCACGAGGGTCTTGCCGTACAGCAGCGCGGAGAGCATCTCCTGGACCGAGACGTCGAAGCTGATCGCGGTGAACTGCGCGGTGCGCGTGCCGGGTTCGCCGCCGACGGCCCGGTGGTGCCACGCCAGCAGGTTCAGCAGTCCGGCGGCGGGCATCACCACGGCCTTGGGGCGGCCGGTGGAGCCCGAGGTGTAGATGACGTAGGCCGGGTGCCGGGCGTCCACGGGGACGGCCGGATCGGTCTCCGGCTGCTCGCCGGCCGGTGTGACGGCCGCGAGGCCGTCGAGCACCACGGCCGGCCGGGCGTCCTCCAGCATGGAGGCGATGCGGGCGGCCGGGTAGTCCGGGTCGACCGGCAGGTAGGCCGCGCCCGTCTTGAGCACCGCGAGGACGGCGACCACCAGCTCGGCGGAGCGCGGCAGCCGCAGGGCGACGATCTGCTCCGGCCCGGCCCCGCGCGCGATCAGCGCGTGCGCCAGGCGGTTGGCCCGGCGGTTCAGTTCGCGGTAGGTCAGCACGGTGCCCTCGGACACCACGGCCGGGGCCTCCAGGGTCGCGCGGACCTGCGCCTCGAACAGGGCGGGCAGGCCGGCGCCGGGAGCCGGCCGGGCGGTGTCGTTGCGCACGACCAGCAGCTCGTGCCGCTCCTCCGCGGTGAGGACGTCGATCCGGCTCAGCGGCCGGTCCGGTTGGGCGACCGCCGCCGTCAGCAGGCGCAGCCAGCGGGCGACCAGGGCCTCCACCGTGGCGTGGTCGAACAGGTCGGTGCTGTACTCGACCCGCCCGACGATGCCCTCGGCCGGGCCGCCGGTGCCGCCGCGCTCCAGCAGGTGGAAGCCGAGGTCGAACATCGCCGTCGGCGTCCGCACCAGGACGATCCCGGTGGCCAGACCGCTCGGCGCGAACTCGGTGCGGGGCACGTTCTGCAGCGCGAGCAGCACCTGGAACAGCGGCTGGCGGGTGAGCGACCGGGACGGGTTGAGGGCCTCGACGACGTGCTCGAACGGCAGGTCCTGGTGCGCGTACGCGCCGAGCGCGTTCTCCCGGACCCTGCCCAGCAGTTCGGCGAAGGACGGGTCGCCGCTCGTGTCCGTGCGGAGCACCAGGGTGTTGACGAAGAACCCGACGAGGTCGTCCGTGGCCTGGTCGGTCCGGCCGGCGATCAGGCTGCCGACCGGGATGTCCGTGCCCGCGCCGAGCTTGTCCAGCAGCGACGCCAGGGCGGCCTGCAGCACCATGTAGACGCTGGCGCCGTGGTCGCGGCCCAGCCGGACCAGCCCGGCGTGCAGTTCGGCGTCCAGTTCGATCGCGAGGTGGCCGCCGGAGCAGGAGGGGGTCGCGGGGCGGTGGCGGTCGGCGGGGAGCCGGATCTGCTCCGGCAGGTCCGCCAGCGTCCGCTTCCAGTAGTCCGTCTGACGGGCGGACAGGCTGTCCGGGTCGGCCGCGTCGCCGAGCAGCCGGTGCTGCCACAGGGTGTAGTCGGCGTACTGCACCGGCAGAGGCGCCCACTGCGGCTCGCCGCCCTGGCGGCGTGCCGCGTACGCGGTGGCGAGATCGGCGGCCAGCGGGCCCAGCGACCAGCCGTCACCGGCGATGTGGTGCATCACCAGGAGCAGCACGTGCTCGTCCGCCGAGAGCTCGAACACCTCGGCGCGCAGCGGTGGTTCGGCCGCGAGGTCGAATCCGCGTGCTGCGGACCCCGCCAGCAGTTCCGGCAGGGCCGGCTCGTCGGCCGGGGTGACCGCCAGCCTCGGGCGGGCCTCTCCGGCGGCCAGCACCTGCTGGTGGGGCACACCGGCGACGGCCGGGAAGACCGTGCGCAGGGTTTCGTGCCGGTCGACGACGTCGCCGAGCGCCTGCTCCAGGGCCGCCAGGTCCAGCGGTCCGGACAGCCGCCATGCCAGCGGCATGTTGTAGACCGAGTCGGCGCCCTCCAGTTGGCGCAGGAACCACAGCCGCTGCTGGGCGGACGACAGCGGCACCAGCCCGGGCCGCTCCGCCCGCACCAGGGCGGGCCGGGCCCGGTCCGCGCCGCCCAGCCCGGCGGCCAGCCCGGCCACGGTGGGGCTGCGGAACAGGGTGTGCAGCGCCAGCTCCACGCCCAGGGTCGTACGGACCCGGGCCACCAGCCGGGTGGCCAGCAGGGAGTGCCCGCCCAGGTCGAAGAAGTCGTCGTCGGCCCCGACCTGAGGCAGGCCGAGCACCTCGGCGAACAGCCCCGCCAGCACGTGCTCCTCAGGGGTGTGCGGTGCCCGGCCGGTCCGTGCCACGGTGGACCCGGGCTCGGGCAGTGCGCGCCGGTCCAGCTTGCCGCTGGCGTTCAGCGGCAGGGCGTCGAGAGAGACGAACGCGGCCGGCACCATGTAGTCCGGCAGCCGCTCGCGCAGGTGCGCCCGCAGGTCCTCCGGCCGGAGCTCCGCCCCGGGGGCGGGCACCAGGTAGGCGACCAGGCGGGTGTCCTGCTCCCGGTCCTGCCGGACGGTCACGGCGGCCCGCGCGACCTGCGGGTGTTCCGCCAGGACGGCCTCGATCTCGCCGAGTTCGATGCGGAATCCGCGGATCTTGACCTGGTCGTCGGTGCGTCCCAGGAACTCCAGGTTCCCGTCCGGGCCCCACCGCACCAGGTCACCGGTGCGGTACATCCGCGCACCGGCCGGCCCGGACGGGTCCGCCACGAACCGCCCGGCGGTCAGACCCGGCCGGTTCAGGTAACCGCGCGCCAGGCCCGCACCGGCGATGTACAGCTCACCCGGCACACCGGCCGGCAGCGGCTGCAGGGCACCGTCGAGCACGTACAGCCGGACGCCCCCGAGCGGCCGGCCGATCACCGGACGCGGGCTCGACGCCAGCGGCGCGACCACCGAGTCCACCGTGCACTCGGCCGGCCCGTAGTAGTTGAGGGAGGACACCCCCTCGACGGCCCGCAGCCGCTCCCACAGCCGCTCCGGAACGGCCTCCCCGCCCAGCGCGACCATCGGCGGACGCCACCGCGGGTCGTCCAGCAGGCCGTTCTCGACGAGGACCTGCAGGTAGGACGGGGTACCGCCGACGGTGTCCAGCCCGGCCCGCACGGCGTACCCGAGGTAGGCCTCCGGGTCGGTCCAGGTCGCCTCGTCCAGGACGTGCAGCTCATGGCCGGCATACAGGGCGAACATCTGGTCGCAGGAGGCGTCGAACGAGACGGACGTGGTCAGCCCCATCCGTACCCGCTTGCCCGTCCCGAAGAGCAGCGGGCGCTGGTTGGCGAACAGGTTGGACAGGCCGCCGTGCGTCGCCACCACGCCCTTGGGCTTGCCGGTGGAACCGGAGGTGTAGATGACGTAGACCGGGTGGCCCGGATCGACGGCCACCGCGGGGTCCGTCACCGGGCAGCCCGCCACCAGCGCGGCCGTGGCCGGGTCGTCGACCACCAGCCACCCGGCGGGACCGGCCTCCGGCAGCCGCTCCCGGGTGCGGGCGTCGGTCACCACCAGGACCGGCCGGGCGTCGTCGAGCATGTACCCGATCCGGGCGGCCGGGTACTCCGGGTCGACCGGGACGTACGCCGCGCCGGCCTTCAGCACCGCGAGGATCGCCACCACCAGCCCGGCCGAGCGCGGCAGCGCCACCGCCACCAGCCGTTCCGGCCCCGCACCCCGCGCGATCAGGGCGTGCGCCAGCCGGTTCGCCCGCGCGTCCAGCTCCGCGTACGTCAGCGAGGCTTCCGGCCCCACCAGCGCGAGGGCGTCCGGAGTCGCCCGCACCTGGGCCCGGAACAGCTCCGGCAGGCTCGCGGTGAAGGCCTCGGCGGCCGGGCCGGTGCCCAGCGCCGTCAGCTCGCCGTGCTCCTCCGCGGTGAGCAGGCCGAACCGGCTGAGCCGCCGCCGCGGGTCGTCGACCGCGGCGCGGAGCAGCCGCACCCACCGCCCGACCATCGTCTCGACGGCGGCCGGGTCGTACAGGTCGCTGGTGTACTCGACGAAAACGTCGATCCCCTCCGGGGCGGGGGCGCCTCCCGGGCCGCCAGGCCCGGGGGGACCGTCCTGGGCGTGCCGCTCGGACAGGGTGAAGATCAGGTCGAGCTTGGCGGTGGTCGACGTCGACGGCATGTCGCCGACGCGCAGCCCGGGCGGCGCGAAGTCGGCCCGGGGTGCGTTCTGCAGCACCAGCATGACCTGGAACAGCGGGTGGTGCGCCAGCGACCGGGACGGGTTCAGGACCTCGACCAGGTATTCGAACGGAAGGTCCTGGTGGGCGTACCCGGCCAGCGCGGTGTCCCGGACCCGGCCGAGCAGCTCGGCGAACGTCGGATCGCCCGAGGTGTCGGTGCGGAACACCAGGGTGTTGACGAAGTAGCCGACCAGCTCGTCCTGCGCCTGGTCGGTCCGGCCCGCGACCGGGCTGCCGACCGGGATGTCGTCGCCCGCGCCGAGCTTGCTCAGCAGCGCCGCCAGTCCTGCCTGGAGCACCATGAACAGACTGGTCCCGTGGGCGCGGGCGAGCTCGCGCAGGCCGCGGTGCAGCTCGGCGTCCAGCCCGGCCCGCACGGAACCGCCCCGGTGCGAGGCGACCGCCGGGCGGGGCCGGTCGGTCGGCAGCTGGATCAGCTCCGGCAGGCCGGCCAGCGCCTCCGTCCAGTAGGCCGCCTGGCCGGCGAACAGGCTGTCCCGGTCGGCGGAGTCGCCGAGCAGTTCGTGCTGCCACAGGGTGTAGTCGGCGTACTGGACCGGCAGCTCCTCCCACTGCGGCTCCTCGCCGCGGCAGCGCGCCGCGTAGGCGGCGGTCAGGCCCTGCGCGAGCGGGCCCAGCGACCAGCCGTCACCCGCGATGTGGTGGAGCACCAGCTGGAACACGTGCTCGTCCGGTGCCAGCTCGAACAGCTCGGCACGCAGCGGCACATCGGCCGCCAGGTCGAACCGGCGGGCCTTCGCCTCCGCCATGACGGCCGGCAGCCCGGCCTCGGTGGTGCGGCTCACGAGCAGCCGCGGGCGGCCCGCCACGGCGTCCAGCACCTGCTGGTGCGGCACGCCGTCCACCGCCGGGAAGACGGTGCGCAGGCTCTCGTGCCGGGCCACCACGTCCGCCACGGCAGCCTCCAGGGCCCGCCGGTCCAGGTCCCCGGACAGCCGCCAGGCCAGGGAGATGTGGTAGCTCGCGCCGGCGCCCTCCAGCTGGTGCAGGAACCACAGCCGCCGCTGCGCGAACGACAGCGGGATCACCTCGGGGCGCTCGCGCCGGGTCAGGGGGGTCTGCGCCGGTCCGGCCGCCACCAGGGCGGCGGCCAGGCCGGCCGGGGTCGGCGCCTCGAACAGGGTGCGCAGCGGCATCTCCACGCCGAGCGTCGCGCGGATCCGGGCGGCCAGGCGGGTGGCCAGCAGGGAGTGCCCGCCCAGGTCGAAGAAGCCGTCCTCGACGCCGGCCGACGTCACGCCCAGGACCTCGGCGAACAGCTCGCAGAGGATCTGCTCCTGCGGGGTGCGCGGCGCGCGGGCGGTGGCCGCCGGGGCGAGGCCGGGGGCGGGCAGGGCCCGGTGGTCCAGCTTGCCGTTGGCGGTCAGCGGCAGCGCGTCCAGCACCACGAACGCCGACGGCACCATGTGCTCCGGCAACCGCTCGCGCAGGTACCCGCGCAGGTCGGCCTGCCTCGGTGCGGCGCCCGCGGCGGGCACCAGGTACGCGACCAGCCGGGTGTCGTCGGCCCGGTCCTGCCGTGCGAGGACGGCGACCTGGGCGACGCCGGGGTGGGCGGCCAGCGCCGCCTCGATCTCGCCGAGCTCGATGCGGAAGCCGCGCACCTTGACCTGCTGGTCGGCCCGGCCGACGTAGCGCAGGCCGCCGTCCGCGCGGCGGCGCACCACGTCGCCGCTGCGGTACATCCGCGATCCCGGCGGTCCGAACGGGTCCGCCACGAACCGCCCGGCGGTCAGGCCCGGCCGGTTCAGGTAGCCGCGCGCCAGCCCGGGGCCCGCGACGTACAGCTCGCCGGGCACGCCCGGGGCCACCGGCCGCAGGCCGCCGTCGAGCACGTACGTCCGCAGGTCCGGGAGGGCCGCTCCGACCTCGCCGGCCGCGGTGCCCGAGGGGTCGATCGCCGCGTACGTGACGTGCACGGTGGTCTCGGTGATGCCGTACATGTTGACCAGCCGCGGCGCGTCCTGCGGGTGCCGGTCGTACCAGCTCGCCAGCCGGGCGTGTTCCAGCGCCTCGCCGCCGAACACCACCGTGCGCAGGGCGAGTTCGCGGCCGGTCTCCGGTGCCTCCGCGTCCGCCTGCATCAGCTGGTAGAAGGCGGACGGCGTCTGGTTGAGCACCGTCACCCGCTCGCGGACGAGGAGTTCCAGGAACCGGCCGGGCGTGCGGCCGGTCTCGTGGTCCACGACCACCAGGCGGCCGCCGTGCAGCAGCGCGCCCCACAGCTCCCACACCGAGAAGTCGAAGGCGTAGGAGTGGAAGAGGGTCCAGACGTCGTCGGCGGAGAAGCCGAACAGCTCCCGGGTGGTGTCGAACAGGCGCACCACGTTGCGGTGCGGGACCACCACGCCCTTGGGGTTGCCGGTGGAGCCGGAGGTGTGGATGACGTAGGCGGCGTGGCCGGGATCGACGGCGACCCCCGGGTCCGTGTCCGGCAGGCCGTCCAGGTCGGTGGTGTCCAGCAGCAGCCGGTCCACGTGGTCCGCCCCCGGCAGCTCGCCGGTCCGGCCGGTCGTCACGAGCAGCGCGGGGCGGGTGTCCCGGAGCAGGTAGGCGATCCTGGCGGCCGGGTACGCCGGGTCCACCGGGACGTACGCGCCGCCGGCCTTGAGCACCGCGAGCACCGCCACGACCAGCTCCGCCGAGCGCGGCAGGGCCAGTGCCACCAACTGCTCCGGTCCCACGCCCCGGTCGATCAGGGCGTGCGCGAGCCGGTTGGCCCGGGCGTTCAGCTCGCCGTACGTCAGGGTGACTCCGCCGTCCGTGAGGGCGACGGCAGCCGGGTCGGCCCGCACCTGCCGCTCGAACAGCGCGGTCAGGCTGTTCTCCGGCAGTTCCCCGCTCCGGTCGGCGTCGGCGTCGGCGGGGAGCAGCGCGCGGAGCTCGTCGGCGGACAGCACGTCCACCTGGCCGATCCGTCGGCCGGGGTCGGCGACGACGGCGCGGAGCAGCCGCAGCCACCGGTCGACGATCTCCGCCACGGTGGCCTCGTCGAACAGGTCGGTGCCGTACTCCACCAGACCCGACAGCCCGTCCGCGCCGGGCTGTTCGGCCAGGACGAAGGTCAGGTCGCACTTGGCCGTCCCGGTGGGCACCAGGTCCGTCGCCACCCGCAGCCGCGGCAGGTCGAACGTGCCGAGCGGCGCGTTCTGCAGGGCGAGCATGGTCTGGAACAGGGGGTGGTGCGCCAGGGTCCGGGTCGGGTTCAGCGCCTCGACCAGGTGCTCGAACGGCACGTCCTGGTGCGCGTACGCGGCCAGGGCGTCGGAGCGCACCCGGCCCAGCAGTTCGGTGAACGACGGGTCGCCCGACAGGTCGGTGCGCAGCACCAGGGTGTTGACGAAGAAGCCGACCAGGTCGTCCAGGGCCTCGTCGGTGCGGCCGGCGATCGGCGTGCCGATCGGGACGTCGTTGCCCGCGCCGAGCTTGCCCAGCAGGGCGGCCAGTCCGGCCTGGAGCACCATGAAGAGGCTGGCGCCGCCGTCACGGGCGAGCGCGCGCAGGCCCTGGTGCAGCTCGGCGTCGATCCGCACCGGCAGGTGGGCGCCCCGGTAGGACATCGCCGCCGGCCGGGGCCGGTCGAACGGCAGCTCGACCTGCTCGGGCAGGTCCGCCAGCTGCTCCCGCCAGTAGGCGAGCTGGCCGTTCAGCAGGCTGTCCGGGTCCGCGCCGTCGCCCAGCAGTTCCTGCTGCCATAGGGCGTAGTCGGCGTACTGGACCGGCAGCGGCGACCACTCCGGCTTCGACCCTTCGGCACGGGCCGCGTAGGCGGTGGTCAGGTCCCGCAGGAGCGGCCCCGTCGACCAGCCGTCACCGGCGATGTGGTGCACGACCAGCAGCAGCACGTGCTCCTCGGTGCCGAGCTGGAACAGTTCGGCACGCAGCGGCGGCTCCTGGGAGAGCTCGAAGGCGTACCGCGCCGCCTCCGTCAGCCGGTTCGGCAGGTCGCGCCCGCCGGCCGCGGTCACCCGCAGCCGGGGCCGGGCCGCGTCGAGGTCGAGCACCTGCTGGCACGGCACGCCGTCGACCACCGGGAAGACGGTGCGCAGGCTCTCGTGCCGCTCGACCACGTCCGCCAGGGCGGTCTCCAGGGCCCGCTGGTCCAGGTCTCCGGAGAGCCGCAGCGTCAGCGGGATGTTGTAGGTGGCGCTGGGGCCCTCCATGCGGTGCAGGAACCACAGCCTGCGCTGCGCGAAGGACAGCGGGACCGCCCCGGGCCGCTCGCGCGCCGTGAGCGCGGGCCGGGCCCGGCCCGCGACGTCGACCGCCGCCGCCAGTTCCGCCACCGTCGGCGCGTCGAACAGGTCGCGCAGCCTCAGCTCCACGCCCAGCACCGACCGTGCCCGGGCGACCAGCCGGGTGGCCAGCAGGGAGTGCCCGCCGAGGTCGAAGAAGCTGTCGTCCGGCCCGGCCCCGGCGACCCCCAGCACCTCGGCGAACAGGCCGGCGAGAAGGTGCTCGGTCGCGGTGCGCGGGGCGCGGCCCGGGGCGGCGGCCTGGGGCTCGGGGGCCGGCAGGGCCCGCCGGTCGAGCTTGCCGTTCGGGGTCAGCGGCAGGGCGTCCAGCACCACGAACGCCGACGGCACCATGTGCTCCGGCAGCCGCTCCCGCAGCCAGGTCCTCAGCACGTCCGGCCGGAGGACCTGCCCCGCCGCGGGGACGGCGTAGGCGACCAGCCGGGGTTCCCCGTCGGTGCGCACCGTGACGGCGGCCCGCGCGACCCGGGGGTGCCCGGCGAGGACGGCCTCGATCTCGCCGGGTTCCACCCGGAATCCGCGGATCTTGACCTGGTCGTCGGTGCGGCCCAGGAACTCCAGGTTCCCGTCCGGTCCCCACCGCACCAGGTCACCGGTGCGGTACATCCGCGCACCGGCCGGCCCGGAAGGGTCCGCCACGAACCGCCCCGCGGTCAGCCCCGGCCGGTTCAGGTAACCGCGCGCCAGACCCGCACCGGCGATGTACAGCTCACCCGGCACACCGGCCGGCAGCGGCCGCAGGGCGCCGTCGAGCACGTGCAGCCGGGTGTTGGTGGCGGGCCGGCCGATGACCGGGCGGGGGCTCGTCCCCATCGGCGCGACCACCGAGTTGACGGTGCACTCGGACGGTCCGTAGAAGTTGAGGCAGGACACCCCGTCGGCCGCCCGCAGGTCCGCCCACAGCTGCTCGGGGACGGCCTCGCCGCCCGCCGCGACCATGGCCGGGCGTCGCTGCGGATCGCTCAGCAGCCCGTGGGCGAGGAGGACCCGGAGGTAGGAGGGGGTGGCCTCGACGAAGTCCAGTCCGCAGCGCCTCGCGTGACCGACGAAGGCGTCGGGGTCGGTCCAGGTCGCGTGGTCCAGGACGTGCAGCTCGTGGCCCGCGAACAGGGCGAGCAGCTGGTTCCACGACGCGTCGAAGGACACCGAGGTGGTCAGGGCCACCCGCAGCCGCCGGCCGCCCGGCAGCGGCGGGAGGTGCGCCTGGCGGAGGTCGGTGAGCAGGTTGAGCAGGCCGCTGTGGGTCGGCAGCACGCCCTTGGGCCGTCCGGTGGAGCCGGAGGTGTGGATGACGTACGCCGGGTGGCCCGGATCGACGGCCACCCCCGGGTCGGCCGCCGGGCAGGCCGCCACCAGGGCGGCCGTGGCCGGGTCGTCGAGCACCAGCCGGTCGACGGGACCGGTGTCGGGCAGGCGGTCCCCGCTGCGGGCGTCGGTGACCACCAGGGCCGGCCGGGCGTCGTCGAGCAGGTACGCGATCCGGGCGGCCGGGTACTCGGGGTCGACCGGGACGTACGCCGCGCCGGTCTTCAGCACCGCGAGGATCGCCGTCACCAGCTCGGCCGAGCGCGGCAGGGCCACCGCCACCAGCCGTTCCGGCCCCGCTCCCCGCGCGATCAGGGCGTGCGCCAGCCGGTTCGCCCGCGCGTCCAGTTCCGCGTACGTCAGCGAGACGTCCCCGCAGACCAGCGCGACGAGGTCCGGGGTCGCCCGCACGTGCTCCCGGAACAGCTCCGGCAGGCTCGCGGCCTGTCCCGGAACCACCGGCCCGGTGCCGAGGGCCGCCACCTCGCGGTGCTCCCCGGCCGTGAGCAGGTCGATCCGGCCCACCGCCTCGTCCGGGTCGCAGTCCGCGACGGCGTCGAGCAGGGCCAGCAGCCGCTGCTGGTGGGCGGCGAGGTCGTCGTCGCCGTACGCCTCCGGCGCGCCGTGCAGCCGGAGGAGCGGAGGGTTGCCGTCGCGGTAGTCGAACACCCAGACCGCCAGGTCGGTGGTCGACCCCGACACGAAGTGGTGCACGGAGGCGGGGTGTCCGGCGAAGCTCGGCCTGGAGTTGAAGGCCATGATGTTGACGATCAGCGGGAACGCCGTCCCGATGCTGCCGGGCGCACCGAGGTCCCGCAGCAGGTCCTCGCTGCGGTAGCGCTCGTGCGCGACGGCCGCGTCGACCTCCTGCGCCACCTGGGCGACGAGGTCACGCCACGGCATGTCCGGCCGCACGGTCAGCCGCAGCGGCACCACGTTGGACATCGTGCCGGGCACCGACATCAGGTCGCGGTCGGAGCCCCGGCGGGCGGTGACGGGGAGGGCGAGCACCACGTCCCGGGCGCCGCTCAGCCTGTGGGCGTAGAGCGCCGTCGCCGCGATCACCACCCGGGACCACCGGACACCGGCCCGGCCCGCCGCAGCCCGCAACGCCTCGGGGCTCCGCAGCTCCAGCTCCCCGGCCAGGCGCAGGGCGCGGTGCGGGTCGGTCGCGGGGCTGTCGGTGAGCCGTGTCGGGGCGGGCAGGTCGGCGAAGCGCCCGGTCCAGTAGGAGCGGTCGGCGGTGAAGGCCGCCGACGCGCGGTAGGCGGCGTCGCTGTCGACCAGGTCCTTCAGGGAACCGAACGGGGACGGCGTCACCGGCCCGCCCCCGGCCAGTGCCGAGTACACGTCACCGACCCGCTGCCTGACCAGGGCGCTGCTGATCGCGTCCAGCACCACGTGGTGGTAGTTCAGGTACCAGAGGAACTCGGTCGGCGACAGCCTGATCAGCGCGTGCCCGAACAGCGGGTCCCGGGCGAGGTCCAGCGGGCGCATCAGGTCCCGCTGCATCCACTCCACGGCCGCTGCACGGGGTGCGGGCTCCCCCCCGAGGTCCAGGTGCACCGGCGCCCAGGCCCAGGTCTCGCGGAGGATCTGGTGCGGGCCCTCGCCGTCGTCGGCGAACGTCACGTGCAGGGCGTCGACCTCGTCGACCACCCGGCGCAGCGCGGTCTCGAACAGCTCCGGGTCCACCGGCCCGTGGATCTCCAGGCACTCGCCGACGCGGTAGCCCGGGATCGCCGTGCGGGAGCGCTGCTCGGCGAACCAGATCTCGCGCTGGGCCGCCGTCAGGGGAAGGACGTCGCCGTCGCGACGGGACATGGGGGTACCTCCAGAAGTGTGGGCGGGCGGGATCGCCGGGCGCGCCGGACCACGCCGACCGCGGTGGTGTCACGCGGTCGGCGGTTGGCGCGGGTACTGCGGTCAGGCGGCGAGTTCGCCGGCCTGGAGCTGCCAGAGGGATGCGTAGAGCCCGTGCCGGGCGAGGAGTTCGTCGTGGGTGCCCTGTTCGGCGACGATGCCGCCCTTGTCCATGACGTAGATCCGGTCGGCGTGGCGGACGGTGGAGAGCCGGTGGGCGATGACGACCATCGTCCGGTCGGCCGCGAAGACGCGGAGCGTGCGCTGGATGGCGGCCTCCGTCTCGTTGTCGACGGCGGAGGTGGCCTCGTCGAGGATCACGACCGGCGCGTCCTTGAGGATCGCGCGCGCCAGGGCGATGCGCTGCCGCTGGCCGCCCGAGAGGGCGGCGCCCCGTTCGCCGATCACCGTGTCGTAGCCGTCGGGCAGCGACGCGACGAAGGCGTGCGCCTCGGCCATCGTGGCCGCCTCGACCACGGCCTCGTCCGAGGCCGTGAAGCTGCCGTAGCGGATGTTGTCGGCGATGCTGCCGTCGAAGAGGAAGGGGTCCTGGGCGACGAACCCGATCGCGTGGCGCAGGTCGCGCCGCGGCAGGTCGCGCACGTCGCGCCCGTCGAGCAGCACGCTGCCGGACTCCGCGTCCTGGAAGCGCATCAACAGTTTGGCGATCGTCGTCTTGCCGGAACCGGTGGCGCCGACGAGGGCGGTGACCTGCCCGGCGGGAATGGTCAGCGAGAGGTCCTCCAGGACCGGCGGCCGGCCCGGGTAGGCGAAGGTCACGTCGTCGAGGACGATCTCGCCGTGCACCGTCCCGAGGTCGAGCGGGCCGCCGGTGCCCGCGGTCTCGACCGGCAGGGCGTGCAGCCGCCGGACCCGGTCGTGGGCGGCGAGCGTGCGCTGGTACTGGTCGACGATTCCGCCGAGCCGGTTCATCCGCATCATCACCATCTGGGGCAGCCCGATCAGCGGGCTGAACACCTCGAACGGCAGGCTGCCGTCGAGCACCGACCGGCCGCCGATCAGCAGCGTGCCGGCCATCGAACTGGTCGTGCAGACCCGGACGATCTCGGCATGGCGGATCGTGCTCCGGTCGGTCCGCCGGCTGCTCTCCTGCACCTCCCCGCTCAGCCCGTCGATGCGCTCGGCCTCGTAGTCCTCGGTGCAGAAGCTCTTGACGGTGGCGCCGGCCTCCAGCGTGTTGACCAGTTGGCTGTGCAGCCTGGCCCGGTCCTCGCCGGAGACGGCGTAGGCGGCCGCGACCTCGTCCTGGTAGTGGAAGGAGAGCCAGGCGATGACCGGGATGGGCAGGAACGCGATCCAGGCGATCTGCGGTGCCAGCAGGAGGAACAGCGGCACCAGGACGGCCAGGCTCGTGCCCAGGTGCAGCAGGTCGCCGGCCGAGGTCGCGAAGAAGGCGCCCAGCTGGCGGACGTCGTCGGTGAGCGCGCCGGCGACCCGGGTGGTCCGCTCGCCCTCCAGGTGCCGCAGTTCGAGGTGCTGCACGTGGGCGTACGTCCGGTTGCGCCAGTCGTGCTCGATGTCCTGGCCGAGCTTGCGCCACTGGAGGTTCGATGCGTACGAGAGGCCCGCCACGGCGGCGCAGGCGACGGCCACCAGCCCTGCCAGTCCCCAGAGTTGCGCGGAGGCGGTGGTCAGTCCGAAGCGGACCAGCGGCGCGGCCCCGCCCTTGATGAGGACGAGCGCCGTCCAGCCGAGGAAGGTGCCGAGCGCCATCTCCGAGATCTGGCCGGCGACCGACAGGACGGAGGCGCGGCAGAGCTGCCGGCGGTGCGGTCCGACGATCTCCAGCAGGGGGTGCCGTGCGGTCCCGGGCAGGCCGTCGGCCGCGTCGGCCGTCCTGCGCCACGCCTTCCGGACGACGGCCCCGGTCGCCACCACCACGCCGCCCAGCGCGACCAGTTGCCGGCTGAGCGCCGACCCGCGGATCAGGGCGATCCCGGCCGCCACCCCGCCCCCGACGGCGAGCACGGGACGGACGACGACGCCGCGGTCGGCGCGCGCAGCCGGTTCGGCGGCGGGCCGCGCCGGTGCGGGACGGGCGGCACCGGCCAGGCCCTCCACGACCAGGGTGACGGCCCTGCGCACGATGCGGCCGACGTCCGTGGCGCTCACGCGCGCGTCGTGCCGGACGAGGACCCCGCCGGTGACCGGGCTGGCCTGCGCCTGGGTGATCCCGGGAATGCGCCGCAGGGTCGCGGCGAGGACTTCGGCCACCTGGGGCCGCCCGAGAATCGGTTTGACGTCCCATCGCTGGCGGCCCGGAATGACCGAGCGCGAGTGCACGCCCGAATCCACGGAGAGATTCCCGGCTGTGGCACCCAGCAGAGATGGCATGTGTACGATCACCTGTTTTGCGGAGGTCGCCGAAATCGTCACGGGCACGACGGATCAAGGCGACGGAAGTGGAATTGTCGAGAAAGAGGAAATACGGCCGGAAGGCCTGCGGCCGGTCACCGCCCGGGCACACCTCCGGACCCCGCCGGAACATGCGCCCGGGCGGCCGGGGCCGCCGGGTGGAACGTCAGTGCGCCTTGCCCGCACCGGCGGTCGCGCGGATCTTCGAGGTCCTCGCCTCACCCTCGGACCGGTCGGCGGAGTCACCCTTCCCGCCGGCCGGGGAGCCGTTCCCCCCGCCCTGGGAGGTGCTCCCCCCGTTCCGGGAGCCGTCCCCGGCGGCGGCCTGCCGGCCGTCACCCGAGCGGACTCCGATGTCACCGGCGACGATCTGCGCCGCCACCACGTCGGCGGCGACCTCGGCGGCGAGGTCGTGGATGTTCTCCCCGGCCTCATGGGCCGCCTTCTTCACCTCAAGGACGAGGCCCACGGAGGTCTTGACGACACCCCGCACAAGCGGCTTGAGGAGACGCTTGGCCAGGGGCGCGACGACGAGGCCGATCAGGAAGGGCGGTACTACGGGCGGCATGATGCTCCATCCTCTCTACGCATACGTATGACAGGGAACCCGGGCACTGCGAACACCGAAGCAGCGCACAGCCGGGCGGACGGAAGCACCCGATTCCGGGATTCTCCGCCCCATCCGGCGGACCGAATCCCTCATCGACGGGTTGCACCGCCCGCTCCGGCACCACCGTAGTCGAACCATGTCCGTCGGGACCAAACAGTCCAGGCCGATTTCACCCGTGCGAGTGCTCCTGGCATCCAGGGCGCCACCAATTGCCGAACGCACGTGGAACGAACGACCGGCCGGTGTTTTTCATCCCGCCCGACGGGGTTCTCCGAGCTCGCGCGCCACCCGCCGCCGGAGGGCGGGGAACGGCAGCCCGCCGCCTCCCAGCACGGCCTCGTGGAAGGCCCGCACGTCGAACCCGGCGCCCCGCTCCGCCTCGGCCCCGGCCCGCAGCCGGACGAACTCCAGGTACCCCGCACGGTAGGAGAGCGCCTGCCCCGGCAGGTCGGTCGAGTACCGCAGCAGGTCGGAGTCGATCTGGCCGTCCGCCTCCGTGGAGTTGGCGCGCATGAAGTCCCGCGCCTGCTCCAGGCCCATCGTCCCGAGGTTGAGCCCGGTGTCGACGACGAGCCGCTGCGCGGTGAACCGCTCCTGCGCGAGGCGCCCGTACGCGTCCCACGGGTCGTCGTAGAGACCCATCTCCCAGCCGAGGCCGGCCGCGTACTCGGCCCAGCCCTCGTTGAACGCGTCGAACTCCGCGACCTCGCGCCGCAGCTGCGGCAGGGCGCGGTTCTCCGCCTGCCGGGCGAGGTGGAAGTGGTGCCCGGGCGCCAGCTCGTGGTAGATCAGCGAGGCCGAGCCGAGCAGGGACCTCCGGTCCAGGTCCGAACCGTTGTAGCGGTAGCGCCCGACCGGGCCGGCCGCGGTCGGCGGCTCGTAGTACCCGAAGGTCATCCCCGCCTCCAGCGCCGGGTCCAGCCGGGCCAGCCCGTACGGGGCGGCCGGCAGGGCGGCGAACCAGCGCGGCAGCAGCGGGGCCAGCCGGTCGAGGTGGCCGCGGTACCGGGCCTCGACCTCCTCGGGCGTCCGGGCGTACAGGCGGGGCTCGGCCCGCAGCCGGTCGTGGAACCCGCCCTCGGAACCCCGGAAATCCAGGGCCGCCCGCAGCTCCGCCATCCGCTCGGCGAGCTCGCGGCACTGCTCGCGGCCGAGCTCGTGGAGCCGCTCGGGCGGCACGTCGTCCCCGGTGTGCGTCCGGACGAACTCCCGGTACGCCTGCTCGCCGCCCTCGTACTGCGCCCAGCCGACGGCCTGCGGCGCCCCGCCCGGGTGCGCCGGGTCGTCGACGACGGCGAGCAGGCGGTCGAAGGCCGGCACCAGACCGGTCTCCACCAGCCGTCGTACGCCGTCCCGGATCCGGCCCCGGTCGGCCGGCCCCAGCCCGCCGAGCCGGTCGTCGTCCACCTCCGCCCGGCGCGCCACGGAGACCCGCAGCCCCGCCGCGGTGGCGCGCACACCGGCCAGGGCCGGCGCGGGCACCCGGAAGCCGCGGGCGGCCTGCCCCGCCACCTTGTCGCCGATCGAGCCGACCACCCGGGCCAGCCGGTGCACCAGGCCCAGGTACCGCTCGACGTCCGGCCGTCCGGCGAAGGAGAACGGGCGCAGGACCGCGTCGGCGTACAGCGACAGCGGGAACAGCCGGTACGGCGTGGCGGCGGGCGTCAGCCAGTAGCAGCGGAAGGCCCGCAACTCCTGCTCGGCCAGCGCTGTGAGGAACGCCGCAGTGTCGGAGTCCGCACCGGACAGCTCCGCGCCGTCGAGCGCCCCGACACCGTCCAGCACGCCCCGGGCGAACCGCGCCCGTTCCTCGGCCTCGGCGGGCGACACCTCCGGCAGGGTCTCGACCGGGAGCCCCTGACGGGCCCTCAGCAGCGGGTCGTGCTCCAGCAGGAACTGCCAGTAACGGTCCACCAGGCGGCCGATCTCACGGCCCGGTTCGTTCGTCCTCATACCGCAAGTGTGGCGACGGCACGCCCTCCCGGTCGCCGGTCGGCCGGACAGGGACCGCGGTGTCCCACGAACGGGCGAATCACACCGGCCGTCCCCCGCCCGCCCCGGCGGCCTCCGGCCAAGCGGGCAGGCGGTTCCCCCTCCTCGGACGCGTCCGCCGTGCCCACGGGCCGGCACTCCGCCACCGGATCCCGGTGACACCATGACGCCATGCCCCGTCGCCCCCTGCCGACCCGTCTGGCGGTCGGCGTGACCGCCGCGGCCGTCGCGCTGACCGGCTGCGGCAGCCCGGGACGCTCCTCGACGACCACACCCCTGGTGGACCGCGGGACCGTCCGCATCGCGGTCACCAGCGAGACGCCCAGCTTCGACCCGTACTCCGCCTTCGGCGCCGCCCAGGCCCACTACGCCTACGACTCCCTCGTCAACGTCACCGCCGACGGCACCCTGGTCTCCGGCCTGGCCTCGTCCTGGCAGGCCACCACCACCACCGCCGCCTTCACCCTCCGCCCGGGCATCACCTGCTCCGACGGCACGCCCCTCACCGCCTCGGCGGTGGCCCGGGCACTGACCTACGCGGGCGACCCGGCCCACCAGCTCGCCGGCGCCCGGACCGTCCTCCCGAACGTCCCGTTCACCGCGGGAGCCGACGACGCGGCCGGCACGGTGACGGCGACCACCGCCACCCCCTTCCCCTTCCTCACCCGCACCCTCGGCCTGCTGCCGGTCGTCTGCCCCGCCGGACTCGACCGGCCCCGGTCGCTGGAGCGGACCACCCGGGGCACCGGCCCCTACGTCCTGACCCGCTACACCCCCGGCGGGCCGTACGAGTTCACCGTCCGCGACGGCTACGCCTGGGGACCGGCCGGGGCGACGACCGCGGAGCCCGGCCTCCCCGCACGCATCGTCGTCTCCGTGGTGCCCCAGGCCTCCACCACCGCGAACCTGCTGCTCACCGGGGGCGTCGACATCGCGAACGTGACCGGTCCGGACCGCGCCCGGCTCACCGGCCACGGCCTCACCACCACCGACGTGGCGACCGTCGTCGGGCTGACCTTCTTCAACCAGCGCCCCGGCCGCCCCCTGGCCGACCGCGCGCTGCGCCGGGCCCTGGTGTCCGCCCTCGACCGCCCGGGGCTCGCCAACGTCGCCGTCGGCGGCACCGGCCGGCCCGCCACCGACTTCGGCGCCGAGGGCTCCCTCTGCCACGCCGACCTCGCCGCCGCCAACCTGCCCGCGCAGGACGCCGCCGGGGCCCTGCGCGCCGCCGGCTGGACCCGCACCGGCGGCGGCCCCCTCACCAAGGACGGCCGGCCGCTCCGGCTGCGCCTGGTCACCAGCGCCGACCTCGGCCCGACCTTGCCCTCCGTCGCCGAGCTGACGGCCCGGACCTGGACGGCGCTCGGCGCGGACGTCACCCTGGTCACCGAGAGCCTGCCCGCCCTCGTCAACGCCATGTACCGGACCGGCGAGTTCGACGTCGTGACCGGCACCTCGCCGGGCTTCGCCCTGCCGGCCGGCTTCGTCCCCTTCTTCTCCGGCCCCGCCCCCGCGCAGGGCCTCAACTTCGCGGGGGTCGTCAACCCCGAGTACGACGCGCTGGTCGCCCGGGCGCTCCGGGAGACGGACACGGCGGGCTGCGACACCTGGAACCGGGCCGCCGCCGCCCTCCTCCGCTCGGCCGACGCGCTCCCGATCGCCGACGGCCGGAGCACCGTCTACGGCCACCGCACCACCTTCGCCACCACCTTCGGCGGCCGGCTCGTCCCCACCAGCATCCGCCTCCACCAGTGACCGGGGGATCCACCGTGCCCGTGCCCCGGCTGCTGCGGCACCCCTGGACGACGTTCCTCGGCCGCCGCGCCGCCCGGCTGGCCCTCTCCCTCGGGGTCGTGCTCACCGCGTCGTTCGCGATGATCCGCCTCGTCCCCGGCGACCCGGTCCGCGCGGCGCTCGGCGTGGACGCCGCACCCGACCTCGTGGCCGCCCGCAGACACGCCCTCGGGCTCGACGCACCTTTCCCGTCCCAGTACCGGCACTACCTCGACGGCCTCGTGCACGGCGACCTCGGCACCTCCCTGGTGACCGGCACCCCGGTCGCGGAACTGATCCGCACCCGGCTGCCGGCCACCCTGGAGATCGCCGGCCTCGCCTTCCTCGTGACCCTCGCCGTCGCCCTGCCCTGCGGTCTGCTGGCGGCCGTCCGCACCCGCGACGGGCGGCATCCGCGCACCGAGCTGGCGTTCACGACGGTCACCGCCGGCCTCGCCGGGGTGCCGGACTTCGTCCTGGCCGCCGGGCTCACCGCGCTGCTGGCCGTCGGCCTCCGGCTGCTCCCGGTGGCCGGTGCGGCGGGCGCGGGATCCTTCGTCCTGCCGGTCCTCGCGCTCTCCCTCGCGCCCACCGCCGTCCTGGCGCGCATCGTCCGGGGGGAGGCGCTGAAGGTGCTGCGCGAGGACTACCTGCGCACCGCCCGGGCGAAACGACTGTCCCCCGCCCGCCGTCACCTGCGGCACGCCGCACCGAACATGGCGACCGCCGTGCTCACCGTCGCCGGGGGCCTGCTGCCCGCCCTGATCGCCGGCACGGTGCTGGTCGAGAGGGTCTTCTCCTGGCCCGGCATCGGTTCGGCCATGGCGCAGTCCGTGGTCACGCAGGACTACCCGGTGGTCCAGGCGACGGTGCTGGTGCTGGGCACGACCGTGCTGCTCGCCGGTCTCCTGGTCGACGTGCTGCTCGCCGTGCTCGATCCCCGTTCGGCGATCCGGGAGATGTGACCGTGCCCCGTTCCCCCGGCCGCCGGCGCTCCCCCCTGACCTGGGTCACGGCGGCCATGCTGGCGTCGCTGGCCGTGCTCGCACCGGCCGGCCCGCTCCTCTGCGGCGCGGCGGCCGACCGCCCCGACCTCTCCGCGGTGCTCCAGGGCCCCTCCGCAGCGCACCCGTTCGGCACCGACAACCTCGGCCGGGACCTCCTCGCCCGGGTCCTGACGGCCACCGGACCCTCCCTGGTGCCGGCGCTGACGGCGGTCCTGCTCGGCGCGGCCGCGGGCGTCCTCCTCGGGGCGTCCACCGCCGTCCTCGGCCCCCGCGCCCGTCGGCTGCTCGCCGGCCTGATCAACCTCCTGCTCGCCTTCCCCGCGCTCCTGGTCGCGATGTTCCTCGCGGTCGTGTTCGGCGCGGGTGGCGGCGGGGCGGTGCTCGCCCTCGCGGTCGCGGGCGTCCCCGGATTCGCCCGGCTCGCCCAGACCCTCGCGGCCGGCGTGGCGGGCACCGACCACCTCGCCGCGGCCCGGGTCCTCGGCCTGCGCCGGCACCGGCTGCTGTGGCGGCACGTCCTGCCCAACATCGCCGAACCGCTGCTGCTGAGCACCACCACGGCGGCGGGCACCGCCCTCGTCGCGCTCTCCGGGCTGAGCTTCCTCGGCCTGGGCGTCCAGCCGCCCGGCTACGACTGGGGGCAACTGCTCAACCAGGGCCTCGACCGCATCTACGCCGAACCCCTGCCCGCCCTCGCCCCGGGCCTGGCCGTCCTCTACGCGGCCCTGGCCTTCCAACTGCTCGGCGAGGTCCTGGCCGGCGGCGTCGCCCGGCGCGACCCGGCACCGCGCACACCCGTGCCGCTCCCGGCACCGGCCCCGGCCCCGAGAGGGCCCGCCGAGGACGGCCTCGTGCTCCAGGTCGAGGACCTCCACGTCGAGATCCCCACTCCGGACGGCGTGGTCCGGCCGGTGCGCGGGGTGAGCCTCGCGCTGCGCCCGGGCGAGATCGTCGGGCTCGTCGGCGAGTCCGGATCCGGCAAGTCGCTCACCGCGCTCGCCATCGCCGACCTCCTCCCGGACGGGGCCCGGATGTCCCGGCGCACCCTCCGGCTGCTCGGGGCCGACCTCGCCGCCATGACGCCGAAGGAGCGGGACCGCCACCTCGCGACGGGGCTGGCGGTGATCTTCCAGAACCCGGCCTCGGCGCTCAACCCGGCTCTGCGGGTCGCCACCCAGCTCACCGAGGCCGTCCGGGCCCACCGCGGCGCGAGCCGCGCGCAGGCCGCCTCGGAGGCCTCCGACGCCCTGCGCCGGGTCGCCCTCCCCCCGTCGGTGCTGCGCTCCCGCCCCCACCAGCTCTCCGGCGGCCAGCGCCAGCGCGTGATGATCGCGTCCGCGCTCACGGTGCGGCCGGCCCTGATCATCGCCGACGAGCCGACCACCGCACTCGACGTCACCGTGCAGCGGCAGATCACCCGGCTGCTCTCCGGGATCCGGCGGGACACCTCCGCCGCGGTCCTGTTCATCAGCCACGACATCGCGCTCGTGGGCGAGTTCTGCGACCGGGTCCTGGTGATGTACGGGGGGCTCGTCGTCGAGGCCCTGCCCGCCGACCGCCTCGCCGACGGCGCCCGGCACCCCTACACCCGGGCCCTGGTCGCATCCGTCCCGGACCTCACCGCGGACCGCGACCGGCCGCTGCCGACCGTGCCGGGCGACCCGCACGACCCGCTCGCGCCCGCCCCGGGGTGCCCGTTCGAGCCCCGCTGCCCGAGCCGCCGGGACCACTGCGCCGAGCAGGCTCCGCCGATGGAGGACCTCGATGCCGGCCACCGGGTCGCCTGCCGGCACCCGGCACCGGTCGCGGTGGACCCGGCGACGGCGGTCGTCCCATGACCACCCTCCGGGTGGCCGGCCTCTCCGTCCGCCACCCCGGCCGGCCGGGGCCCGCCGCCGTGGACGGCGTCTCGCTGGAGATCCCGTCCGGCACCACGCTCGGGCTCGTGGGCGAGTCCGGCTCCGGGAAGTCGACCCTGGCCCGCGCGATCGTCGGTCTCGTCCCCGTGCACGGCGGCCGGGTCCTGCTCGACGGCCGGGAGGTCCGCGTCCGCACCGTCCGCGACCGGCGCCGGCTCGGCCGCCTCGTGCAGGTCGTCCTCCAGGACCCGGACACCGCGCTGGACCCCCGGATGACGGTCGGCCGCACGCTCGCCGAAGCGGCCACCGTCTTCCAACGGCTCGACCGGCCAGCCCGGGCCGCGCGCGTCGCCGAACTGCTCGGCCTCGTCGGCCTGGACCCCCGCCTCGCCGACCGCCTGCCCCGCCACCTGTCCGGCGGTCAGCGCCAGCGGGTCGCCGTCGCCCGCGCCCTGGCCGTCGGACCCGGCCTGCTGATCGCCGACGAGATCACCTCGGCGCTCGACGTCTCGGTGCAGGCCGCCGTGCTCAACACGATCCGCGAACTCCAGCAGCGGCTCGGCCTGTCCGTGCTCCTCATCGGCCACAACCTGCCCGCGGTCTGCCACGTCTCCGACGTCGTGGCGGTCATGCGGCACGGCCGGATCGTCGAAACCGCCCCCACCGAGACGATCCTGCGCACCCCGCAGCACCCCTGCACCCGGGCCCTGCTCGCCGCCGTGCCGAGCCTGCGCACGCCCCGGCCCGTGCCCTCGCCCCTGCCCTCGCCCTCGTCCGAGGAGAGGCCGTCGTGACCGTCGTCCGACCGGAGGGACCTCCCCGGACACTGCCCGTACCAGTCACCCGTACCCGTCACCCGTGCCCCTGCCCGTGCCCTCGTCACGTCGCAGCTCCGACCGTTCACGGACGAGTGAACTCCCGCATGGCCCCTGGCGCGCCCGCCGCCGAGAACGCCAGCATGGGCGGCATGACCACCACGTACCCCCGAGCCGAGCGGGCCGCCCGGGCCCGGGCGGCCGAAGCACAGCTCGCCGCCGACGGAATCGACGGGGTGGTGTTCGGCTGGGTCGACAACGCCGGGCTCACCCGGGTGAAGTCCGTCCCGCTCGCCCAGCTCGAACACGCCGCCGAGTACGGTGTCGGCGCCGTGCCCTGCTTCGACGTCTCCCTGGTGGACGACTCCATCACCGCCGCGCCTTCGAGCACCGGCCCGGTGGGCGACCTGCGGCTCGTCCCCGACCTCGACCGGCTCACCCCGCTCGCCGCCCAGCCCGGCTGGGCCTGGGCCCCGGCCGACCGCTACACCCAGGACGGCACCCCGCACCCCGGCTGCCAGCGCCACTTCGCCCGCCGGGCCACCGAGGCCGTCGAGCGGCGCGGGCTCTCGGTGCGGGCCGGGATCGAGATCGAGTGGGTGGTGGCCGACGCCGCCGGGGCCCCCGCGACCACCGGGCCCGCGTTCGGGATGACCCGCTTCGTCGAGCACTCCGACTACCTGCGGGATGTGCTGCGCGCCCTCACCGATCAGGGGCTGGCCGTGCTCCAGCTCCACCCCGAGTACGCCGCCGGGCAGTTCGAGGTCTCGGTCGCCGCCGAGGGGCCGGTCGAGGCGGCCGACACCACGATGCTGGTGCGCCACACCGTCCGGGCCGTCTCCGCCCGGCACGGCCTGCGGGTCTCGTACGCGCCCGTCTTCACCGAGGGTTCGGTCGGCAACGGCGGCCACCTGCACCTCAGCCTCTGGCGAGAGGGCCGGAACCTCGGGCACGGCGGCCCCGGCCGCCACGGGCTGCACCCCGACGCCGAGCAGTTCCTCGCGGGTGTACTGGCCGAGCTGCCCGCCCTCCTCGTCCTCGGCGCGCCCGGCGTCGCCTCCTACCTGCGGCTGGTCCCCTCCCGCTTTGCCGGGGCCTACCGCTGCTGGGGCCTGGAGAACCGTGAGGCGGCGCTGCGCCTGATCACCGGCTCCGCCGCCGGGCAGGCCAACGCGGAGCTCAAGTGCTTCGACGCCGCCGCCAATCCGTACCTGGAGATCGGCGGCGTGCTGGCCGCCGGGCTCGCCGGCCTGGACGCCGGCCTGCCCCTCCCGCCCGAGACCCCGAACGACCCCGCCGCCCTCGACGGCGCCGAGCGCCTCCCGGCGAGCCTGCCGGAGGCGATCGACGCGTTCGAGAAGTCCGCACTGCTGCGGCAGGCGCTCGGCCCCGAGCTGTACGAGGCCGTGCTGGCCGTCCGGCGGGCGGAGGCGGAGCTGTTCGCGATGCACACGGACACGGACGTCATCGAGGCCGTCCGCTGGCGCTACTGACGGGGCATCGGCTCCACTCCTCCGGCCCGGGCTGCGAGCCGGTCGAAGACCTGCTCGCAGCCGTCGGGCTTCACGGAGCCCGGCAGGGCGCGGCCCCCGGCGTACGGCTGCCGGACCCCTGGATGCGTCAGCCCGCTCCGGCTCCGGGCGAGGACCCGGGAGCCGGAGCGGTGACAGCGGGTTCCAGCGGCTTCGCCATGTAGACCGCCTCGGCGCCGTAGCTCGCGGGCAGCCCGACATCGGGCCGGGCCCGGTAGCCCAGCGGGGCCCACACGGCCTGCGAGCGGTGCACGGCGACCAGCGAGACCGTCCGGTGGCCGGCCGCCAGCGCGGTGTCGTGCAGGTGGCGCATCATCCGCGGGGCGAGGCCCCGGCCGCGCGCCCGCTCGGTGATCACCAGGTCGTGGGCGTGCAGGTTGCTCCCCCGGTCGTTCTCCTGCACCGCGCCTTCCTCGGCCAGGCTCAGGTCCGGGCAGCGGAACAGCGGGTAGGGCAGTGCGAGCAGGTAGCCGCCGAAGCCGCCCGCGTGCTCCAGCACGAAGCAGGTCGAGGGCGAGGCCCGGTGCCGGGAGCGCAGCGCCTCCCGCCCCTCGGACAGGCCGCTCGCGGCGTAGGCGCGTTCCTCCAGCGCGACCACCTCGTCCCAGTCCTCCTCCCGGAGCAGCCGGATCCGGGTGCCGGTCATGCGTCTCCTCCGTCCGGGGCCGGGCCGCCGACGCAGGTGTACGGCAGCGGCGCGAAGCCGTTGAACCCCCGGGTGGCGTAGGCGGTGGCGTACGCGCCGCAGGAGTGGACCCACACCGGGTCGCCGGAGGCGATCGCACGCGGAACCCGCACCAGGCCGCCCTCCTGGGCGTACGCGTCGTCACTGTCGCAGGTCGGGCCGGCCACCACGGCGTCGACGAACTGCCCGCCGGGGTGCGTCGGGAACTCCAGCCGGTACTGCAACTGGTCCATCTCGTACAGGCCGTTGAACTTTCCGCAGCTCAGGTACAGCCAGTCCTCGCGGGTGCCGTCGAGCCGGCGGCGGGCGGAGAGCCGCGCCACGTGGGCGCGGATCGCACCGTGGTCGGCGACCAGGTGGCGGCCGGGCTCCAGCTGGAATTCCAGCGGGGCTGCGTTGACGGCGCGCAGCCGCTCCACGCCCTCGCGGATCACCGCGAACATCTTGTCCAGCGGCGGTTCCAGCGGCCGGCCGCGCCGGTCCAGCACGCCGAGGGCGGGCAGTCCGCCGCCGAGGTTGATCCGGTCCGGGGTGATGCCGCGCCAGCCGAGCGCCTCCAGGACGGCGGCCAGCGATTCGATCGCCTCGACCCAGGCCTCGGCGGTCATCTGCTGGGAGCCGACGTGCACGGACAGGCCGGAGGGCACCAGCCCGGCGGTGCGGGCGGCGTCGAGCACCCGCGGGGCGTCCCCGGGCGAGCAGCCGAACTTGCGGCTCAGGCCCCACAGCGCGCCCTCGCCGGTGGTCGCGATCCGGCAGAACACCCGTGATCCGGGGGCGTGTTCGGCGATCGCGGCGACGTCCTCCAGGCAGTCGGTGGCGAAGTCGCGCACGCCGAGCCGGTAGGCCTCGGCGATGTTGCGGTCCGACTTGACGGTGTTGCCGTAGTGGATCAGTCCGGGGGCCACCCCGGTGCGCAGGGCCTGGGCGATCTCCTGCGGGCTCGCCGCGTCGAAGCCGGAGCCGAGCCGGGCGAGGTGGCCGAGCACCTCGTCCACCGGGCAGGCCTTCATCGCGAACCGCACGGCGACGCCGGGCAGTTCGGCGCACAGGGCGGCGTACTGGCGGCCGATGCCGTCCAGGTCGTAGATGACGGCGTCCTCGGCGGCGGCGGCGAGCGCGGCGCGCAGGGCGGGATGATCGCGCCGGCCGGGATGATCGCGCCGGCCGGGGTGGTCGTGCCGGCCGGGGAGGGGGACGGCGGATGCGGGCACGGTGGCCGGTGCGGTCAGGGCGCGGTGACCGGTTCTGCCACGGTCGGCCGTCCGGCCCATGTCGGTGGTCTGAGGCCTCACGTGTGAACTCCCGGTCCGACTGGATGGTTGATGCCAGGGGCTTGCTGGCACGCACGAGACGAAGGAAGGGAGCCCGGAGGCCGGTTGTGACACCCGGCCCGGACTCCCTCCCTGCGGCACTCCATATACGCACGATCCTGTGCCTGCACCTGCTGCGCGCCCCGCACGGAGATCCCGCTCCGGCAAGGCGCCGTCGGGCGGTTGCAGCGGTGCCGCGGGCCACCGCCCGACGGACAGAACCACCCGAACGGCGTCGGTGCGAGCCTCCACCGCCTTGACGGTCAGGTCCCGCCGGCGCTCCGACGTGCGTGGACCCGGGTTCCTCCTCCCGCTGCTGCCCGGTCCTGGCAGGCTCCGTGCGGACGGTCACGGGCTGACCGCACGCAGCTCCCGCACCAGGTCCCCGACCACGCCGGCCACGAACCCGGGCTCCTCGCGCGGGAAGTCGTGACCCGTCCCCTCCGGCGCGTGCACCAGCCGGGACTCCGTCGACGCCGCCAGGTACCGAACCCTGCTCCGGAGGTAGAAACGGCTGATCCGCTCGGCCTCGACCGCGTCCCGGGCGCCGGCCAGCACCGCCTCGCCCCCGATGAGATCCCGGGGTATCACCAGCACCAGCGGCAGGTCACCGAGATCCCCGTCGTACACCACGGTCTCCCAGCCCACCGCCGCCAGCCCGGACGGCGACAGCTCGGCGAAGACCGACGCGGCGGCGCAGCCCTGTCCGGTCCGGCCGCCCGGGCCGCGGTGCGCGCCGAACAGCTGCCGCACCGAGGTCAGCAGGAAGCTACGACGCATCCCCGCGAGCTGACCGCCGGCCGGTGCGAAGGCGATCACCTCCAGGGGCGTCGGATCCAGCAGGACGAGCCCGGCCACCAGGTCCGGCCGGCGCCTGGCCACGTTCGCGACCAGCAGCCCGCCGAAGGAATGGCCGACGAACACGAACGGGCCGCGCTCCCCCGCCCTCTCCAGCGCCGCCGGTAACTCCTCCGCCTCGCCCGCCGTCGTCCTCGGGAAACGCCCGACGTCGCTCCACCCCGAACCGAGCCGGTCGACCAGGACCGAACGGGTCCGGGTCCTCAGCATCGTGTGCAGCTCCCGGAACTCCTCACCGGGGGCGTGCCCGCCCGGCACCCAGACCACCGTCGGCCCGCTCCCGGCCTCCCCCTCGGCGAGGAGGTGCATCCGGTGACCGCCCACATCGACCAGCCGCCCGGGCGGCGGATTCCTCCGCCCCTCGCGGGCCACCAGCACCAGGTGACGGACGGCCCCGGCCAGCAGCACCGCGCCGAGAGCCACCAGCAGACCACCCAGCGCGACCGCCCAGGCCGCCTCCGCCCCGACGAGGCCGCCGCCCGTTCCTGCCACCGCCAGCGCGACCGGCACTCCCGCCCAGTCCCGGCTCAGCAGCGCGAGCAGGGAGTTCGTCACCCGTCCGTCCCGTCGCATCGGTCCTCCGTGGCAGCAGTCCGACAACCGGTCCCTGTCCGTTTTCTTCCCCCGACCGCCCGCGCCCTCACCCCGCAACGGCCCGGGAACGCACGGCGCACGCCCGGGAACCCGGGGTCACCGCCCGGGACGGCGGGACGCGCGGGGCCGTGCCGGCCGGATGCCGGCCGGATGCCGGCCGGGCGTCGGCCGATCGGTCCCGTCCCCCTGGTACCGGCCCGGTGGCCGGTCGAGGATGGCGGCATGGGTGTCGACGACTCGGGTACCGGGCTGCTGGTGGCGAACGTGCGCGTCTTCGACGGGATCGGCGGGGAGGCGGTGCCGGGGTACGTCCGCGTCGAACGGGACAGGATCGCGGAGGTGGTGGCGGACCGCCCCCTCCCGGGCAGCGTCCCCCGGGGGACGACGGTGCTCGACGGCGGGGGCGGCACGCTCATCCCGGGCCTCACCGACGCCCACGTCCACCTGTTCGCGACGGGCAGCACCATGGCGGAGCTGGAGCTCGCACCGACCGGCACCGTCTACTACCAGGCCCTGGCCGCGGCCCGCGACATGCTGATGCGCGGCTTCACCACGGTGCGGGACATGGCCGGCGACACCGCGCCGCTGCGAGGGGTCCTCGACAGCGGACTGTTCGCGGGGCCACGGATCTACCCGAGCCAGGCGGCCATCTCCCAGACGGCCGGCCACGGCGACTTCGGAGCGGTCCACGACGCCCCGACCGCCCTGGGCGGGCCGCCGGCCCGGTCCGAGCGGATCGGCTTCACCAGGGTGGCCGACGGGCCGGACCGGGTGCTCGCGGCCGTGCGCGAACAGCTGAGGAAGGGCGCCACGCAGATCAAGCTGATGGCCGGCGGCGGCGTCGTCTCCGCGTACGACCCGCTGGACGTGCTGCAGTTCACCCCTGCGGAACTGGAGGCGGCGGTCGCTGCGGCCTCCGACTGGGGCACCTACGTGGCCGTGCACGCCTACACCTCCCAGGGCGTCCGCCGCGCGGTGGAGGCCGGGGTGCGCTGCATCGAGCACGGGCACCTCGTCGACGAGGACACCATCCGCCACCTCGCGGAGAAGGACGTGTGGCTGAGCAGCCAGCCGTTCGAGGTCGACGACCACCACTACGCCTCCCCCGACAGCGACCGCAAGAACCGCGAGGTGTGCGAGGGCGCAGCCCGCACCTTCGGCTGGGCCGTGGAGCACGGCGTGCGGCTGGCCTTCGGCACCGACCTGGTGCTCGCCCCCGGGAAGGCCCACCGCCAGAACGAGATGCTGGTCCGGCTCGGCGCCCTCATCGGCCCGGTCGAGGCCCTGAGGACGGCCACCTCCGGCAACGCGGAGCTGTTCCGCCTGTCCGGCCTCCGCGACCCCTACCGCGCGGCGCCGCTCGGGGTCGTCGCTCCGGGAGCATGGGCCGACCTCCTGGTCGTCGACGGCGATCCGACCACCGACCTGTCCGTCCTCGCCGATCCCGGACGCAACCTGCGCCTCATCGTCAAGGACGGCGTCGTCCACAAGAACGAGCTCGGCTGACACGGACCGGCTTCCGCACGGCCGGGGTCGGCACGTCCGGAGCCGGCACGTGCGACCCCTCGCGGTTCTGCGGGCCGGTCAGGCGTGTCGGAGGCAGAGGGTTCCCCACTGGAAGCCCGCGCCGATCCCGGACAGCACGTAGACGTCTCCGGGGAGCAGGCCGCCCCCGGCGGCGGTGGAGTGGAGCGCGGTGAACAGGCCGGCCGATCCGGTGTTGCCCAGCCGGTCGACGGTGACGGGGGCACGGTCGCGGGGAACGCCCAGGGCGGTCATGGTCTCGGTGAGGATGTTCAGGTTCGCCTGGTGCAGGAAGAAGTGGCGGATCCGGTCGATCGGTACGCCGGCGCGGCGGACGGCGCCGGTGATGCTCTCGGGCAGACGCGTGGTGGCGGCGTTCCAGACGGCGCGGCCGTCCATCTGCAGGTAGTGCTCCCCGGCGGCGACGGTGGCCGTGGTGGCGGGCAGCCGGGAGCCTCCGGCGGGGATCTGGACGTCGTAGGACAGCTGGGAGCCCAGGTCGTAGGAGAGCAGGCCCGCTCCCGGGGTGTCGGTGCGGGTGAGGACGACGGCTGCTGCGGCGTCCCCGAAGAAGACGCCGGTGGTGCGGTCGGTGGGGCTGGTGACCCTGGAGGCGCAGTCGGCCGCGATGAGCAGGACGGTGGTGATGGAGGGGTTCTGCAGCAGGTGGGCGGCGATCAGCATGGCCTGGACACCGGAGGCGCAGGCGGCCTGGGTGATGTCCAGGGACAGGGCGCGGTGGGCGCCGAGGGCGTCCTTGACGATCAGTGCGGTCGACGGGAACGGCTGGTCCCCGGTGTAGGTGGCGACGACGACCGCGTCCAGCCGGGCGGGCGCGATGCCGGCGGCGTCCAGGGCGGGGTGGGCGGCGGCGACGCACATGTCGGAGGTCGCCAGGTGCGGGGCCAGGCGGCGGCGTTCGCGGATGCCGGTGCGGCTGGTGATCCATTCGTCGCTGGTGTCCAGGGTGCGGGTGAGCTGCTGGTTGGTGACGACGGCCGGCGGCAGGTGCATCCCGGTCCCGGCGACGGCAAACGGCACCGGCAGGCCGGCGCCGGTCTGGTGGAACAGCGTCTCGTCCAGGGTGGCGGTCATGCCGCGGCACTCCGATCGTGCGCGATCTGTTCGCCTCGGGGGAATCCCATGTTCCGCTCCTTCTCTGCCAGTTCGTGCATGGACCGATGTTGCCGGGTCCGCCGGATTTCGGCGCCGTCGCATCGTCCCACGGCGCAGCGGACCCGGATGTCATGCCGTCATCCGTGCGCGTGACGGAATGTCCGACCGATTGACGTCACAGCTCCGGAATTCGCCACGGTGTTCGTCTGCAAAGCAAAAGGCCGCATGACGGCGCGGCCCGAACGGTCGGCGGTTCCGGCCGAGGGCAACCGAAAAGCCGGCCAGTAGGAGGAACGGGCCTGAACGGCATCATTCGCTTCCTCACGGTCAGCAGGCGATCCGACCGCAGCATTCGGCCAGGGTGACATCCCGCCAAGCCCCGGCAACCGGGACGGTCAAAGCCCCACCGTGCACGTCTCATCCGATTGTCCGCTGAACCGACAAGCCGTCACGGAAGCCGAATCAGGAATCGGAAAGGCCCGGTCCGGCCGAAATCTTCGGGAAGTACCTGGTCATGACGGCGCAGGATTCGCCGTTGCCCGATCCGCAGCCGGACACGGGGCCGGTGGCGAGACGGAAGGTGTCGTCACCCGCGGCGCGGACGGCCTGGAGCCGGGCCGGCGGGAGACCGGCGCGCAGGTCGGCGCACAGGCCTGCGACGGTCGCCGCGGCCCGGGGTGGAGAACCGTTCCTATACCGCGGCTTGACCGTTGGGGAACCCGCGGTGCCTAGCGTCCTGTCCGCCGGGGCGATGGCCGCTCCGGGGACTGCGGACGGACCCGGGGGCATCCTTGAACGTCGCGGCGCGCAACGGCGGCACGCTCGGCGGGAACCGGGACTTCCGGCTGCTGCGGGTCGGCGGCCTGACGACGGCCCGGGGCTCCCGGCCGACGTCCGTCGCGCTGCCCCTGCGCGTGCACTCCGGCGAGCCGGTGCCGAACGGGCACGGGCCGCCGCGAGGAGTCGCCGGAGGTCCTCGGACGTGCCCGCGCGGCCGGCGACCCGCGGCAGGCCGGGCTCTTCCCCGGCAGGGGCCTGCTGCGCCTGCCCGCCACCGGCCAACCGGCTGATCCCGGGCGGACGCACGACCACTGGAGGAGGACCCTTGTTCGACGCACTGTCCGACGAGCAGTTCTACGCGCCCCTCGGCACGATGGCCGACCCCGGCCGGCGCTTCGCCCCCGCCCGGGTGCCGGCCGGCTGGCACGGAACCGACCGGGACATCTGGACGGCGTGGGACGGCCCCGGGGTCCGCCGGGCGGAGCAGGGCTGGAAGATCCACGTGTCGGCGCGGCTGGAGCGCGCCCAGGAGGTCCTCGACACGGTGGCGGACACGTGCTTCGCCGAGGGGGTGCCGTTCAAGCACGTGTCGGCGCGCCTCTTCTTCCTCACCCTCCACCACAAGCACGCGGCCCGGTCCCAGTCGGGCAAGTTCTGCGCCGTGTACCCGGCGGACACCGGGACCGCCGGACGGATGCTCGCCCTCCTCGCCGACGCCCTGCACGGCGAGGAGGGCGCCTACGTCCTCAGCGACCGCCGCTACCGGGACTCCCGGACCGTCCACTACCGCTACGGCGCGTTCGCCCGCCGGAGCCGGCTGCGGCCCGACGGCACCGCGGAACCACTGCTGACGGACGGGCACGGACACCAGGTGCCGGACGTGCGGCAGCCGTTCTTCGTCCTGCCCGACGGCGTCACCGATCCCTTCGTGGCCGAGGAGCCGGCGCCGCACCGGGGCGCGATCCGGATCCGCGACTACGAGGTCGTCCGGGTGCTGCAGCCGAGCAACGCCGGCGGCGCGTACGAGGCCCGCGACACCCGCACCGGCCGCCTGGTCCTCGTCAAGGAGGCACGCCCGCACACCGGCTACACCTGGGACGGCGTCAGCGCCCAGGAGCGGCTGCGCCAGGAGTACGACACCCTCACCGCCGTGCACGCGGGCGCCCCGGGCGTCTGCCCCGAACCGCTGGAGCTGTTCACCGCGTGGGAGCACGACTTCCTCGTCATGGAACACGTCGAGGGCCTCCCGCTGGTGAAGTGGATCAACCGCAGCTCGCCCGGTCTCCAGGCCGACCGGCCCGTCCAGGAGTTCGACCGGTACCACGCCGCCTGCCGCCGCGTCCTCGCCGCGCTGGACACGGCCCTCGACCGGCTCCACGCGCTGGGGCTCCGGTTCGGCGACGTCAGCCCCGGGAACGTCATCGTCACCCCCGCCGGCGACGCCCGGCTCGTCGACTTCGAGTCCGTGACCCCGCAGGCCGACCGCCCCGCCCGGATGGGCACCCCGGGCTTCGCACCGCCCCCCGGCCTCGCCTCCGAGCACCCCTCCGACCCTTTCCTCACCGACCGCTACGGCCTGGCGGCCGTCACCCTCACCCTGCTGGCACCGTTCCACAACGCGCCCCAGCTGACCCCGGCCAACCTCGCCCTGCTCCGGCGCGACCTGGCGGCGACCGCGCCGGTGCCCGGCGACCTGTGGCAGCGGGCCACCGCCTTCCACCGGCCCGGCCGGGACGCACCCCCGGTGCTGCCCGCCCCCGAGGAGGTGGACGCCGACCCGCTGGGCTGCCTGGCCCGGCTCGCCGACCGGACCGCGCAGGGGCTGCTCGACCTGGCGGACCCCGGCCGGCCCGACTGGGTCTTCCCCCCGTCGCCCCTGGCGTTCCACACCAACACGGTGTGCGTGGCGTACGGAACGGCCGGCGTGGTGCACGCCCTGCACCGGGCCGGCCTGCCCGTCCCGGACGACGTCGACAAACGGCTGCGCCGGGACGCCCTGGCCGCGGCCGACACGCTGCCCCCCGGGCTGGCCGTCGGCTCGGCCGGAGTCGGAAGGGTGCTGGCCCGGGCCGGGCACCTCGACGAGGCGGTCGACCTGCTGCGCACCGCCGACCGCCATCCGCTGGCGGCCGCCACGACCACACTGGCCGGCGGCCGGGCCGGGGTCGGCCTGGCCTGGCTCGCCCTGCACCGGCACACCGGCGACCCGCACCACCTGGAGCGGGCCGCCGCCGCCGGCGACGCGGTCCTGCGCACCCCCGACCTGGCCCCGACCCTCGGCACCCACGACGCCCGCGGGCTGTTCCACGGCCGCTCCGGACTGGCGCTGTTCCTCCACCACCTCGCCCGCGCGACGGGCGAACAGCACTACCTGGCGGCCGGGCTCGGGCTCCTCCACGAGGAACTGGACCGCGCGGTGGAACTGCCCGACGGCTCCCTCTCGTTCGCCGACAACAGCGTGAACAGACGGGTCATGCCCTACCTGGCCACGGGATCCGCCGGCATCGGAACGGTCCTGCTGCGCTACGCGGCCGCCACGGCGGACGAACGCTGCGCCGCGGCACTGCCCCGCGTCGTCGCGGACGCCCGCAAGGCCTGCGCGGTGCAGGCCGGCCTGCACGACGGCTTCGCCGGACTGGCCTACCTGCTCGCGGAACACGCCGACTTCACCCGGGACGCCGCCGACCGCCGGAACGCGGTGCGGCTCGCGACCGGACTCCTCAAGTACGCCGTCCCCCACGGTGACGGCGTCCGCTGGCTCGGAACGGGCTCGCTCCGGTTCAGCGCCGATGTGGCCAGCGGCAGCGCCGGGATCCTGCTGACGCTGCACCGAGCCCTCCACGGCCCGGGTGACGACTGGTTCACCCTGGATCCCGCCCACCCACAGGAAAGCGAAAGGAACCGTCCATGACCGAGATCCTCGCCCTCCAGCAGCTCGAACTCGACCAGGTGGAGGAGGCGTACCCCTTCCCCTGCTTCAGCATCTACGCCAGCTCGTGGGTCGACGCCGACCTCTCCTGACCGACGCCGTCCGCCGGCCCCGTCCCGACCAGGAAGGAACCGTCCATGACCGAGATCCTCGCCCTCCAGCAGCTCGAACTCGACCAGGTGGAGGAGGCGTCCGCCTTCCCCTGCTTCAGCATCTACGCCAGCTCGTGGGTCGATGCCGAGCTCTCCTGACCGACGCCGTCCGCCGGCCCCGTCCCGACCAGGAAGGAACCGTCCATGACCGAGATCCTCGCCCTCCAGCAGCTCGAAGCCGACACCCGGTCCGAGCCCGAGGCCGACGCGGCATACCCGTGCCTCAGCATCTTCGCCAGCTACTACTACGAGACGCTGTAGCACCGACCGGAACCGCCGCGTCGCCGCCCGGCGTTCCGGTGACCGTCGGCTCCAGGGCCGTGGCGGGCCGCACCTGTTGGTGTCCGCCCGGGCCGTGCGGCGCGAACGCCGACCGGCCCGGGCGGGAGCGGGCATCGCCGTCCCGGGCGCCACGGGCCGGCACCGGATCAGCCGGTGCGGCGGCGCGCCCGTACGGGCCCGGGCGTCGGGAACGGCGCCGGACGCACGCTCAGGAGCCGGCCTCACCACTGTGGCGCGCGCGGTAGGTGGCGGCCTTGACCCGGTTGCCGCAGGTCTTCATGGCGCACCACTCCCGCCGGTGACCGCGTGAGCGGTCCAGATAGACCTGGGTGCACTCGGGCCGGGAACACTCACGGAGCAGCGCGGCGTCATCGCCGCCGAGGATCTCGACGGTCTCGCGAGCGAGTGCGGCGAGCCCTTGGGCCGCACCCCCGGTCCTGGTGGCACCGTCGGCGTACAGGCGCAGCGTCACGGGCAGTCCGGCCGCGTGCCTGTTCACCTCGGCGATCGCCCGCGGCGGCAGCGCTTCGCCGTGGAGCCGGGCGCCGATGAGCGCGTACATCGACTCGCGCAGGTCCACGGCGATGTCGAGGTCGGTCTCGTCGGCGCCGGGTTCGGCGTCGAGCATCCCGGCCTCCACGAACCAGGCGTCGAGCTGCCGGGGGGTGGCCAGCTTCTCCGCCGGTGCCTCGTTGCGCCGCGCGCGCAGGGTTCCGACGAAGTCGAGGGGCAGGGTTCCGCAGGGAAAGGCATGCATCACCTCACCATCCTGACCGGTTGCCGCCCCGTCAGGCAATCCACACCTCGGGCGGGCCTGCTCATGCGGGTGCGGTGCGGTGAACCGCACCCGGCGCGCCCTCGACCGTGCGCTCTCGACCAGGTGCCCCCGACCAGGTGCCCTCCGGCGGACGGCCCGACCGGCCGCCGCCGTCGGTGATCAGCGGGCCCGCAGAGGGCCGGCGAACGACTTGCGCAGGGACGACGGCGCGACCGCGGGGAGCAGCGACGCCAGGATCTTCCCCTTCAGGGTGCCCGGCTCTCTCGTCAGCCGGACGTCGACGCGGGTTCCGTCCCCCTCGGGGGTCATCCGGAACACCCACCCTCCCCCGGGCCCGAAGATCTTGGAGTCGAGGGTGGTGATGGTGACCTCGTCGCCCCCGGGCGCCCAGTCGTAGCGGGCACGTTCCCAAGCGGCGCCGGTGCCCTCGGTCACCTCGGCCCAGCCCTCGCCGAGGCCGTGCACCTCGAAGTGGTCCGCGTCGATGGTGGGCCAGGCCTCGGCCCTGGCCGGGCCGAAGTCGGTGAGCACCTCCAGCACGGCGGCCGGGCTCAGCGAGGAGAGGAGATGGAAGTTCACGACTGTCACGGCGTCTCCAGGTACGTGTGCACGTGTCGGATCATTCGGATCATGCCGAACGACACGCGGGATGACATGGGTCTGCGGGCGCTCTCCGCCCGGCCGCATCCACTCTGCTCACCCGGCGGGGCGGCGGCATCCGTCAGTTGACCGCCTGCGGGAGTTGAGTCACGGGACTCCGTCCCCGGCGGTTGCCGCGGATGCCGATCCGCGCCGGGCCCCTTCCGGCAGGCCCGGGTGTGCTCCTCCCGATGCCTCCGCCGCCCGGGCCGGTCGCGGTGACGGGTCGACACGTGTGTCCTGGCGCCGTCGGCACGGTGACCGTCGTCCGACGGGTTCGCGGCGGCCCGCTCGGCGCGGGAGCGGCGGTGCCGATGGGTGTCAGGCGGACGGCTCACCGGCGTCCGGTGCGAGCAGCGCGTCCCGGAGCGCGATGCGGGAGGCGATGCCCAGCTTCGGGTAGATCTGGTAGAGGTGGGCGCCGACCGTCCGGTGGGAGATGAAGAGGCGTTCGGCGATCTGCTTGTTCGTCAGGCCCGTGGCGGCCAGCTCGGCGATCTCCCACTCCTGCGGTGTGAGTGCGCGGGCCCCTCGGCCGTCCGGGACCGCCACCGGTTCGCCCGCGGCCCGGAGTTGCTTGCGGGCGCGTTCGGCCCACGGGACGGCGCCCAGGCGCTCGAAGGTCCGCAGGGCCGCCGCGAGCGGGGCTCTGGCGTCCGAGAGGGCCCGGGCCCGGCGCAGCCGCTCGCCCTGGGCCAGGCGTACCCGGGCCAGGTCGAAGGGCCACTTCTCGACGTCCGGCGCGCCGACCGCCCGCGCGAAGAGGCGGGCGGCGTGCAGGTCGTCCGTGGAGGCGATCGCCTCCGCGCCGGCGGCGAGGAGCGCGAGACGGGGCGAGAGCGCGGCGAGGTTCGTCTCCTGCACCGCCCGTACGTGCGCCGCCGCTGCTTCGTGCCGGCCGGTGCGCACGGCCGATTCCACCAGGTCGAAGAACACCCAGAGGGCGTGGGGGGTACGGGGGGCGAAGCTGCCGGCGGGGCTGACGGCGTCGGCGTGGCCGAAGGCCCCGTCGAAGTTCCCCTCCGCGATGTCGGCCAGCAGGTGCACCTGGCGGGCGCAGTCCGTGCTCATGCTCACCCCGCGCGGTGCCGCCCAGTCGGTCATGGCGGCGGCCAGGGTGCGGGCCTGTCCGGCGTCACCCCGGGAGGCGACGACCAGGCCCTTGGTGAATTGGAAGAACCAGGTGCAGACGCTGTAACCGGAGTCCGCGCACAGGGCGAGGCCCTCGTCGGACAGGTCCAGGGCCTCCTGCCACCTCCCGCGCAGGTAGTCGTCGAGGCAGAGGTGGAGGAGGGAGCCGATGTGGCGGCGCACCGGTCCGCCCTCGCGGCCCTGCCGGACCACGCGCCACGACGCCTCGCGCAGTGCCGACAGCCGGTCCGGGTAGATCGCCGCGGCCCCGATGCGCACGATCTCGGCGAGTTCGGTGCCGGTGGTCACGCCGTCGATGATCGCGTCGAGCCGGCGCAGCGTCGCTCCGTCGGCGTGCAGGGGGTCGGAGAAGGTCCGGGCTCCGATGCCGAGCAGGGGCGGGGCGGCGGGCCGCAGCCGGGACAGCGCCGCGTCGAACGGTGCCCACAGCTCCTCCTTGCCCCCGTAGCTGCACAGGAGCATGAGGAAGTGGAGGGTGTCGACGAGTGCGGGGTCGTCGGCCCGGTGGCCGTGGCCGCCCTCCTCGACGGCGCCGACCAGCAGGCGGTGGGCGGTGGCCACGTCACCGTCGCTGTTCAGCAGGAGCTGGACGGCGGCGCCGGCCGCCCGCAGGGAGACCCCGTGGCCCGGGTCGGCCCGCCGGGCGTCCTCGAGCAGCGCCGAGGCGCTGCTCAGCGCTCCGACGGCCTCGGCCCCCACGTAGGCCGCCTCGGCGAGGCGGCGGGCGCGGTCGGCGCCGAGCGGGCTGAGGTCTGCGGCGCGGGTGAGCGCGGCGATGGCGGCCACGGCGTCGCCGCGCTCCAGGATGTGGCCGGCCGCGTGCTGCAGGAGGGCGGCGACCTCCTCGTCGGGTTGGAGGGTGGCTTCCCCCAGGTGCCAGGCACGCTGCACCGGCCGGTGTTCCAGGACGTAGGCGAGGGCGCGGTGGGCGGCGCGCAGGCGGCTGCTGGTGGCGGCCTCGACGACCGCCGACCGGACCAGGGGGTGGCGGAACACCAGGCGGTGGGTGCCGCTGTCGACCCGGACCAGTTCGTCGTCCTCGGCCGGGCCCAGGTCCTCCGGTCCGGTGCCGTCGTCGATCCGGCGGGCCGCCGCGGACAGCACGCCGAGGTCGCCGGTGCCGTCGAGGGCCGCCAGGAGCAGCAGGTCGCGGGTGGCGGCGGGCAGATCGCGGACGCGGGTGAGGAACAGGGACCGGAGACGTTCGCCCAGCGGCAGGATGGCGGGCGGGATGTCCCGGGCGCGCGGCTGGTCCTGGCTCAGGGCGTTGGGGAGTTCGAGCAGCGCCAGGGGGTTGCCCTGGGCGGTGTCGAGCAGGCGTCGGCGGACCGGACGGGCCAGTGCGGGGAACCGGGTGTCGACCAGGCGCGCCGCCGCCTCGGGGTCGAGCGGGGAGAGTTCGTGGGTCGGCAGGCCGGTGTGTTCGAAGAAGCCACCGGCGCCGGTACGGGCGGCCCCGAGGAACCGGACGCGTTCACCGGCCGTCCGCCGGGCGACGAATCCGAAGACGGCGGAGCTGGCGCGGTCCACCCACGGCAGGTCGTCGACGACCAGCAGCACGGGGGCTCCGACGGCGGCCGCCCGCAGCAGGGCCAGGGCGGCGTTGCAGACGACGAAGCGTTCCGGCGGGGCGCCGGCTCCCAGCCCGAGGGCGACGTCCAGGGCCTCCCGGTGGTGGGGGCCGAGGCGGTCGAAGACGTCCTGGAGCGGGAGGAGCGCCTGGTTCAGTGCCGCGTAGCTGATGTCGGCCTCGAACTCCACACCCGCCGCGCGCAGGACGCGCGTGCCCGCGGCGGCGGCCGCGTCGGCCGCCGCGTCCAGCACGGCGGACTTGCCGATGCCGGGCTGCCCGGACAGCAGCAGGGCGCCGCTCTCCCGCTCGTGGGTGGGGCCGGCGGTGATGCGGTCCAGGTCGCGCTCCCGGCCGACCAGCGGGTCGGTGGCGCCGAGGTTCACCGGGGACCGCCCCGGGGCTTCGCCGTCCGGGAGGGCACCGTCCGGGAGGGAGCCGTCCGGGAGGGGGCCGTCCGGGAGGGGGCCGTCCGGGAGGGGGCGGGGGCGAGCGGGGGCGTGTGGGCCGCCCGTGCTGCCACGCTGTGCCCCATCCATCTCCTCCGCCGTCTCCTTCGCCGTCGCGAGGGGCCAGTCTAGGGCGCGTGCCCGAGCCCCGGCGGGCCTGCCGACGGGACTGCGGGCCAGGCCACGGGCCTGCCGGCGGGACACGGCCAGCGGGGTGCTCTCGGGCCGGATCCCTGCTGCCGGGCGAACGGTCGGGGCCCGGCCGGCCGCCCCCGACCGGCCGCTCCCTCCTGGCCGCCCCCGCCCGGGCGAGCCGCGGCTCAGGCGACCCGCGAGCGGACGTCCGCCTTCCTGGCCGGGCGGTCCCCGGCGGCCGGGCCGGTGCCCGCCCGGCCCTGCCGGAGCAGCAGGGTGAGCACGGCGCCGACGGCCAGGGCCGGGGCGATCCACAGGAAGGCGCCGCCGGTGGCGTGGGCGAACGCGGCCCGTGCGAGGTCCTGGGCGTGGGCCGGGAGCTGGGCGAGGGACTCGGGCCGCGAGGGGTCGAAGCCGCCGGTGCGCGGCAGGTCACGGGTGCGGGTCGCGAAGCCGGCGGTGAGCAGGGCGCCGAAGACCGCGACCCCGAAAGCGGCACCGATGGACCGGGCGAAGGTGACCACGGCGCTCGCGGCGCCGATGTCCGCCGCGGGTACGGAGTTCTGGACGGCGGTCAGCACGACCATCGGGACCATGCCGATACCGGCACCGGTGATCAGGAAGTAGGCGCTCAGGACGAGGGTGCCGGTGGTGACGCCGACGGTCGACAGCAGGACCAGCCCGGCCAGGTTGACGACCAGTCCGGAGACCAGGATCAGGCGCAGGCGCCCCGCGTGCGCCGCCCAGCGCCCGGCGAGGGACTGGCTGAGGACGAGGCCGACGACCAGCGGCAGCATGTGCACGCCGGACAGGGTCGCCGAGACGCCGTCGACGATCTGCAGGTAGGTGGGCAGGTACACCAGGACGCTGAACATGGCGGCGTTGGCCGCGAAGCCGATCAGCGAGGAGAGCACCACCGTGCGGGAGGTGAGCATGGTGACCGGCAGGACGGGGGCGGCGGCGCGGCGTTCGACGGGGACGAACAGGACGGCGAGCACGGCGGTGGCGGCGGTCAGGCCGACGATGGCGGGAGAGGTCCAGCCCCAGCGGCCTGCGAACGAGGTGACCAGCACCAGGCCGGTGGCGATGGCGGCGAGGATCAGGGCGCCGGCGTGGTCGACGGGGGCCCTGGTGCCGCGGACGCCCGCGGGGAGGACCCGGGCGGCGACGGCGAGCGCGACGATGCCGATCGGCAGGTTGACCAGGAAGGCCCAGCGCCAGGAGAGCTGGTCGGTGAAGACGCCGCCGAGCAGCGGCCCGATGATGCTGGCGACGCCGTACACGGAGCCGAACAGGCTCTGGTAGCGGCCACGCCGCTCGGGCGCGACGATGTCGCCGACCAGGGCGAAGGTCAGGACGATCATGCCGCCGCCACCCACGCCCTGCAGGACGCGGGCGCCGATCAGCTGGGGCAGGTCCTGCGCGAGACCGCAGGCCACGGACGCCGCGAGGAACACGGCGGTGGAGGTCAGGTAGAGCCGTTTGCGGCCGAACATGTCGCCGAGCTTGCCCCAGAGCGGGGTGACGGCGGTCGAGGCCAGCAGGTAGCCGGCGCTGACCCAGGCGATGTCGTCGAACCCGTCGAGGTCGGCGGCTATCCGCGGCAGCGCGGTGGAGACGATGGTCTGGTCGAGGGCCGCGAGCAGCACCGCGAGGACGAGGGCGCTCATCGCGGCGCCGACGCCGCGGGTTCCGGGCGCCTGGGAGGGCTGTTCCTTGGGCATGGCAGGTGTTCCTGTCGGTCGAGGACGCGCCGGGCTGCGGTTTCGCGGCCGGTACCGGCGGCAGGGACGGGACGGGGCCCGGGGGGCGGCGGACGACCGGGGTGACCGCCGCCGGGGCCGGGGGTGCCGCGGCACGGCCGGGGGCCGCGCGGCACGGGCGGCAGCGGCCGGACAGCCGCCGGTCCGCGGGTCGTGCGTCAGAGGGTGATGGTCTTGTACTCGGTGTAGCTGCCGAGGCCCACCGCGCCGTACTCGCGGCCGGTGCCGCTGGCCTTGAAGCCGCCGAAGGGACCGTCGAAACCGACCGCGGCACCGTTGACGGTGACCGTGCCGGTACGGATACGGCGGGCGACCCGCAGCGCACGCTCCTCGTCGGCGGACCAGACACCGCCGGACAGGCCGTACTCGGAATCGTTGGCGATGCGGACGGCATCGTCCTCGTCCTCGTAGGCGATGACCACCAGCACCGGACCGAAGATCTCCTCCCGCGCGATGCGCATGGAGTTGTCGACGTCCGCGAAGACCGTCGGAGTCACGTAGTTGCCGCCCTCCAGCCCCACCGGGACCTGCGGCCCACCGGTGACCAGGCGGGCACCCTCCTCGATGCCGAGCGCGATGTACTGCCGGACCCGCTCCTGGTGCCCGGGGGTGATCATCGGCCCGATGAAGGTGTCCGGATCCACCGGATCACCCACCCTGAGAGACTCCACGAGCTCCTTCAGCGCGGCGACGACCTCCTCGTAGCGGCTGCGCGGAGCCAGGATCCGGGTCTGCGCGATGCAGGACTCCCCGTTGTTCAGCAGGGAGGAGAACTTCAGACCCTGCACCGCCGCACGGATGTCCGCGTCCGGCAGGACCACCGCCGCCGACTTGCCCCCCAGCTCCAGACTCACCCGCTTGAGCTGCTCCCCCGCGATCGAGGCGATCCGCCGCCCGGCCCGCGTCGAACCCGTGAACGCGATCTTGTCGACCCCCGGATGCGAGACGAGGTACTCACTCGTCCCCCGGTCCGCGGGCAGCACACTGACCACCCCCCGCGGCAGCCCCACCCGCTCCAGCAGACCCGCGAGGAGCCCCATGCTCAGCGAGTTCTCCGGCGAGACCTTCAGAACCACCGAGTTGCCCGCCAGCAACGCCGGAATGATCTTCGAAGTCGCGGACGAGAACG
>NZ_BPRL01000023.1:0-108623 GCF_045862635.1 Kitasatospora sp. NE20-6
CAGTGCGAGGCGACGGGCAACTGGGCGATCAACTCGGGCAACGGCTTCTACGGCGGTCTGCAGTTCACCTCGCAGACCTGGGGCGCCTTCGGCGGCCACGCCTACGCCGCCAACGCCCACCAGGCGTCCAAGGCCCAGCAGATCGCGGTCGCCGAGAAGGTCCTGGCCGCGCAGGGCCCCGGCGCCTGGCCGGTCTGCTCCGTCAAGGCCGGCCTCACCCGCTGACCACCCGCAGACCATCCGGCCGGAATCCGGCTGACGCCCGGCCGGAACCCGGCCGTACCGCGTGCCCCCGGGCCCGCATCCCCGGACCGGGGGTGCGGGCCCGCACCGCGTTCAGCCGAGCTCGTGCTCGAAGACGTAGGTGTGGACTCCCGCGTCGTCGATCCGGATGTCGAACCGGCCGGTGATCCCGGCCAGACCGTCGGTGCCGGTGCCGGGCACCACCCTGACGGCCAGCCGCTCGCCGCCGCTGCCGGGTGCGCTGTGCTGCAGCACGAAGCTGCCCTTGCGGCCGTCCAGCTCGCCGGTGAACCGCTCGAACGCCGTGTACGCGGCAGGCTGCCCGTCCCCGTCGGCGGCGCTCAGCATCTCCACGGTGCTGGTGCCGGTCAGCGCGCCCTCGAACGTCTTGGTGAGCCGCACCCGGGCCAGCGTCGCCCCCGGCCGCTCGTCGACGACCTCCGGCTCCCAGCTGTCCACCGTGAACGAACCCTCGGCCTGCGTGCCCATCACTGTCCCCTCGTCGGTGCCCGTCCACGGCTGTCACGCCGCGTGCCGTCAGCGTCGCACGGGGCACCGACAGACGGGATGTCGTGGCGGGCGCCGGGCGCCGGGCGCCGGGCGGTGACCGGTGGGCCGGTCGGGCCAGCCGCGCGCGGTCAGGCCAGCCGCGCGCGCACCGCGGACGCCAGCCGGGCCGGGGCGGCGTCGTCGTACTGCAGGAACAGCCGCGGCTCGGTGAGCTCCAGCTCGATGAGCACCGGCGCGCCGTCCTCGTCCCGGACGAGGTCGACCCGGGCGTAGAGCAGGTCGGCGCGCTCCGGCACCGCCGCGAGCACCTGCTCGGCCATGGCCAGCTGGTCGGCGTCCGGCTCCCGCAGCTCGTCGGCGAACCGGCCCTCGGGGCCGGACAGCATCGGCCCGCGGCGCACCGCGTGGCTGAAGCCGCCGCCGATGAACACCAGCGAGGTCTCGCCCTCGCCGTCCACCGCCCGCAGGTACGGCTGCACCATCGCGGTGCGCCCGGCGGCGGTCAGCGCGGCGGCGTGGGCCGCGGCGGCCTCCTGGTCCGTGGTGCGTACGGTGTCGCGGGCGCCCGCCGAGACGGTCGGCTTCACCACCAGCTCGGGCCACGGCGCCGCAGCCTCCGTCAGCCGCTGCCCGGGGGCGACCCAGGCGGTCGGCACGACGGGCACCCCGGCCGCGGCGAGACCGCGCAGATAGGTCTTGTCGGTGTTGCGCTCCAGGACCGCGACGGGGTTGCAGAGCCGCGTCACCGCGGACGCCCGCCCGGCCCAGGCCAGGAACTCGGCACGCCGCCCGGTGTAGTCCCAGGTGCTGCGGACCACGGCCACCCCGTAGCGCGACCACTCGACCGCGGGGTCGTCCCACACGACGGCCTCCGCCGCGAGGCCCGCCGCGGCGAACGCGGCCAGCGCCGTCGCCTTCTCCCGGTCGGGCGCCTCACGGCTCGTCACGTACGCCACGGCGGCCTGCGGTATCGCGGTCATGGGGGTGCTCTCCTCGCTGCGCACGGTGCCGGGCGGTCCGGACGGTTCGTCGGAGCACCACCCTAGGGCCGCTTCGCCGGATGCCCGGGGCGGGGTCCGGGGCGGGGTCCGGGCCCGGCCTCGGGGCGGGGTCCGTAGGGTGTCGTCATGACCGAACTCGTGGGGGACGACGACCTGGCCGACAGCCCGGTCGTCGCCAACAGCACGATGAACCGCGCCCGGACGCTCGCCGGGGTGAACAGCTACACGCGCGAGCTCGGGTTCGACCCGGTGGCCCGGCTGGGCGGCCGGCCCGGGGCGTGGCTCGACCTCTGCAGCGGCGAGGGGCGGGCGCTGGTCGCCGCCTCCGCTTCCGTGGCGGAGGGCGCCGAGCTGACCGGCGTCGACCTCGTGGGCCCGCTCGGTCCGGTGCCGTCCGCGCGCGGGGTGCGGCTGGTGGCCGCGTCCGTCACGGAGTGGCGGCCGGAGCGGAGCTACGACCTGGTCACCTGCGTGCACGGACTGCCGTACCTCGGCGACAAGCTGGGCCTGCTCGCCCGCTGGGCCGGCTGGCTGACCGCCGACGGCCTGCTCGCGGCGACCTTCGACCCCGCATCGGTGCGGCGGCCGGACGGCGGGAGTGCGGCGCGCGCCGTGCTGGCCGTGCTGCGGGAGGCCGGATTCGGGTACTCCGCCCGCCGAAGGCTGCTCACGCTGGAGGGCGGGCGGGAGCTGCCTCCGGCGTTCGCCGGGTTCCGCTACCTCGGCGCCGACCCGGCGGCCGGCCCCAACTGGACCGGCCAGCCCGCGGTGGCGTCCTTCTACGCGTGACGCCCGTCGTGCGGCGGCCCGCCCGCGTGGGGACGCGGTGGGGGCGCGCGGGCCGTTGTGCACCGGGGGTGACAGCGATCTGTCGGTGTCCTGCCGGTGCGCCCTGCGACGGTGGGTGGACGAGGCCGGAGGCGTGCCCCGGGCCCCACCGCCCCGGGCCCGCGGGGCCGTCGGGAGACAGGGAGAGCCGATCGTGGACCAGCAGCTCGTGGACCGTGTGTGGGAGTACCTCAACGCCGGACAGACCGTGGACGTGGAGGCGCTGGACGCCCTGTACGACCCGGAGTTCGCGAGCGTCCGCTGCGACGCCGGCCGCGTGGTGACCGTGACGAAGGACCGGTGCCTGGCCGGGTTCCGTGCCCTGCGTGCGCAGGGGTGCACCGCCGGAGGGACGCTCGACGACGTCCGGGTGCTGGCCGCCGGCGTCCACGACGGCCACGGGGCCGTCGTCGTGCGGCGGGTCAGGGACGGTGCTGCCGTCCTCCACACCTTCGTCTGGCGGCGGGAGGACGGCCGCTGGGGCGCGCTCCTGCGGGAGTTCACCTTCGACGAGGACGCCGGCACCCCGGCGGCCGGTGTCACCGCCTGACGGCCGGCTGCCCCCGCACCGTGGCGCGGGGGCAGCGGGGGCAGCCGGGGTGTCCAGGGCCGCCGCCGGGGTATCCGGGGCGTCCTGGCGGTGCTACCGGGTGAGTCCGGCGAGGAGGCGGCGGCCCTCGGGCCAGTCGCCGAGGCCCGAGTCGGCGTTGATGTGCCCGTGCGCGCCGAGATCGACCAGCCGGGATCCCCACGCCTCGGCGAACACGGCGGCCCGGGCGGGGGTGCACCAGGGGTCGTCGCTGCTCGCGACGACGGTGCTGGGGAAGGGCAGCGGTTGCAGCGGTACCGGCCGGAAGCCGAACAGGTCGGGGATGTCGGCCGTGTCGACGTCGGCCGGGGCGACGAGCAGGGCGCCGATCACGCCGGCGGCCGCGCTGCGGCCGGCCGCCCAGTGCGCCACGAGGATGCAGCCGAGGCTGTGGGCCACCAGGACGACGGGCCGTCCGGCGGTGGCGACGGCGTTGTCCAGTGCGGCGGTCCAGGCAGCGGGGTCGGGGTGGTCCCAGTCGTCCTGGCGGACCCGGACGAACCCGGGCCCGGCGGCCTCCCAGCGGCTCTGCCAGTGCGCGGGGCCGGAGTTCTGGTAGCCGGGCAGGACGAGGTGGAGGGCGTCGGTGCTCACAGGGCGGTTCTCTCCTCGGGGTCGGACGTCAGGACGCGGGCGGCAGGACTTCCTCGACGGCGCTCGTGCCCGCACCCGGACGCGACTCCCACTGCCAGGTCTCGTCGAGCCGGAGCCGGCCGTCGGCGAGCCGGGACAGCCGGCTGACGCAGTGTCCGCTGCTGGTGTGCCCGGTCCGGTTGAGCTGGACGTACCGGAAGTCCAGGGTGTCGCCGTCCCGGGTGCCGACGAGGTGGCCGTGCGCGATGTCGCCGCCCTGGTAGGAGGCCCAGACGCGGTCGTCCTGCTCGCGGTAGGCGAAGCTCGTCCCCTGGTCGGCCTCGCCGTGCTCGGCGCGTGCGATGGGCGAGAAGACCAGGCCGTCGAGGGATGGCAGCATGGTGGGCTCCTTCCGTGCGGGGCCGCCAGTCGATCACGGCCGTGCGCAGCCCTGCCCGGGGTTTCCGGATGCTGGGACGGCCCGCGCCCCGGCCCGGTTCAGAGGTAGTCGTCGAGGAGCGCGAGGGTGAAGCCCTGCTCGTCGGCGGTGCGCAGCACGCGGCGCAGCATGTCGACCATCGTGCCGGACCACTCGCCGGGCCCGCGGAAGTGCGTGAGGACGATGTCGCCCGGGTGCAGCCGGTGGTCGGCGTAGCGGTACTCGATCCGGTCGGGGAAGGCCTCCTCGTTCCAGAGCGGCACGGCGCGGATGCCGCACTCCTGGGCGGCCCGGAGCGTGTCGTCCGTGTACTCCCCGTACGGCGGGCGGAACAGCTGGGGGCGGGTGCCCGTCGCGCGGGTGAGTTCGTCCTGCTGGCCGCAGATCTGGGTGCGCTGGTCGGCGGGGGTGAGGCGCCGCATGTCGCGGTGGTCGAGGGTGTGGTTGTTGACGGCGACGCGGGCGTTCCCGCCGAGGCCGAGGAAGTAGCCGTAGTCGGAGCGTGCGAGGTAGCCGGTGAGGAAGGTGCTGTAGGGGATGCCGAGTTCGGCGGTCATCCGGGCGAACTCCGGGTCCTTGGCGGCGCCGTCGTCGATGGTGAGGAAGATGACGCGGTCGTCGGTCGGCACCCGCTGGACGACCGGGGGCAGCCCGGGCCGGAGGGTGACGCCGCTCTGGCCTGCGGCGACGGCCGGGCGCTGCCCGGGCGGGGGCGGCGCGGTGCGCGGCAGTCGTTCGAGCCCCCAGCTCCGGGCCTTCGCCTGGGCCCGGCGTTCCGCCAGGTCGCGGGCGAGGGCTGCGGTGGCGGCGTTGACCTCCTGCTGGCCGGCCCGTCCGGGGAGTTCGACCGTCGCAGGCGGCAGCGGTGCCGGTGAGCTCGTCGTGGGGGGAGCGGGATGGGCGGGCGGGGTGGGCGGCGGGGACGCGCTGCAGGCCGTCAGGGTGAGGGCGATGCCGACCCAGAGTGCGGGTGCGACGCGATGACTACCTGATGATCCGATCTGCATACCGGCGGATGATCCCCGGGCCTGACGGATGCCAACCGGCCGACCGCGGAGCGTCCCACGGGCGGCCGATCTGCCGGAGTGTCGGCCGTGCGCGGGTGGCCTGTCGTGGTAAAGCCTCGCGGCTGCGGTCGCGGTCGTGGCACGGCGGTGCCGGGATCGGGATCGGGATCGGTGTCGGATCGGGCCGTGGCGCCGGGTGGTCGGTCCGTCGCCTTCCGTCGTGGTCCGGTGCCGGTCGTGCGCCGTGCCGCGTCCGGCGTGCCGTCCACCGCGTACCGGAATGAACACCTCCGGTTGACACCTTCGGACGACCGGGGCTAGAGAGGGAGAATGCGCCTGGGTGTGCCGGCTGAAGGCAGGCCGGGGGCCGACACCGGGAGACGGGATGGCCCCGCGCCCCGCGACGCCCCGGACCGGAGCCACGCGCCGGACGGCGCCGCCACCGGCGCGGACCCGGCCGTCACCGCTCCCGTCACCGCTCACGCCGCAGGACCGGCCGCCTCCGCGGAGCCGCACGCCCCCGCAGCCGCACCGCACGCGCCGGGGGCGTTCGCCGCCGCGGCCGAGGCCGCCGCCCGTGCCGCCGCGGCCGGAGCCGCCGCCGAGCGCGACGAACTCGAACGGCTCCTCGCCGAAGCCCTGACCCGCGCCGTCGACGTCACCGCGGGCTACGGCGGCCTGATCTACCTGCCCTCCGCGGACGGCCGCTCCCTCGTGCTCAGCACCGTGGTCGGCGTGCCGCTCCCGCTCCTCAGCGCCTTCCGGCGGATCGCCGTCGCAGCGCCGCTGCCGCCCAGCGAGGCGTACCGCACCGGGCGCACCATCGTGCTCGTCGACCCCGACGAGACCATGCGCCGCTTCCCCCGGCTCTCCGTCGGCCTGCCCTACGCGTACTCCTTCGCCGCCGCCCCGATCGCCACCCGCGAAGGCGTGCACGGGGTGCTCTGCGTGCTGTGGCCCAGCGCCGGGGCCGGGCTGCCCCCCGGCGCCAGACGGCAGCTGCGCAGCTCCGCCAACCGCATCGCGGCCGCGATCGGCGCGTACGGCCACGGCGTCGTCGCCGCGGCGGCCGAGCCCACCGTGGTGCAGCTGCCCCCGCCCTCCGGACCGGCGACCCGGGTCGGCATCTTCGACTGGGACATCCGGGGCCGCACCGTCACCGTCGACGACGAGCTGTGCGGCATCCTCGGCATCGACCCGGCCGCCTTCGACGGCCGCGGCGCCACGCTCCTCGGCCGGCTGTCCCCGGAGGACGTGCCGCTCCTCCGCGTCGACCTGCGCCGCGCCGCCCGCGACGGGCGGCCCTTCGACCGGCCGGTGCGGGTGCGCGACGCCCGGGGCGGGCACCGCACCGTCGAGCTGCGCGGCCGGCGGGTCGCGGACGGCACGCACCTGGTCATCGTCGTCCTGGACGACTCGGCCGGATCGGCAGCCGTCGCTGCCGTCGAACGGCTCCGCGACGGGGTCTTCGCCCTCGATGCCGAGGGCATGGTGGTCTACGCCAACCGCAGCGCGGAGATGCTCCTCCAGGCCCGCCGCGACGAACTCCTCGGACGGCACCCCTGGGACGTCCTCGCCTGGCTCGCCGACCCGGCCTACGAGGACCGCTACCGGGCCGCGATGCTCTCCCGCCGGCCCACCGCGTTCCTCGCCTGCCGGCCTCCCGACCACTGGCTGGCCTTCTCGCTCTACCCCGACGCGCACGGCGTCACCGGGCGCGTCCTCGCCGCGGCGTCCCCCGCCGGCACCGGCGACCACCCCGCCCCGCTGCCCGAGGCCCCGCCCGCCACCCCGGCCAGCCTCGGCGCCACGTACCACCTGCTCCAGCTCGCCAGCGCACTGACCGAGGCGGTGAGCGTCCAGGAGGTGTGCGACACCGTGCTGGAGCAGATCCTGCCCGGCTTCGGCGGCCAGGAGCTCGCCGTCTACCTCGCCCAGCACGGCCGGATGCACCTCGTCGCACAGAGCGGCTACCCCGAGGGGTTCCTCGACCGGTTCGAGGCCACCCCGATGCGGGCCAGGCTGCCCGGCACCGAGACCCTCAGCACCGGAGCACCGCTGTTCTTCCAGTCGTCCGGCGAACTCCTCGCCGCCTACCCGGGCATCCCGCAGGACGAGATGCGGGCCTGGGCCTTCCTGCCGCTCATCGCCTCCGGCCACCCCGTCGGCAGCCTCATCCTGGGCTTCGAGCAGCCCCGCACCTTCACCCCCGAGGACCGGGTGCAGCTCACCGCACTCGGCGGACTCATCGCCCAGGCCCTCGAACGCGCCCGCCTCTACGACGCCGAGTTCGCCGTCGCCCGCGGACTCCAGCAGGCCCTCCTGCCGCACCGCCTCCCGGACGTCCCCGGCATCACCATCACCGCCCGCTACCTCGCCGGCACCCGCGGCATGGAGATCGGCGGCGACTGGTACGACGCCATCGCCACCCCGCACGGCCTCTGCCTCGTGATCGGCGACGTCGAGGGCCACAACGTCGGCGCCGCCGCCACCATGGGACAGCTGCGCAGCGCCGTCCGCGCCTTCGCCTCGGGCGGCAGCCCGCCCGCCGAGGTCCTCGTCCGCACCAACCACCTCCTCGTCGACCTCGACCCGGGGCTGCTCGCCAGCTGCTGCCTGATCCACCTCGACCCGACCGACGGCCGCGCGCACGGCGTCCGGGCCGGCCACCTGCCCCCGCTGCTGCGCCGCCCGGACGGCCGTACCGAGCTGGTCGACCTCGAAGGCGGCCCGCTGCTCGGCGTCGACCGGACCGCCCACTACCCGACCACCCGGCTGCACCTGCCCGTCGGCTCCGTGCTCGCCCTCTACACCGACGGCCTCGTCGAGACGCCCGCCACCGCGATCGACACGGGCATCGACGAACTCCGCACCTCCCTCGCCCACAGCGATCCCGCGCTGTTCGCCGGGCCGGGCCCGGCAGGCGGCCACCACGCCCCGGGCGGCGGCCGCGACATGCACCACCCGGCGGTCGGGACGGGAGGCACCGGCACCGGCAGCCTCGACCTGCTCGCCGACCGGCTGGTGAGCAGGGCCCGGCGGACCGCCCAGCGGCTCGACGACATCGCGCTGCTCCTCGTCCGCCGCGAGTGACGCCCGACGGTCGGCTGCGACGGCTGAATGCGTGGGCCGGATGCGGCGGCCGGGTACGGCGGCCGGGTGCGTGGAGCGGGTACGACGGGGTCCGGGGACGGGTCCGCGGAGCGCGACTTTCGTCGCGGCAGGTCGAGACGGAGGGTGACGGCGGCGCCTCCGCGGCGGCCGCTAGCCTCGGCCCGTGACCTCGAAGACGACCGCAGTCCGCCCCGGCCGACCGCTGCTCGGAGCCCTCGTCGGAGCCCTCGTCGGGGCCGTCCCCGCCCGGGCCGGCTCGGCGCCGCGGGCGCTGCTGCGCCGCGTCCTGCCCGGCCCCTGGGGCGGGCGCCACATCGCCTCCGAGGCCGTCACCGTGCTGCTGCTCGGCGGGCTCGCGGCCCTCGTCGAGCTGACCGACGCGTCCGCGGCGTCCTCGGCGGCCGTCGGCCTGGCCGCGGCGGTGCTCCTGCTGTTGCGCCGCGGCCTGCCCGCCGCGGTCCTGGTGCTGGTCGGCGTCGGCGTGAGCTTCCTCGGCGGCTTCGCGCCCGTCCTGGTCGTGGCCGGCTGGTCCGCGGGCTTCCGGATAGCCCGCCCGCTGCTGCTGGGCACGGTCTTCGGCACCTCCCTGGCCGCCGTCCTCACCACCTCGCTGTGGTTCAACACCGACGAGCTGCCGGTGCGGGCCAACCTGTTCATCTCGGTGATCGGGTTCCTGCTGCTCGCGGTGCTGCCCGCCGTCATCGGCCGGTACCGCGCCCAGCGGGTCGCACTGCTCGCCGCCCTGCGCGAGCGCAACGCGCAACTCCTGCGCGAACGCGCCATGATCGCCCACCAGGCCCGACTGCGCGAACGCCACCGGATCGCCCAGGACATGCACGACAGCCTCGGGCACCAGCTCGCCCTCATCGCCGTCCACACCGGCGCGCTGGAGGTCGACCGCAGCCTGACGGACCACCAGCGGGAGGCGGTCTCCGTGCTGCGCCGGGCGGCCTCCGGCGCGATGCGCGAACTGCGCGAGGTGGTGGGTCTGTTGCGCGACGACACCCTCAGCCAGGCCGGCGGCGTGGAGGCCGTCGAGCAGCTCACCGAGACCTCCCGGGCCGCGGGCGCGGACGTCTCGCTGCACCGCTCGGGCGACCCCCGGCCGCTCGCCGCCGCCGCGGGCCACGCGGCCTACCGCACCGTGCAGGAAGGGCTGACCAACGTCCACAAGCACGCCCCCGGCGCGCCCGTCACCGTCGCCCTGCGCTACGAGCCGGACGCCCTCGTCGTGGAGGTGCACAACGGCCCGCCGCCCGTCCCGGCGGAAGGGGCGATCGGCGGCGGCCAGGGCCTGACCGGCCTGCGGGAGCGCGCCCGGCTGCTCGGCGGCATGGTGCACGCCGGCCCGACCCCCGAGGGCGGCCACCGGCTGGCCGGTGTCTTCCCGTACGACGCGGCCGGCATCCCCGGACCGGACGAGGAGCCGGAGACGGCTCTGCCGGTGCCGCCCGACCCGGCCACCCGCCGGAGCCCGGCACTGGGCTGCGCCCTCGGCGCGGGCCTGGTGCTGCTCGCGGCCCTCGGCATCGTGGTGTGGGGTGCCTTCCTCTTCTTCGAGGTGCTCGGCAACGCCACCCTGCCCCGCGACACCTACGACGCGCTGAGGGTCGGTCAGAGCGAGCAGGAGGTGCGCTCCCGGCTGCCCGCGGGCAGCGAGCTGATGACCGGCGAGTACCGGACCCAGGGACCGCCGGTGCCGGCCGGGGCCACCTGCGACTGGTTCATGTCGGGGGAGGAGACCGGCACGCTGGAACACGAGACCGTCCTGCGGCTCTGCTTCGCCGACGGCCGGCTCGCCGAGAAGCAGCACTACCCTGCCAGGTGACGACCCGTACCGCCGCACAGGAGGCCGCAACCGTGATCAAGGTCCTCGTCGCCGACGACGAACCGCTCATCCGGGCCGGCATCCGGATGATCCTCACCTCGGCGGAGGACATCCACGTGGTGGCCGAGGCCGGCGACGGCCGCGAGGCGCTCGCCCTGGCCCGCGCCCATGCGGTCGACGTCGTGCTGCTCGACATCCAGATGCCCGTCATGGACGGCCTCACCGCCCTCGCCGAACTCCCCCGGGCGGCCCCCGGCGCCCGCGCCCTCGTCCTCACCACCTTCGGCGAGCGGGAGAACGTGCTGCGGGCCGTCTCCTCCGGCGGAGCCGGGTTCCTGCTCAAGGACACCGCCCCCGGCGAACTCATCCAGGCGGTACGGGCCGCGGCCGGCGGCAACGCCTTCCTCTCCCCGGCCGCCACCCGGCACATCGTGGACAGCCTCGCCGCCGGCCCCGCCACGGCACGCGGCGAGGCGGCCCGCAGCCGCCTCGCCGCGCTCACCGCACGCGAACGCGAGGTCGTCGACCTGCTCGGCGAGGGCCTCTCCAACGCGGACACGGGCAGCCGCCTCCACATGAGCGAAGCCACCGTGAAGACGTACGTCAGCCGGATCCTGGCCAAGCTCGGCTGCGACAACCGTGTCCAGGCCGCGCTGCTCGCCCGCGACGCCGGGCTCTGACAGGAGGTCACAGGCACAGGTCACAGGCACAGGCACAGGCGCGGGCACAGGTGCCCGGTCACCGGCAGGCAGGCAGGTCGGCCGACTGGCTGGCGGCCGGCCGCGTCCGCCCGGTCAGGTCTGCGGCTGCAGCACCCCGGCGAGCTGGGCCTGCGCCCGGTCGAGCTCGCCGTTGAGCTGGGCCCGCAGCGCGGGCAGCAGGGCCAGGGCGGCACGCGCCGCGTCCGCCGTCGGCTCCGGGTCGGCCTGGGCGGCGAGCACCGCCGACCGCAGCGGCATGGGCGTCAGGGCGGTCTCCCAGGCGGCCCGGTGCACCCCTGCCGCGTACCGCGAGGTGAGGTACTCCAGCGGCCCCAGCGCGAGGCCGTCGGCGTCGTCCGGCCCGGCCAGCCGGTCGCTGGGGAGCAGCCAGGCGATGCCGTCCCGGGCGATCAGCTCGAACGCCCTCGACTCGTCCGGCACCGACCAGCCACCGGTGGCGGCCTGCAGCAGACGCTCCAGCATCGCGGCCTCCCGCGGCCCCGCGGGCCGGTCCGGGTGCTCCTGGTCGGCGAGCAGCTGGGCGAGGTGGTAGCGCTGGCCCCAACTGCCCACCCAGCGGTGCATGGCGCCCGCGCGGGTCTCGCGCAGGGCGGCCAGCGCCAGCGAACGGGTGGTGAGGTCGCGTCGGACGAGTACGCCGTTCGCGTCCGGCCCGGCGGAGCGGAGGGCCGCCAGCACGGTGGCCGGCGGCGGGCCGTCGTACCAGCGGAGCGTCCACGTGCGGTGAGCCGGGTCGTACTGCGGCTCGAACGGGGTGCGGTACTGCACGCCGAGGCGGTCGGCGAGCCGGCGCAGACGGGGCCCGCGCGGGGAGTGGTGGGTGGGCATGGCTGCACAGTAACCACCGCCGGTCGTACCGCCGCGGCATGCGCGGCGACGCGCGGCGGGCCTCACCCGGTGGATGCCCGGCCGACCCGCCGGCAGGGTGACAGGCCCCCGTCCGACGGTACGCCTCCTTAATGGGGGAGAACTTCCCCGTAAAGAAGAGTGGTTGGGGCTCGATCGAGCTTTCGGTATGCACGGTGCACACGTAGCGTGACCCTGCTTGGTCAAGTCTTTGCACGATGTCCGCGCCGCCACCGCCCCGGAACCCGGTGGCGCGGGCCCGCGGGGGGTGCGAACCACAGGGGCGGACAGTGGACGGTTCGGCACGTGAACACGACAGCGGCGAGCGGTCGCAGCAGTGGGACGGCCTGTTGGCCGAGCCCGTCGGAGGCGGGCGGTTCCGCTGGCAGCTGAAGGCGCAGAACGGTCGGCTGGTCGCCGTCTCGCTCCCCGTCCACGCGTCGCCGGCCGACGCCGAACGGGCCTTCGCCGACCTGGTCGAGGCCGCGCCGGCGCTGGTCGCCAGGATCACGCACGTCCGCGACGGGCTGGGCTGGGTCTGGGTGGTACCCGGCCCGAACGGGGCAGCACTGGTCCGCTCGCACCGCGCGTACGAACGGTACGCGACCTGTCAGAACGCCTTCCGAAGATTTGTCGCCCTGCTGGTGAAGCAGGGCGGACGAAGCCCCGCCGGACCCGGGGGCCGGAGGTGACCGCCGGGCGGCGTGCCCGGCTGCTCGCCGTCCGCGGCACCGACGGGACCGTCGGCTGGACGATGCGTGCCGTGAACGGACGGCAGCTGGCCTGCTCGGCCCGGCTCTTCCGCGACGAGGCCCAGCTCGCCGACTCGCTGCGCGAGCTCCTCCGCGAGCGGACCACCCTCCGCTACCGGCTCGGCCTGCTCGGCCCGCAGCTCTGGGGATGGACGGCGCTGCCACCCATCCGCAGCACCAGGCCCGGCGCGCCCGAGCCCGAGCCGATCGCCCGCAGTGCCCGCGGCTACCTGCGGCGGGACCAGTGCCGGCAGACGATCGAGAGCTTCCGCTCGGGCCTGCAGGACGTGCAGCACTGGCTCGACTGAGCCCGAAGGCCGAACCCGAAGGCTGAGCCCGAAGACCGGGCCGAAGGCAGGGCCCGAGGGCAGGGCCCGCGCGCAGGATCCGGTGGCGTGACCCGATGGCGCAGCACCCGGTGGTGATGGCCGCCGGGCGCATCGTCATGCCCGGGTACCCGGACGCCCGGACGCCCGGACGCCCGGACGCCCGTGAGGTTCAGCGCCGGTCCGGCCGTGCGCCGGGCCGAGGCCCGACCGGTCCCGCCCCCGATCCCGGTCCCTCTCCCGGGGCCGGGCGGTGGCGGCGAGATGTCCGGCCGCCCCCCGAGCCGCCACCTGGAGAAGAACGGTGCCGAGGTGCCGGTTCCCACGCGCTCCCGGTGCCACCGGCTGCCGGAAGCGCTCCGACCAGCAGGAACGCCACGGCCAGGCCGGTACGGCACCGCCCCGGTGCTCTCGGTGCCCGCAGCCGGCCGGCCTTCCCGCCCGGCGCGGCGGGCGGTGAGGATCAGTGCCGCCGGCGGCCGATCAGGGGATGGCCGCCGGCGCCGAGGGCCCCACCGGCGCCCCGGCATGCGATGTACGTCTCTCCCACCGGAGGAAGAGCACCATGCGTCACAACGCCGCCAGGCTGTTCGCCGTCACCGCGATCACCGCCTCTCTCGCGACGCTCGCCGCTGTTCCCGCGCTCGCCGACCCGGCCTCCACCCCGGCCGCCGGATCGATCGTCGGCGCGGGCTCCGACACCACGCAGGCCGTGTTCAACCAGTTCTCCACCGACTACAACGCCTTCCTGACGGCCGCGGGCAACACCACCTCGCCGCGCCTCTACAGCTGGGACGCGACCGGCACCTCGCCGGTCACCACCAAGACCGGCGCCACCTCCATCGCGCGTCCGAACGGTTCCGGTGCGGGCATCAGCGCGCTGAACGCCAACACCAGCGCCACCCTGGACTTCGCCCGCACCTCCCGCGGCCCGCAGACCGGCGACCTCACCACGGACGACTTCGTGGCCTTCGCCAAGGACGCCGTGACGTGGTCCGCCAAGGCGACCGGCGGCAACGCCCCGGCCGACCTCACCACCGCCGACCTGGTGGCCATCTACACCTGCACCAAGACCAACTGGAACCAGATCACCGACATCACGGGCTACACCGGCCCGAACGCCACCATCAAGCCGTACCTGCCGCAGGCCAGCTCCGGCACCCGCTCGTTCTTCCTCAAGGCCATCGGCGGCGGCACCCCGGTCACCCCGGGCGCGTGCGTCGTCACCGGCCCGGAGGAGAACCAGGGCACGGACGCGGTCCTCAACGACGCCAACGTGGTCTTCCCCTACTCCGTCGGCCACTACGTCGGCCAGCTCAACGGCCACGTCACGGCGACCGACGACAAGGGTGTGCTGACGGTCCGCAAGCTCAACAACGTGGCACCGCTGACCGGCACCAACACCCTCAGCGCAAGCTTCGCCGCCACCTCCTACGGGCGGGTGCTCTACAACGTGGTCCGCCACGCCGAGTGGACCGGCACCGGTACGCAGCCCGACGCGCTGCGCGCCATCTTCGGCACCTCCGGCTGGCTCTGCACCAACGCCACCGCCAAGGCCGACATCGCGGGCTACGGCTTCCTGGTCCTCCCGGGTGCCGCCTGCGGCAGCGTCACCCACATCTGATCCACCCGCATCTGATCCACCGCATCTGATCCACCCGGGCCGGTACCGCACGCCGGCCCCGCTCCGAGCCCGCCCGCCCGCCGGGCGACCCCACCGGGTCGTCCCGGCGGGCGGGCCGGTCCGTGTCCCCACCGCTTCCGCCCCACCCGCCTGTACCGCCTGCATCGCCTGCACGACCTGCACGGCCTGAAGCACCCGTCATCCCCGGAACCCGTGTGGTTCCCGCAGTCGAGGAGACCCGCCCATGTCCACCGCCACCACCCGTCGTCCCGCCCGTCCCGTGGCTCGGTTCGCCGCCGCCGTGGCCGCTGCCGCGCTCGCCCTGGTCACCGCGGGTGCCGCGGCCTCGCCGGCCGGTGCGGCCGTCCCGGCCGCCGGGAGCGCCGTGGTGACCGAGAGCAACGCGTTCTTCCAGCAGGCCGCGCTCGCCGGGATCATCGCGGTGCCGCTGCCCTCGGCCACGGCCTCGTACGACGGCAGCGCCGGGTTCTCGGGCTCGTTCCCGGTGACCGGCGGCACGGGCAGCCTCACCGACTACTACGGTCAGGTGCAGCTCGGCGGCGGTCTGCTGGTCGTCGACGTGCGGACCGGTCGCTCGGTGGCGTTCACTCAGCTGGCCTTCAGCGCGGACACCTGGCAGCTGACGGGCGTGCCCGCGGGCGGCACCGCTCCGGTGGCCCTGTTCGACCCCGCGGGCGAGAACACCGTCACCCGCAGCGGTGCGGTGCAGTCGCTGACGGCCTCCGCGCTGACCGTCGACGCCGAGGGCGCCCAGCTGCTCGACCAGCGCCTCGGCACCTCCTTTTTCACCGCCGGGCAGTCGGTCGGCTCCTTCGCCCTCACCTACACGCCCGCGTCCTGACGCGCGGGAGCGTCCGGGGCCCGTGCCGTCCGACGGCCGGGCCCCGGATCGTCTCCGGGGGCAGGACCGTTGTGGCCCCGTACATCTGACGGTCCATCAAGGTCCATCTGTGGGCGGGTCAATGGAACCGTCACCGTCGACGGCCGGGCGGTCGCGCCTGCGTGGTGCGTCCTGCCTCGTGCGTCCTGCGTCCTGCCCCCGTGCGTCCTGCACCGTGCGTCCGGTCCCGCCGGGGCCGGGTCCGCCCCGGTCGTCGCGATCCCCACCGTCCCGCCGGGACCGGCCTGTTCGGGCCGGCCCACTGCCGTCCCGCACCCGGAGGTGCCCCGTCATGAGACTCCGCCCACCCGGTCCGCCCCGCCGCTCGTTCCGGCCGCGGTGGACGAGGACACTCCTCGTGGTGTCCTTCGCCTGGGCCGTGGTGGTGGCACTGGGGCTCGGCCCGCTCGGCTTCGGCGGGGCGCCGCCCGCGCACGCGGACACGGGTGTCACCGTGACGGGCCCGCCGGTCTGGCAGCCCGGCGACGGCACGTACGGCCCGGAGGGCTCGGTGACGGTGTCGCCGGCGACGGGGCTCGGCAACCAGGTGGTGCGGGTCTCGTGGCGGGGCTTCACGCCGACGGTGGACGTGTTCGGCAGCCCGGTCGCGGTGGTGCGCAACCCGCACGACGGGTCCGCCGACTCCAACGCCGTGTACCCCGTGCGGGTCTACCAGTGCCGGGGCCTGCAGCCGGCCATCACCGACTGCTACGGCTCGACGCTCTACGGCGGCGACCCGGCGAAGGGCTTCCGGCAGGCCGCCCCGGACGCGGGCCTGACGACACCGGAGTTCCCCTCCAACATGGCGATCGGGGCGACCCGGCCGGACGGCACCGGCGAGGTGGCCGTCGAGGTGTGGACCTCGCAGCAGAGCCAGAGTCTCGGCTGCGACGCCGACACGCCCTGCTCGATCGTCGTGGAGCCCGAGTACGGCGGCGACGCGCTCGGCGCCTACCAGGACCCGCTCGGCACCATCAACTGCGCCGAACACGCAGGCGACAACGACTTCTTCTTCAACGAGGCCACCGACGCCTCGCTCTTCATCGAGAACCTGGGCAACCCGTGGCGCAGCGGCGAGGCCTGCGCGTGGGAGCACCGCACGGTGGTGCCGCTGACGTTCGCCCCGTCCGCCGCGGACTGCGAGTCGCGCGCGGCCGACTTCTCGGCGATCGGCCTGGAGATGGCGACCCGCGCGATGCAGCAGTGGCGTGCCGGGCTGTGCCACGGCCAGGACCCGCTGAACGTCCAGTACACCTTCGGCGGCGGCGAGCCGCAGGCCCGCTCCGGCTTCCTGCGGCGCTCGGGCGCGGACGTGGCACTGACCGCCCGTCCCGACCGCGGCCCGGCGCCGCGCCCGTACGTGTACGCGCCGCTGGCCGTCACGTCGATCTCCGTCGTGTACGTGGTCGACGACGCCGAGACGCACCGCCAGATCCACCGGTTGCGGCTCAACGCCCGCCTGGTGGCGAAGATGCTCACGCAGTCGTACCGGCTCAACGGCGAGGACACCGTCGAGTCGGTGGCCGGCAACCCCGCCTGCATCTTCGACGACCCGGAGTTCCGGTCGCTCAACCCGAGCACGCCGGGGGAGGGGCCCAACTGGCCGTCCTGCGTGGTCACCGGGGACTTCCGGGCGACGTCGCCGGTGGTGGTCGGCGGCACCACCGACCTCGTGCACCAGCTGACCTCGTGGCTGGCGGCGGACCCGGAGGCGGGACAGTTCCTCCAGGGCGCCGAGGACCCGTGGGGCATGCATCTCGACACCTTCTACCTGCGTCCGGCGTACTCCGGGTATCCGGTGGAGGCGCTGCAGCCGCAGGACTTCTCGGGCCCGCAGAGCTGGAAGCAGTACGAGTGGAACCCGGTGCTCGGCGGGCTCGGGCAGGTGGCCCGCCATGCGATGCAGAGCCAGCCGTCGTGCCTGTCGACCGACGTGACGCCCACGGGCGGCCACAACAAGTGCCAGGTGCAGACGGTCGGCGCGCGGTCGTTCTTCGCGGTGCTGGACTCCGGCGACGCCCAGGCGCTGAGCCTTCCCGAGGCCGAACTCCGCAACCCCGCGGGTGAGTTCGTCGCGCCGACGCTGAGCGGCCTGCAGGCGGCCGTCGCGGGCATGCCGGTCGACGCGACGACCGGCACCCAGGAACTCCCCTACACCGACCGGGGATCCGCGTTCACCCGGGACACCGCCGCCTACCCGCTCACCACGGTGCAGTACGCGATGCTGCCCACGGCCGGCCTCGCCGCGCCGAAGGCGGCCGCGGTGGCACGGTTCGTCCGGCAGGTCACCGACCCGGGCGGCGGCCAGGTCTACGGCACGGCACCGGGCCGGCTGGCCCTCGGCTACGCAGCGCTGACGGACGCCCAGGCGGCGCAGGCCCGGCAGGCGTCGGAGCACGTGGCCGCGCAGGACGGCGCCCTGCCCGGCAACCAGTCGGCGGGCGGCGGCGGTTCGTCCGGCAGTACGGGCGGCGCGGGTGCGGCGGGCGGCAGCTCCGGCGGCGCGGCCGGCGGTTCGTCCGGCAGTACGGGCGGCGCGGCGGGGTCCGCCGGCGGGAGCGGTGCCGCCCCGGTGGCCGCCGCGTCCTCCGCCGCGCCGGGCACCGCCGGCGGCGTGGCGGGCGGCACGGTGCCGGCCGCGGCCGGCCGGCCCTCGCCGGACCGGGCCGGGGCGACCCGGTACCTCCTGCCGGTGGCGCTGGTCGCCGGCGGGGTGCTGCTCCTCGGCGGCCCGGCCGCGCTGCTCCTCGGCGGGACGGCCGCGGGCGGCCGGGTGACCGCTGCGGCCCGCAGGCGGTGGAACCGGCTGACCGGGTCCGGCGGCTGACACCCGCACCCGCCGCCCGGTCCTCCGTGCGGCGGGTCTCCTGCCCGAGCCACCCCCGACCACGGAGAGAGCCTGCCCGATGGCATCCGACGTCCGACCCGCCGGTCCGTCCGTCCCGTCCGACGGCGTCCCGCCCGGCGCCGTTCCACCTGCTGCCGTCCCGTCCGGCGGCGTCCCGCCCGGTGCGGCCCCGGCCGGCGGCGGCGACCGGCCGCGCCCGATCGCCGCCCCGGCGTCGGCGGGCGACCGGGTGTTCCGCGGCGTGCTGCGGCTCGCGGGCCTGTCGGTCTTCCTGATCATGGGGCTGATCGCGTTCTTCCTGATGCTGCGCGGTTCGGAGGCGCTGCGCGAGGTCGGCTGGTCCTTCTTCACCGAGCAGCGCTGGCAGACCGCCGCGCACCGCTTCGGCATCGCCGCGGTGCTGCCGCAGGGGCTGCTGATCGCGCTCGTCGCGCTCTGCATCGCGGTGCCCGTCTCGCTCACGGCGGCGGTCTTCGTCGCCGAGTACGCGCCGGTGCGGCTGCGGTCGGTGCTGATCTCGCTGGTCGACCTCATGGCGGCGATCCCGAGCATCGTGTACGGGCTGTGGGGGCTGTTCTTCCTGCAGCCGCGGATCGTCGGTCTCGTCCGGTGGACGGCCCTGCACCTGGGCGGGGCGGTGCCGTTCCTGGAGGTGCGCACCGGTGACATCGGCACCTCGTACACCTCGTCGACGTTCATCGCCGGGGTGGTCGTCTCGCTCATGATCATCCCGATCATCACCTCGCTGAGCCGGGAGGTGTTCTCCCAGGCGCCGCAGGGCGAGCGGGAGGGGGCGTACGCGCTCGGCAGCAGCCGGTGGGGGATGGTCCGCACGGTGGTGCTGCCGTTCGGCCGGGGCGGTGTGGTGGGTGCGGTGATGCTGGGCTTCGGCCGGGCGATGGGGGAGACGATCGCCGTCGCGCTGATCATCTCGCCGTCGTTCGAGGTCACCGGCCACATCCTGGAGAACGGCGCGAACTCGATCTCCGCGCTGATCGCCCTGCGGTTCGGCGAGTCCGACCCGCTCTCGCTGTCCGCCCTGATGGCGGCCGGCCTGGTGCTGTTCGCCCTCACCCTGCTGGTCAACCTCGCGGCCGGGGTGGTCATCAACCGGTCCCGTTCCGGGGCCGCGACGGCGGACTGACGCACCGCCGCACCCGCACCGCCCGCACCGCACCCCGCACCGCACCCGCACCCGCACCGCACCGGTCCACGCGTGCCGCCGCCCGCCCCGCCGCCCGCTCCGCCACGAAGGAAGCCGAAGGACGCCAGATGAGCACCGCCACACCCGCCGCACCGCCGGTGGCCGAACCCCCGGATGCCGAACTCCCTGGTGCCGAGCGCCCGGTGACCGCCCACCCGGCGGCCGCCGACCCGGAGCAGCCCGAACGGCGCGTCAGGCTCGGGGGGTTCGCGCCCGCCGACCTCTGGTCGCCGTGCGCGGCCGCCGCGGGCGCGCTCGCCCTCGACTGGCTGCTGTACGAGCGGCTGCTGCCCTTCAGCGGCGCCCTCGGCTTCCTGCTCTGCTGGTACGCCCTGTTCCTCGGCCTGTTCACGGTGGTGGGCGTGCTGCAGTGGGACGGGCAGACCGTCCGCGAGCGCGTCGTCGCCGTGGTGGCGTGGAGCGCGGGGCTGCTGGTCGTCGGCCTGATCGTCGACCAGATCGGCTACGTCCTGGTGCGCGGCCTCGACGCGGCGCGGCACGCCAACTTCTTCACGCAGACGATGGAGCACACCGCCGCGCTCTCCCCGATCACCTCCGGCGGCGCGCTGAACGCGGTGGTCGGATCGCTCGAACAGCTCGGTCTCGCCACGCTGTTCGCCGTGCCGCTGGGCATCGCCGCGGCGGTCTTCATGTCGGAGGTGGGCGGCCGGCTGGCCCGTCCGGTCCGCACCCTCGTCGAGGCGATGACCGCCCTGCCGTCCATCGTGGCGGGCCTGTTCGTGCTGGGCGTGGTGATCCTCACGCTCGGTGCGGAGAAGAGCGGCTTCGCGGCCTCGCTGGCGCTCACCGTGATGATGATGCCGATCGTCACCCGGGCCGCCGAGGTGGTGATCCGGCTGGTGCCGGGCACCCTGCGCGAGGCGTCGTACGCGCTGGGTGCGAGCCAGTGGCGCACCGTGTGGCACGTCGTGCTGCCGACCGCCCGGCCCGGGCTGACGACCGCCGTCGTGCTCGGCATGGCGCGCGGCGTCGGCGAGACCTCGCCGGTGCTGCTCACCTCGGGCTTCACGGCGGGCATGAACCTCGACCCGCTGCACGGCAACCAGGTCAGCCTGCCGCTCTACATCTGGAACTACGTCAAGCAGCCGTACCCGGACATGGTGGCGCGCGCGTTCGCCGCCGCGCTCACCCTGATGGCCGTGGTGCTGGTGCTCTTCGTCCTCGCCCGGGTGCTCGGCGGCCGCCCGCCCGGCCGGCAGACCCTGCTCCGGCGGCGCCGGCAGGCCCGGGCGGACCGCGCCGCCCGTCGCGCCGCCGACCTGCCCGCCGACCCGCCCACCGGGCCCCGGCCCGGCGCCTCCCGACCCGGAACCAAGGCCGCCTGATGCGCCGCCACCACCTGAAGGAGTCCCCATGACCGGGCTCGTGCCCCTGCGGCGGGCGGCCGCCCTGCTGCTGGCCGCCCTGACCCTGCTGACGGCCGCCGCGCCCGCGCAGGCCGCGACCGCGCTCAACGCCGACGGTTCCAGCTGGGCCGGGCCGGCGATCGACCAGTGGCGCCAGGACGTCGCCCCGCAGGGCATCCAGATCAACTTCAACCCGATCGGCTCCGCCGCGGGCCGCAACCAGTGGGCCATCGGCCAGGACGACTTCACCGCCTCCGACGTGCCGTTCCGCTCGAAGCCCGACGGCGGTGTCTCGGGCGGCGGCGCGGGCTCCGGCGCCGGGCAGCCGGAGAACCCGGTGTACGGCTACTCGTACGTGCCGATCACGGCGGGCGGCACCGCCTTCATGTACAACCTGGTCGTCGGCGGCAAGCGCGTCACCGACCTGCGGCTCTCGCCGGACACCCTCGTCGGCATCTTCACCAACCGGATCACCTCGTGGGACGACCCGGCGATCACCCGCGAGTACGGGCGGGCCCTGCCGAAGCTGCCGATCACGCCGGTGGTGCGCTCCGACGGCTCCGGAGCCACCGCCCAGTTCACCCGCTGGATGGAGCACACCCACCGCTCCGTGTGGGACGCCTACTGCACGCGGGTCAACGGCGTCGCGTGCGGCGACTACACCGAGTTCTTCCCGCCGTCCGGCCGGATGGTCGCCCAGAACGGCTCGGACGTCGTCGCCGGCTACGTGCAGTCGCCGACCGGCCTCGGCGCCATCGGCTACGACGAGTACGCCTTCGCCAAGCGCAGCAACTGGCCCGTCGTCAAGGTGCTCAACCCCGCCGGGTACTACAGCCTGCCGACCGCCTCGAACGTCGCCGTCGCGCTGACCGCCGCCCGCATCAAGGGGGTGGACGACTCCACCTCGCCGAACGACCCGGACTTCCTGCAGCAGAACCTCGACGGCGTCTACACGATGACCGACCCGCGGTCGTACCCGGTCTCCAGCTACAGCTACCTGATCGTGCCCCGCGCGGGGGCGTCCCGGCCGGTACCGCCGCGTTTCACCGACGCCAAGGGCAACGCCCTCAGCCGCTTCATCTCGCACGTGCTCTGCGCGGGGCAGGGCGAGGCGGACGACCTCGGTTACTCGCCGATCCCGCGCAACCTGGTGCGCGGCGGCATGCTGCAGGTCCGGCACATCCCCGGCAACGCCTCCCCGGTCGACCCGGACTCGCTGCGCAACTGCGCCAACCCCACGTTCAACGCCGCGGGCGAGCTGACCGTCCTGAAGAACGCACCGCAGCCGAGCCCCTGCGACCGCCAGGGCGCGCCGCTGGACTGCGTGGTGAAGAACGGTACGGCCGTCGCCGCGAACGCCGGCGGCTCCTCCTCGTCCGGCGGTTCGAACGGCGGCTCGGCCGGCGGGGCGTCCGGCACCGGCGGCACGGGCACCGGCACGGCCGCCCCGGGCGCGGCGGGCACCGACCCCGGGCAGGCCGCGATCGACCCGCAGACCGGCGAGCCGCTCGGCACCGGCGGCGGCAGCGGCGGCGGCGCGGCCGTGCCCGCCTCCGTCGTCGCGATCGGCGGCCGGCCCGAGGACTGGGTGCTCTCCACCCTCACCGCGCTCGAACTGCTCGGCGTCGTCCTGGTGCCGCCGCTGCTCGGCCACTGGCTGCGCCGCCGCCGGGCCGCGGGGGGTGCCCGGTGACCGCGCCCGTTCAGGCCCGTCCCGGCACGGGGACTCCGCCGCCGTCCGCGTCCGGCCCGGCGCCGGGCCCGGCGCCCGCGGCCGTGCCGCCCTCCGGTCCTCCGTCAGGTCCTCCGTCCGGTCCTCCGCGGGGGCGGGCGCCCGGGTCCGCGGCGGCCCGGCGGACGGTGCAGGCAGGCTGGGCCGCGGTGCTGGCCGCTGCCCTGCTGCTCGGCTTCGCCGGCTACGTCACCGCGCTCTCCGGCCTCCAGGAGCAGCACGTGCAGTCCACCGCGTACAAGACCTTCCGTGACCGGCTCGCGAACGCCGTCGCCCCGACCGGGCCCACCGACCCGGGCGCGCCGGTGGCGGTGATCGGCATCCCGGCGATCGGCCTGCGCGACACGGTGGTGGTGGAGGGAACTTCCGGCCGCGACCTGATGCGGGGGCCGGGCCACCGCCGCGACACGGTGCTGCCCGGGCAGCACGGGGTGAGCGTGCTCTTCGGCCGGGGCACGGCCTTCGGCGCCCCGTTCGCCGGTCTCGCCCGGCTGCGGGCCGGCGACCGGATCGAGGTGACCACCGGCCAGGGCGCCTTCACCTACACCGTCAACGCGTTCGGCGACGGAGACCGCCCGATCGCGGACACCGCCGCCGACCGGCTGGTCCTCGTCACCGCCGGGCCGGGCGTGCTGCCCGGCGGCACGGTGCTGGTGGGCGCCCGGCTGGAGGGCGGACCGCAGCCCGCCCCGGGCGGACGTCCCGCACTGCCCGCCGAGGAACGGGCGCTCGCCGCCGACACGGCCGCCCTGGGCGGGCTCCAGCTGTGGGCGCTCGCGCTGCTCGGCTCGGTCGCGGTGCTCACCGCGGCCGTCCGCCGCTGGCACGCCGCGGCGGCCTGGACGAGCCTCGCGCCGGTGCCGGCCGCCCTGCTGTGGGCGGTCTACGAGAACGCGGCCGCCCTGCTGCCCAACCTGTACTGATCCCCTGGCACGCTCCCGGAAGGACCGCACCATGAACGACGCGACCGACCCCGCCACCGCGGTTCTGCCGCCCGGCGGGGGCACCGCCCTCGCCTCCGGGCCGTACGACGACACCGCCGTCCTGCCGGCCGCGGCCGGGCCGCGCCCGTCGGCCTCCGGGCTGGAGACCCAGGGGGTGTCGGCGTGGTTCGGCGAGCGGAAGGTGCTCGACCGGGTGTCGCTGACGATGCGGGCGGGCGAGGTGACGGCGCTGATCGGCCCGTCGGGCTGCGGCAAGTCGACGTACCTGCGGATCCTCAACCGGATGCACGAGATGGTGCGGGGAGCCGCCCTCGCGGGCCGGGTGCTGCTCGGCGAGGACGACGTCTACGCCCCCGGGCGGCGCCCGGCGGAGGTGCGCCGGCGGATCGGCATGGTCTTCCAGCGGCCCAACCCCTTTCCCACGATGACGATCTACGACAACGTGGTGAGCGGGCTGAAGCTGGCGGGAATCAGGACCGGCCGGGCCGAGCGGGACGACCTCGTCGAGTCGAGCCTGCGGCGCGCCGGGCTGTGGGCGGAGGTCGGCGGACGGCTGTACACCCCCGGTGGTGCGCTCTCCGGCGGCCAGCAGCAACGCCTCTGCATCGCCCGGTCGCTGGCCGTGCAGCCGGAGATCCTGCTGATGGACGAGCCCTGTTCGGCGCTCGACCCGACCTCCACCCGGCGGGTGGAGGAGACCATCGCGGAGCTGCGCGGGCGGCTCACGATCGTCATCGTGACCCACAACATGCAGCAGGCGCAGCGGGTTTCGCAGTCCTGTGCGTTCTTCCTGGCGGGTCACGACAGCCCCGGCCGGGTCGTCGAGTCGGGCCCGACGGAGCGGGTGTTCTCCGACCCGGTCGATCCGCGCACTGCCGACTACGTCAACGGCCGCTTCGGCTGAGCGGATCGGGGTCGGTGCCTGGCCCAGGGTTTCCGGCCGCGGGCCTCCGCGGACGGGGCGGATCGTGTCCGGAGCGACGCCCGGCGGAGACCTCGTCCGGGCAGGCTGGTCGGTATGGGGAGACGGGGGACGCGCCTGCTGCGGTGGGTGCCGGTCGTGATGTTCGTGCTGCTGCCGGTGGCCGGGTGCTCGCCACCGCAACGCGACATCGTCGGTGTCCGGGTCGGGGAGGACGGCGAGCCGGTGCTCATGCTGCGGTCCTGCGACGGGTCGGATTTCGAGCGTGTCGAGATCTTCGTCGGCCCGGATTCCATGGCACACCTGACGCCGCCGGAGGGCACGCACGGCCGCGTGGACATCCGGATGTTCCATCCGCCGACCGACTGGCGGTCCACCGGCGACAGCCTGCCACCGCTCGCCGCGGGAGAGCGCGCGTGGGTGGATCTGAGGAGTTCCGACATCGCTTACTCCGTGCTGCACTTCACCGCCGACGACCTGGCCCGGATGGCGCCCGGCGAGGTGTGGGCGGGGGAGGAACTGCACTCGCCGGCCGGCTTCGAGGCGTACGTGCGCGACGCCTGCTGAGCCCCTGAGACCTGAGCCCTTGACGCCCGAGCCGCGCCGGTGCGCCCGGCTGCGCAGCCGGGCTGCGGAGCCGGGCCGTGCCGCACGGCCGGGCGGCCGGGGCGGTCAGCCGCCGAAGTCGATGGCCTGCAGCCGCAGCGCGCCGTCCTGGTCGAGGACGACGGTGGAGGCGCAGCCGGCGACGGGGCCGTCGGCCGCGGCGAGTTCGGCGTGCAGGCGGGCCGTGGCCCGGCGGTGCCGGGCGAAGGCGTAGGCGGAGACGCGGCGGCCGCGTTCGCGCTGGCCCTGGGCGGCCTGTTCGGGGCTGGCGTCGAGGACGACGAGGTGCAGCCGCCGGCCCTGCCGGGCGGCGGTGCGGGCGAGCCGGCGCCGCACCCAGGGCAGGGTGCCGCAGTCGTGCACGACCAGCGGGCCGCCCGCGAGGAGGGCGTGGTGCAGGCCGCGGTAGTGGTGCAGCCGGACGAGCGGCCGGTAGAGGGCGTACGGGAGTCGTGGCGGCAGGGCCTGCTCGTAGTGTTCGCGGGCCTGCTGGGAGTCGATGACCCGGGCGCGGGCGGCGCGGCGCATCAGGGTGGACTTGCCGCTGCCGGGCAGGCCGGTGACGACGACGAGGTCCTGCGGCGGGTAGCGGAGCGTGGCGGGCACGGGGCCTCCGCGCAGGTCGTGCAGGCCGTCGGGGCGCAGTACGTCGGGGTGCAGTACGTCGGGGTGCAGTACGTCCGGGCGCACTGCGTCCTGGTGCGCCGCGTCGGGGCACCGTGCGTCGGGGGTGGTCCGCCGGGCGAACGGCCCGGCGGCGGTGGTGGCCGCGGTCGTCCCTGTGGTGCCGGTGGCAGTGGTCATCAAGGGTCCGGTACTGACGGTTTCGTGCACCGCCCCCTCCTTCCGGTCCCGGGGCCCCTACCCGGAACAGGGCAAGGGTTCACCATGTGAGAGTAATGGGATCATCGGACGCGGTGCTGAGCCGTTCCGGGCCGTGACCTGGTTGTGTTCCGCCGGGACGGATCCGGGACAGGACGGTGACATCCCTCACCCCGCAACCTTCGTGACGCGGCGTCCGGCGCTGCCGCCGGTCCGGCCGTCCGGCCGGTCCGTGCGCGAACGGGGTGCTGTCCGTGACGAGTTCGTAGCGGTTCGGGGACGACTTGGGTGATCTTGCCCCGATGGTTCGTGGCATTCTGGGGCGCTGTGAACACGCCGTGGCAGCACGGGAGGGGACGGGAGTTGTCCATGAGGTTCTGTTTCCTGGTCGAAGAGCACTACCGCAACGACGGGATGCCGCTCGACGTGGTGCGCCGGCTGACGGACTGGGGCCACCAGGTCGACGTGGTGCGGCCGGGCAGTTCCCTGCTCGACCTCGGGGGGCTGGTGCGCGCCGGCGACCACGACGCCTGGGTCCTGAAGACCGTCTCCGGCGGCCCCGGGCTCGGCCTGCTGGAGGCTGCCGCCGCCGTCGGCCTGACCACCGTCAACGACGCGCGTGCGATCCGTCCCGTCCGCGACAAGGCGCAGGCCGCGGTCATCGCCGCCCACCGGGGCCTGCCGGTGCCGCTCACCTGGGCCGCGGCGCGCTGGGAGGACCTGGCGCGGATCCCCGACGCCCACTACCCGCTGGTCGTCAAGCCCGCCGACGGCAGCTCGGGCCGCGCCGTGCACCTCGTCGAACGCCCCGACCTGCTGCCCCGCGTCGGCGCGGTGCTGGCCGGCGAGGGCCTGCTCATCGCGCAGCCGTACGTGCCCAACGGCGGGACCGACCTCAAGATCTACAGCGCCGGCGGCGAGCTGTTCGCCACCGAGCGCACCTCGCCGCTGCATCCCGGCCGCCCGCACCGCGAGCGGCCGGTGACGCTGGCCCCGGCCGTCGCCGCGGTCGCCGCCCAGGTCGGCGAGGTCTTCGGGCTGGACCTCTTCGGCGTCGACGTCCTGCTCGGCCCGGACGGCCCGGTCGTCGTCGACGTCAACGACTTCCCGAGCTTCCGGCAGGTGCCGCACGCGGTCTCCACGGTGGCGCGGGCCGTGCTGCGCCTCGCCCGCTCGGGTTCGTCCTGGCCGTCCGTCGGGGCGGTGCCCGCGCAGGCCGCCGGGCACACCGTGCCGGCCGTGATCGGCGGGGCCGCGTGAGCGGCGCGCTGCACGTCCGGCTGCTCACGGCGGACGCCGCGCACCCGCTGCTGGCCGCGACGGCGGCCCTGCTCCGGGCCGCCGGGCACCTGGTCGACAGCCAGCACCCCACCGGTCCGCCGCCGCCCGGGCTGCCCGACGTGTGCCTGCTCAAGGCGCGTACCCCGGCGGCGCTGGACCGTGCCGCGTGGTGGGAGGCCGCGGGCGTGCCGGTGGTCAACGGGGTGGCCGCCACCGCGTTCTGCCAGCACCGGCAGCAGATGGCCGACCGGGCGGCCGCGGCCGGCCTGCCGTTCGCGCCGACCCGCACGGCCGGCACGGCCGACCTCCCCGCCCTCCTCGCGGACGGGCCGCTGGTCGTGAAGAGCCTGCACAGCCGCCGCGGCGACCTCGTCGCCGCCGTCCGCGGCCCGGCGGACGCCCGCCGCCTCGCGGACGCGTGGCCGGACGAACCGGTGGTCGTCCAGCCGCTCGCCCCCTCCGACGGCTGGGACGTCAAGCTCTGGGTCGTCGACGGGGAGGTCTTCGCCGAGCGCCGCCGCTCCGAGCTCGCCGCCGGCCCGGCGGCCGCCCGGGTGCCGCTCTCCGCCGCCGACCTGCCCGCCGCCTGGCGCGGCCTCGCGCACGCCGCCGGGGAGGCCTTCGGGCTCGACGTGTACGGCGTCGACCTGCTCGACGCCCCGGACGGCCCGCTGATCGTCGACGTCAACGCCTTCCCCGGCATCCGCGGCCAGGCGGGCGCCCCCGCGGCCCTCGCCGCGCTGGCCCTCGCCCGCGCCGGGTCGCCCGCCCGGATCCGATGAGCCGCGGCGGGCCCGCTGCGCGGAGAGCGCGGGGACGGGCCGGCAGCGGTGGGGCGCACCGGAGCAGCGGCAGGGCGCGGACGCCGTAGCGAGAGCCCCCGGGCGGCTACCGCGGGGTGTGGCGGACCTCGAAGCCGGTCAGGCCTTCCGGGGTCTCCTCGGTGACCGTGCACTCCTCGACGACGGCCTGCCGGGGGCCGTGCCCGCACCAGTCGAGCATCCGCCCCACCGCGTCGGGCGGCCCTTCGAAGACGGCCTCCACCCGGCCGTCGGGCAGGTTCCGCACCCAGCCGGCGACCCCGCCCGCCCGGGCCTCCATCCGGCAGGTGTCCCGGAAGAACACTCCCTGGACGACACCCGACACCACCACTCGCCTGCGCATCACGAGCGCCAGGTATACCCCACCGGCCCGCGGGCGTGCCGCTGCGCCGCGCCCGCGCCCCGGCGGCCGGTGGTGACGGTCCGTCGGCGGAATTCCGCGGACGCCGGGCCGCGGGTGAATGACCGGCGGCCTTCCGGAACCCGCCCGGAACCTGCCCGGATCCCGTCCGGATCCCGTCCGGGAATGGCGGAATGACGGAAGGGTGCCGGGCGTTACGGAAGGGACGGGAGATGGTCCCGGAGTTCCGGGGAGGTCCGCCCGGTATTCACCGCGGATTCTCCGGGAGGACACCCACGCAAAACGCCCGGCCCGGAGGCGCCGCTGTGGGGCGGCTTCCGGGCCGGGCGTCGCGCGGTGGTGCCGGGCGTCGCGGGGCGTCCGCGGCCGTCAGGTCCGGGCCGCGGCGGGTTCCGGGCTCACGCCGTGGCGAGCTTCGGGTTCACGCCGTGGGCGTTGGGCGCCTGGTCGCCTTCGGTCGCGGCGAAGACGATCAGCGTGATCGCGCCGATGATCGGGATCAGGGCGATCAGCACCCACCAGCCGGAGCGGCCGGTGTCGTGCAGGCGGCGGACGAGGACGGCCAGCGACGGGATCAGGATGGCCAGCGAGTAGATGCCGGACAGCAGGTTGGTGTCCAGGGCCGTACCGATGCCGGTGAGGAGGGCCGAGATCACGAAGCTGATCAACGTGAACATCCAGAATTCCTTGCGGCGGGCCCTGCCGCTGAATCCGGCGTAATTCTTGAGAACGGCCAGGTACCAGTCCACGTCACGTGCCTTTGCTGTCATGCCTATGGGGTACCGGGAATGTACTGACGCCCCCAGGTGGCGTCAAGGAGATGAGCGGTCGTCAATTTCTCTTTCCGGGCGCCGCCGGACACGATTCCGTAACCGTGCCGCAGCAACCGGGACAAACTCCCCGTCTAGACTTCCGGAAGATCCCGTACCGAGGAGGACCGTGACCCGGACCCCGCATCCCGCACCCGGCTGGCTGCTGCACCCGCTGCGCTGGCAGCGCGGACCCGTCCCGTGGGCGGCGATGGCACGCGGGGCGTTCGGGATGGGCCCGGTGCTCGCCGTGTGCCTCGCCACCGGCCGTCCGCAGGCCGGTGTGCTGGCCGGACTCGGGGCGATGTTCGCCGGCATCAACGACCGCCCCGGCCCGTGGCGCGGCGCCGCCGTCTCGATCGCCGTGCCCGCGCTCGGCGGCGCGCTCGGCCTGCTGCTCGGCCGGCCCGGCGGCTGGTGGGCCCTGCCCGTGCTGGCCGCGGTGGGCCTCGTCTCCGGCGCAGTCAGCGTCGCGGGGGCCGTCTGGTCGCTCGCCGGGATGCAACTGCTCGTGCTGACCGCGGTCGGCAGCGGCATGCAACTGCCCGTGCCCGGCTGGTCCGCCGCACTCGTCTTCCTCGCCGGTGCCGCCTGGCCCCTGCTGCTCCGCCTGACGCTGCGCCGCCGCACCGGCGGCCGGGGCCAGGGCGAACGGGCCGTCGTCGCCGCCGTCTACGACGCGCTCGCCGACGCCCTCGACGCCGTCGGCACACCACGGGCCGAGCCCGCCCGCCGGGCACTCACCGCCGCTCTCGACCGCGCCGACGAGGCCCTGCGGCTGCGCGCCCTGCTGCGCCTGCCCGGCCGTCGCCGCACCGCCGACCACCGCCTCGCCGGCCGTCTGGCCACCGCCGCCGCCCTGTGCGAGGCGGGCGTCGCCCTGCTCTGGGAGGGCACCGCCCTCCCGCCCCGGATCGCCGAGGGCCCGCGCCGCCTCGCGGACGCCGTCCGCCGCGACGGCGCGCCCGGGGCGCTGCCCGCCCCGGTCTCCGACACCCCCGCCCGCAGCGCCTTCGACCGTGCCGTCCTCGCCGCCGGGCTCGCCTTCCACACCGACCCGCAGGCGCCCGCGCACACCGGCCCCCAGCTGCGGCGGCGCCCCGCGGTGCACCCGTTCGGACCGGCCGGCCGCGAGTACGGCCTGCGGGTGGCGGCGTGCGTGACCGTCAGCACCGCCGTCGCCCTGCTGCTGCACACCGAGCACTGGTACTGGCTGCCCGCCACCGCCGCGTTCCTGGTGAAGCCCGACTTCGGGCCGCTCTTCTCCCGGGTCGTCAGCCGGTTCGCCGGCACGGCCGTCGGGGTGCTGGCGTTCGTGCCGATCGCGGCCTGGGCGGCGGGCCGCTGGTGGCCGGCCGTCGCGGTGACCGTCCTGGGGGCGCTCATCCCCTTCGCGCTGCGGCACTTCGCCCTGCAGACGGCGGTCGTCACCGTCACCGTGCTCACCTTCGTCTCCGTCGGCGGCGACCGGCAGGCGGCGCCCTCGCGGCTGGCCGACACCGTCGCGGCCTGCCTGCTCGTGCTGCTCGTCGGGCACCTGCCGAGGCTCGCCGACACCCGGGCCCGGGTCGGCCACCGCTCCGCGCACGCCCTGCGGCACACCCGCCGCTACCTCGACCACGTGCTGGCCGCCGGCGACACCGTCGTCACCGACGAGGACCACCGGGCCGACCTCCGGCGGGCCGCGTACCAGGCGCTCGCCGAGGCCCGGGCCGCCGCCGAGACCGCGGCGGTCGAGCTCCGCACCGGGCACGCCCGCGACTGGCTGCGCGTCACCGCCGGTGCGGAACGGATCGTGGACGCCGCCACCGCGTGCGCCGTCCGCCTGGAACACGGTGCGTCCCGTCCCGACGGACCGGCGGCGCGTCAGGTCACCGAGGCCCTGGACGCCGTCGCCGACGCGCTCGACCACCGCGGCGGCCCGGCGGCCGCGGACCCCGCGTTCGGTGCCCTGCCCGCCGACTGCCGGACCCTCAACGACATCGTCACCGAGCTGCACCGCATCCGGGACCTCACCACCGCCGCGTGACCCGCCCCGGCCGGGACGGCCCGGCACCTGTTGGTAGAATTCTGTACGAACCCGTCCGATCCCCACCACGTCCCACGGACCGGCGGGCATCCTCCGGCGGTCAGCGGCGACCGCCCGTCGCACCAGCGCACCCGCCACCACGACGGGCCACCCACGGAGCCTCCCCATGCCACTGGCGCTCGTCGCCCTCGCCGTCACCGCCTTCGCCATCGGCACCACCGAGTTCGCCGCGATGGGCCTGCTGCCGCAGATCGCCGGCGGCCTGCACGTCTCCATCCCGCAGGCCGGCTGGCTCATCGCCCTGTACGCGATCGGCGTCGTCATCGGGGCACCGCTGCTCACCGCGGTCTGCGCCCGGATGCCGCGCAAGACCGTGCTGATCGGCCTCACCGTCCTCTTCACCGTCGGCAACCTGCTCTGCGCCGTCGCCCCGAACTTCGCGTTCCTGGCCGTCGCCCGGCTCGTCACCGGCCTGCCGCACGGCGCGTTCTTCGGCGCCGGGGCGGTCGCCGCCGCCGAACTCGCCGCCCCGGACAAGCGCGCCCGCGCCGTGTCCGTGATGTTCTCCGGCCTGACCGTCGCCAACATCCTCGGCGTGCCCGCAGCCACCCTGCTCGGGCAGCAGCTCGGCTGGCGCGCCGCGATGCTCGTGGTCGTCCTGATCGGCGCGCTCGGCGCCGCCGCGATCGCCCGGCTCGTCCCGCACCTGCCGAGCCATCCGCAGGCCGGCCTGCGCCACGAACTGTCCGCGTTCCGCAGCGGCCAGCTCTGGCTGGCGCTGGCCACCGTGGTGATCGGCTGCGCCGGGCTCTTCGCCTGCTACAGCTACATCACCCCCACCCTCACCGAGGTCTCCGGCTTCGCGGAGAGCTCGGTGACGGTCGTCCTGGCGCTCTTCGGCGTCGGCATGACGATCGGCAACGTGGTGGGCGGCTACGCGGCCGACCGGGCGCTGCGGCCGAGCATCTGCGCGGCGTTCCTGCTGATGGCCCTCATGCTCGGCCTCTTCGCGGTGACCGCGCACGCGAAGTGGTCGGCCGCGCTGACCGTCGTGATGATCGGCATCGCCGGGTTCGCCGTCGTGCCGACCGTGCAGACCCTCGTCCTCCAGAAGGCCAGGAACGCGCCGACGCTCGCCTCGGCGACCGTGCAGGGCGCGTTCAACCTGGGCAACGCCCAGGGCGCCTTCCTCGGCGGCCTCGCCCTGAGCGCCGGGTTCGGCTGGACCTCGCCCACCCTCGTCGGCGCGGCACTCGCCCTCGCGGGCTGCCTGATCGCCACGGTCTCCTGGGTGGTCGACCGGCGGTCCGGCGAACCGTCCGCGGTCGTCGCCGGGTCCGCCGGGGAGCCCCGGCACCAGCCCGTGCACTGACACCGGCCCGCGGACCGCTGCGGACCGCGGCACCGGCCCGTGGACCGATGTGCGGACCGCGGCTGCGGTCTGCTCAGTCCAGCGGGGCGACCAGCTCGCCGGTGGCGGCGCGGTACACCGCGATCGCCTCGGTCGGGCACATCTCCGCAGCCTCGGTCAGCTCCCGCGAGCCGGCGGCGGCCCCGTGCAGCGGCCGCGCCTTGCCGTCGGCGCCGAGCGCCAGGTCGGCGGGCGCGGCCGCGGCGCACAGCCCGGTGCCCACGCACCGCAGCCGGTCGACCCGCACCTCCAGCGCCTCCGGCGACGCCACGGTGTTCGGCGCGTCGCCGCTCACCAGGCCACCTCCAGGCGCAGCGGGCTGCGGGTGAGCAGGCCGCGGCGCCACTCCACCGCCTCCAGCGGTCCGGTCAGCCGGAGCGTCGGGAAGCGCACCGCGAGCCGGTGCAGGGCGAGTTCCAGCTCCATCCGGGCCAGCCAGGCGCCCAGGCAGTGGTGCGGACCGGCGCCGAACGTCAGGCTCGGCGTGCCGAGCGGCTCGAACAGCGGGATGTCCTCCGGGTAGACCGCCGGGTCGTGGTTGGCCGCCGCGCCGTCCGCCGCGACGACACTGCCCGCCGGGATCAGCACCCCGCCGATCTCGACGTCCTCGACGGCCCGCCGCAGCAGCCCCGGCAGGGCCTCCCGGTCGCCGAGCGGCAGCGCGCGCAGCAACTGCTCGGCGGCCGCGGCGGCCTGCTCCTCGCTCTCCGCGATCCGGGGCCAGCCGTCCCGGCCCTCCGAGAGGACGTGCACGATCGCGTTGCCCAGCGAGGTCATGGTGGTCTCGTGCCCGGCCACCACCAGCCCGCAGACCAGCGAGACGAGCTGCTGCGGGGTGACGCCCTCGGTGCGGTCGGCGGCCTCGACGAGGCTGCTCACCAGGTCGTCACCGGGGTCGGCGCGCCGTTCGGCGACGAGCCGGCCGCCGAACTCCCCGAACTCCCGCATCGCCGTGGCGATCTCCTCGGTGGTGTAGGCGCCCGCGGAGAGGGCGTGGTCGCTCCAGTGGCCGAGGCGCTGCAGGTCGAGGCCGTCCAGGCCCATCAGGCGGCTGATCACGGCGACCGGCAGCGGGCGGCTGAACCCGGCGATCACGTCGGCGGGGGAGCCGGCCTTCTCCAGCTCGTCCAGCAGGCCGTCGACCACGGACGCGACCCAGGGCCGCCAGCGGGCGATGGCCCGCGGGGTGAAGGCCCGCTGCACGGTGCGGCGCAGCCGCCGGTGCTCCTCGCCGTCCAGGTTGAGCAGCGCCTGCGGATCGTCCAGCAGGTTGGGGGTGAGGGAGACGGCGGGGGCGCCCGGGGCGTACAGCGAGGCGCGGTCGAGCCGCGGGTCGGTCAGCACCTGGCGGGCGTCGGCGTGCCGGGTCACCACCCAGACCGGGGTGCCGGTGGGCAGTGCGGCCAGGCGCGGCGGGCCGGGCTCCGCGTGGCGCAGGCAGTGCAGCGGGACGAGTGCGGGGGTGTCGGTTGTGTCGGGGGCGGCGGGGCGCGCGGTGGTCATCCTGTCCTCCAGGCCGTCGTCGTGCGCAGACCCGGCGTGCGGGCCGGGTGCGGTGCCACGGGGCGGCACCGCACCCGACCGTACGCGTACGGCAGGGGCGCCCGGAAGGACGCGAACCGGCCAACGGGCAGGCCCGTTGGCCGATTGACGATTCGTCAGATCATCATGCCTGTCGGGCGTCGGGCGTCGGTCGGATACCGATCAGATGCCGGTCTCCGCGGGCAGCCGCCCGGCGCGTACGGCCGCCAGCAGCTCGGCGTGGTCGGCCTCGCTGCGGTCGGCGTACGCCACGGCGAAGGCCGCCAGCGCCTCGTCCAGCTCGCCGCTCTTGCCCGCGTACCCGGCGATCACCGCCGCGTCGGCGGTGTGCGCGTGCGCCCGGGCGAGCAGGGCGCCGGTGATCCGGCCGTAGTCGTCGAGCTGCTCCGGCAGCAGGGCGGCCGGGTCGACGCTGCCCTTGCGGTTGCGGAACTGCCGCACCTGGTAGGGGAGTCCGTCGACGCTCGTCCAGCCCATCAGCACGTCGCTGACCACCTGGATGCGCCGCTGCCCCAGCACCACCCGCTGTCCCTCGTGCTCGGCCGCACCGGTCACCGCGAAGCCCGCCCGGGCCAGGTGCGGCAGGAGCACCGACGGGCGGGCCTCCTTGACCTGCAGCACCAGCGGCTGCTCCCGCAGGTCGACCAGCAGCACCACGTACGCCCGGGTGCCGACACTGCCGGTGCCGACGATGCGGAACGCCACGTCCTGCACGCTGTAGCGGGCGAGCAGCGGCACCATCTCGGGTGCCACCGTGGAGAGGTAGCCGGCGAGCGAACCGGCGACGGCCGCGGCCTCCGCGTCCGGCACCGCACTCAGCACCGGCGGCGCCTCGGTGAACCGCCAACTGCCGTCCTTCCGGCGGGCGGTCGATCTGGCGGCGAACCGCGCACTGGTGTTGCGCAGTGCCTTCTCGCCCACCGCGGCCAGCACCCCGGCGAGATCGTGCGCCTCGGTGAAGGCGACGAGGTTCTCGTCGGCGATCGCGTTCCAGGCGTCCACCGCGGGCAGCTTCGCCAGCCTGCGCATCGTCCGCCGGTACGACGCGGCCGCGTGGAACGCCGCGTCGCGGCACACGTCCTCGCCCGCGCCGGCCTGCCGCCCCGCGAGCACCAGGCTCGCGGCCAGCCGCTTGAGGTCCCACTCCCACGGGCCGGGCGCGGTCTCGTCGAAGTCGTTGATGTCGATCACCAGCCGGCCCCGCGGATCCCCGTACAGGCCGAAGTTGGCGGCGTGCGCGTCGCCGCACAGCTGCGCGACCACACCGGAGGCCGGGGTGTCCGCGAGGTCGTACGCCATCAGACCGGCCGAGCCGCGCAGGAAGGAGAACGGCGACGCCGCCATCCGGCCCACCCTTATCGGCACCAGGTGCTCCAGCCGCCCGGCGTTGGCCTCCACCACCGCGTCGGCGACGGAGGGCCGGCCGGCGGCCGCCCCGAACCCGCCGTGCGCCGCCCTGGGCGTCCGCCGGCGCAACGCCCTGCCCCGCTCCTTGCCGTCCCCCTGCGGCGGCCACGGTGCGAACCCCGGCACCGCCGGTCTGCCGCTCGCCGTACCTGCCGCCTGCTCGGCCAACCCCACCACGGGTACCCCGATCCTTCGTCGCGTCGGACTCCGCGCGTGCCCGTGACCGGACATGCTGCAGGGCCGAACGCTACCGCCGACCCCCGCCGGTGGACAGCGCGGCCCGCGGTGACCCGTAGCATGCCGGTCATGGCCCATGACCTGCACGCACTCGACGACGCCTACCTCGCCTTCTGGCGGGAGTACCAGCTCTGCACACTCACCACCCCGCGCCCGGACGGCAGCCCGCACGTGGTGCCGGTCGGGGCGACCTTCGACCCGGAGACCCTGACGGCCCGGGTGATCAGCAGCCGGACGAGCCGCAAGGTGCAGAACGTCGTCGAGGCGGGCGAGGCCGGGGCGCGGGTGGCGCTCTGCCAGGTCGACCGGGCCCGCTGGGCGACGATCGAGGGCGTGGCCCGGGTGAGCGACGACCCGGACGCCGTCGCCGACGCCGTGCGCCGCTACGCCGAGCGCTACCGCCAGCCGCGGGTCAACCCGGAGCGCGTGGTGATCGAGATCCGGGTCGACCGGGCGATGGGCCGGGCCTGACCGCCGCCCAGGTCGCACCTGCGCCCCGTCCACCGCCGGAGCGGAGGACGGGGCGCAGCGGTGCCGGGGCTCATCGGTACCGGGGCGGTACGGCGCGCGGGGGCGCGGCGCCGCGCTCAGGGCACCGTGACCGCCTCAGGACACCGCGACCGCCGACCAGGCCGCCGCGACGGCCGCGTACTCGGTGCTGCCCGTGCCGTACAGGTCGGTGGCGGCCCTGAGGGTGGCCGTCCGGGCGCCGGCGTAGGTGGTGGTGGAGGTCATGTAGACCGTCAGGGCGCGGTACCAGATCCTGCCGAGGGCGTCCCGGCCGATCCCGTCGACGGTGGAGCCGTCGCACGTGGGGCTGTTGTAGGAGACGCCGTTGACCACCCGGGCGCCGCTGCCCTCGGCCAGCAGGTACGCGAAGTGGTTGGCCACCCCCGAGGAGTAGTGCACGTCGAGGCTGCCGACGCCCGAACTCCAGCAGTCCGCCGACTTGGTGTCGCGCGAGGGCTGGTCCATGAAGCGCAGCGCCGCCTTGCCGAAGCCCGGCTTCACGATCCGCTCGCCGATCAGGTAGTCGCCCTGGTCGGCCGCGTTGCCGGCGTACCACTCGACGAGGGTGCCCATGATGTCGGAGGTCGCCTCGTTCAACCCGCCGGATTCCCCGGAGTAGTTGAGCTTGGCGCTGCGCGAGGTGACGCCGTGCGACATCTCGTGCCCGGCGACGTCGAGCGAGACCAGCGGGCCGAACGTCGTGCCGTCGCCGTCGCCGTACGTCATGCAGAAGCAGCTGTCCTGCCAGAAGGCGTTGTTGTAGTTGCTGCCGTAGTGCACCCGGTTGTAGGAGCCCTTGCCGTCGCCGGCGATCCCGGTGCGGCCGTGCACGTTCCTGTAGTAGTCCCAGGTCGTGTCGGTGCCGTACTGCGCGTCGACGGCGGCGGTGGCGCGGTCGGCGATGGTGCCGGTGCCCCAGTGGTTGTCCGCGTCGGTGAGGAGCGTGGCGGGTGCCCGGCTGAAGCAGATCGAACCGAAGCACAGGTCCGTCTTGTTGGCCGCGTCGCCGGTGTACGTGTTGCCGCGGGTCGGGTCCTTCAGCTGGTTCGTGCCGCCCGACGCGGTGGTCTGCAGCGGCACGGTCCCGCCGTACAGCGAGGCGCCGTCGCCCGCCGCGGTCTCCAGCGCGTCCCAGGCGTCGATCCGGGCGCCGGTCCGGGCGTCCGTCAGCACCGTCAGGGCCACCGGGTTGCCGAGGCTGTCCGTGCCGGAGGCGGTGGTGCGCCAGGCCAGCCGGGGCGTGCCGGCCCGGGCGTCGACCACCAGCTCGGGCTGCGCCCCCGCCCGGACGGCGGCCGCGCCGGGGGCCGCGTGCCGGAGTTCGGCGGCGGCCTGCGCGGCGGCCGTACCGCGCGGCACGGCGGGCGTGGTCGCCGCCGGGGCGAGGTCGCCTGTCGCGGCCCGGTCGGCGCCGCGGTAGGTGCCGTCCGCGGCGAGGTGCACGACGAGGTCGCCGCCCAGGACGGGCAGGCCGGCGTACGTCCGGTCGAAGCGGACGTGCCGGCTGCCGTCGGCGTCCGCGACGACGTCCCGGACGGTGCCGGACTGAGCTGCGGTGAAGCCGAGTTGTGCCGCGTGTGCGCCGAGGGCGGCCTCGGCGCGGGCGACGGCCGCGGCCCGGTCGGGACCGGGCGCGCCGGCTGCCGGGGCCGGCGCGGCGGCGGCGGTGACGGGTGCGGCGGTGACGGGTGCGGCGGACACCAGGGCGCCCGCCACGACGACGGCGGCGGTGGCCAGGGCGGTGCTGCGGGGAATGCGCATCGTGCTCCTCGACGGGGAGAGGGTGCGGGCGGGCGCGAGGGTGTGCGCGGGGCCCGGGGAGCGGTGGCGCGGTACCTGAGGGAGGGTCACGACGGCGTACGGCCGCCGGAGTACGTTGTTTTACATGTACCGGACATGGTTCGTCCAGGGTGCGGCCGCGCGGCCCGTCCTGACCACGCGGCCCGTCCTGATCGCCGGGCCCGTCCGGGGCGCGGTCGGCCCGGGCACGGTTCAGTCGGTGCGGTGTTCACCCGGGGCGCGATTCACCCGGGCGCTGGTACGGGTACGGGTACAGGTGTGGGTACAGGGCCGGCCGGCCCGCCGCCGTCGGGCGGCGGCCTACGGGCCGTCCACGGTGGCCCCGCGGGGCCTCACCGCTTGCCCGGCACCGGGCCGAGGAAGAGGTAGTCGGCCCGGCCGGTGCTGCGCGCCCGGTCGACGGACTCCAGGAACCGCAGCCGCCGCGGGGTGAGTTCGGCGGCCCAGTCGGCGAGCGGCTGCACGCGGAAGAGGGTGTGTTCGGCCGGGTCGACCCGGATCGCGGCGAGCTGGCCGGTGTCCAGCGCGCCGCCGTCGAAGACGAACCCGATCTTGAAGGGGAGCTCGCCGACCGGCGGTGCGTACATGACGGTGAGGAGCCGGCCCGGCTCCTCGGGGAGCATCAGGCCGGTCTCCTCCCACGTCTCGCGCCGGGCGCAGCCCCACGGGTCCTCGCCGAAGTCGAGGTTGCCGCCGGGCAGTTGCCACAGCTCCGGGTCGTAGACGGAGCGGAGCATCAGCGGATGCCCGTCGGCGTCGGTGAGATGGGCGGCGGCGAACACCGTGCCGTGCGGAAGCGTGCGTACGAACTCCGCGGTCGGCAGCAGTTCCACGGCAGTCCCCTCCCGGCCGGGGCTGTCACTCGCCGGGGTACCGCACCCCGATCCGGTCCCGGACCGCGTCCAGCGTACGCATCACCGCGAGCGAGCCGTCGAGCGGCACCAGCGGCGACTCCGTCAGGCCGTCCCGCAGGCAGCGGCCGACCTCGGCGGCCTCCAGGCCGTAGCCGTGGCCGACGCGCGGCGCGGCACGGTACTCCTCCGGCTCTCGGCCGTCGCGGTGCAGCACGAAGCCGTCGGGGTGGAAGAAGTCGCGGTCGATCTCGATCCGGCCGGCGGAGCCCTGCACAGTGGCGCGCTGCCCGCTCTGCGCGGTCAGCGAGCAGGCCAGCAGCGCGGTGGCGCCGTTCGCGTGGCCGAGCACGATGCCGGTGTTGGCGTCGACGCCCTCGGGGCTGAGCTTCGCCCAGGCGTGCACCGACTCCGGCTCGCCGAGGAGCAGCTGGGCGAAGGAGACCGGGTAGACGCCGAGGTCGAGCAGGGCGCCGCCGCCGAGGGCGGGATCCCACAGCCGGTGCGTCGGGTCGTGGGCGGCGGTGAAGCCGAAGTCGGCGTGGACGGACTGCACCTCGCCGATCGCGCCGTCGGCGACGAGTGCGGTGATCCGCCGGATCGTCGGGTCGAGGTACGTCCACATGGCTTCCATGAGGAAGAGGTCCCGGGCCCGCGCGGTGGCGACGAGGTCGGCGGTCTGCCCGGCGTTGAGGGTGAACGGCTTCTCGCACAGCACGGACCTCCCGCCCTCCAGCAGCAGCGTGGCCGCACGGTGGTGGTAGGCGTGCGGCGTGGCGACGTACACCACGTCGACGTCCTGGTCGGCGGCGAGCTCCTGCCAGGTGCCGTACGCCCGGGGGATGCCGAAGCGGTCGGCGAAGGCGCGCGCGGGCCCTTCCGCGCGGGAGGCCACGGCGACGACCTCGGCGCCCTCGACGCCGAGGAGGTCCTCGGTGAAGGAGGCGGCGATGCCGCCGGTCGCGAGCACGCCCCAGCGGATCGGACGGTCGGTGACGGCCTTCATGGTGCTCCCTCGGGTGGTCGTGCCGGGCGGCCGCCAGCCTAGCCCCAGGCTGCGGCCGCCCGGCGGCGCCGTCCGGCCCGCGGGCACCGGCGCGGCCGCCGCCGCACCGGTGCCCACCCGCCGGGGGCGGTCAGGGCCGCGTGGCCGTCACCTCGACGGTCGCGGTCAGCGGGAGATCGCCGCAGGACGGTCCGGCGAGCACCGTGAAGACGCCCTTCTCGGCCAGCCACCGGTGCTCGTCGGGCGACCAGTGGGCCAGGGCCCGCGGGGGCACGTCGATCTGCACCTCGACCCGGCAGCCGGGCCCGGCGTCCACCGGCGCGAAGCCGGCCAGCCAGCGCACCGGCCGCTCCACCGCGCTGCCGGGCAGGGAGAGGTACACCTGGACGATCTCGCGGGAGCGCCGGGTGCCGCTGTTGCGGAGCACCGCCCGGACGCTGAACCCGCGGTCCGGGGCGATCTGCCGCGGCACCTCCACGGCGAGGTACTCCCAGTCGCCGTAGCCGAGGCCGTGCCCGAACCAGTAGGCGGGCGTGGCGCCTTCGCGCAGCCAGCCGCGGTGGCCGAGGTGCAGGCCCTCGCGGTAGGCGAGCCGGCCGCCGTCGGTGCGGGTGCGCGGCACGGCGGGCCCGTCGTCGGCGGCGGGCCAGGTGGTCGGCAGGCGGCCGCCGGGTTCGGCGTGCCCGAAGAGCACGTCGGCCAGGCCGTCGCCGCCCTCCTGCCCGGGGAACCAGCCGAGGAGCACCGACGCGACCTCGTCGCGCCACGGCATCAGGACGGGGCCGCCCGTGTTGACGACGACCACGGTGGCCGGGTTGGCGGCGGCGACGGCGGAGACCAGGGCGTCCTGGTCGCCGGGCAGCCGCAGGGTGGCGCGGTCGAAGCCCTCGCTCTCGTGCTCGGCGGAGGTGCCGACCACCACGACCACGGCGTCGGCCCCGCGGGCGAGTTCGACCGCGGCGGCCAGCTCCTCCGCGGGGGTGGCGGACGGCGGGTCGGCGGTGAGGGCCAGCACCCGGCCGTGGCCGGGCTCGAAGACCCGGCGGGCCAGCAGCTCGGTCTCCTGGCCGTCGGCGAGGTCGAGGCCGACCTGCCGGAACGACGGCGAGACGTGCAGGTAGGTCGGGTCGTCGGACTCGGGGGAGACGTACTCCTCGACCAGCTGCCGCCCGTCGGCCTCCAGCCGGACGGCGCCGAGGCCGACGACGCCGATCTGCCAGCGGCCGGCGGACGGCGCCCGCAGCAGGGTGCGGATCTCGATCGTGTGCAGGCCGTTCATGTCGACGCTCTCGTCGACCTCGAACGAGCGGCCGCTGGGCCGGTCCTCGACGTGCAGCACGGTGCCGTCCGCGGTGAGGAACCGCACCCGGACGCCGGGAGCGCCGGTGGCCGGGTTGCGGCAGTCGCCCGGCTCGACGGGCCGCGGGCGCACCGAGGTGCGGACCCCGGAGGCGTGGTCGAGCACGGCGCCCGCTGGCAGGGCCGCACGGATGCCGTCCAGCGGGGAGACCACGGAGGCCGGGAAGACCGCCGCGCTGCCGCCGCCCTGGATGCGCGCGGTGGCCGCGTTCGGGCCGATGACGGCGATGCGGCGCAGCGCCGTGGCGTCGAGCGGCAGCAGGCCGTTCCGGTTGGTGAGCAGCACGGCTCCCGCCGCGGCCGCCTCGCGCAGCAGCCCGCGGGCCGCCGCCGGGTCGGCGCCGGTGGCGGGCGGGGCCTCCTCGAAGGCGCCGACGCGTTCGGCGAGGCGCAGCAGCCGCCGTACGCGGTCGTCGAGGACGGACTCCGGCACCCGGCCGTCGCGGACGGCGTCGGCCAGGCGCTCGCCCCAGTGCTCGTTCGGACCGGGCATGGCGAGGTCGACGTTGGCGTCGGTGGAGCGGACGGCGCCCCAGTCGGAGACGACCAGGCCGTCGTAGCCCCACTCGCCCTTGAGTGGCTCGTCGAGCAGCCGGCTCTCCGTCATGGGTTCGCCGTTGACACCGTTGTACGCCGTCATGACGGCCCACACGCCGGCGTCGACGGCGGCCTCGAACGGTGCGAGGTAGACCTCGCGCAGGGTGCGCTCGTCGACGTCGGCGCTCATCGTGAGGCGCTCGGTCTCCGACTCGTTCGCCACGAAGTGCTTGGCGGTGGCGGCGACTCCGCCGCCCTGCACGCCGCGGATGTAGGCCGCGCCGATCCGGGCGGTGAGGAGGGGGTCCTCCGCGAAGCACTCGAAGTGCCGCCCGGCGAAGGGCGACCGGTGCAGGTTGAGGGTCGGCCCGAGGAGCATGTCGACGCCCTTGCGGCGGGCCTCGGCGGCGAGCAGGGCGCCGAGCCGGGTGACGAGCTCCTCGTCCCAGCTGGCGGCCATGGCGGTGCAGGACGGCAGGGCGAGGGCGGTGTCGGCCTCGTCCCACCGCTCGCCGCGGACGCCGATGGGGCCGTCGGAGGTGACGATGGCGCGCATGCCGACGGCGGGTTCGGCGCTGGTGCGGAAGATGCCGCCGCCGGAGAGCAGCCGGGCCTTCTGCGCGGTGTCGAGGGAGGCGGCGAGGTGGTCGAGGATGCTGTCGATGGTGGTCATCCCTTCACCGCCCCCTGCATGATGCCGTCGATGATCTGACGGCCCATCACGAGGAAGACGGCGATCACGGGGAGGCTGGCCACCAGGGCGCCGGTGAGCACGAGGGAGTAGTCCTTGATGTAGCCGCTGGCGAGCTCGGACAGGGTGAGCTGGATGGTGGGGTTCTGCTGGGTCATGACGACCTTGGGCCAGTAGAAGTCGTTCCAGGTGGCCATGAAGGTGAGCATGCCGAGCACGGCCATCGCGGGCCGGGCCGCGGGCAGGGCGACGTGCCAGAAGAGGCCGCGCGTGGTGCAGCCGTCCATCCGTCCGGCGTCGAGGAGTTCGTCGGGTACGGCGGTCACGAGGTACTGCCGCATGAAGAACAGCCCGAACGCGTTGGCGACGGCCGGCACGATGAGGGCCTGCAGGTGGTCGGCCCAGTGGAACCAGTTGGCCATCATGATGTACAGCGGGATGATGCCCAGCTGGGTCGGCACCATCATGGTGGCGACGACGGTGGCGAGCAGCGGGTTGCGGCCCCGGAAGGGCAGCTTGGCGAACGCGAACCCGCCCAGTGCGGAGGTCAGCACCACGCAGACCGTCACGGTGGCCGACACCGCGAAGGAGTTGACCAGTGCCAGCTGCATGTCGGTCTGGGCGAACGCCTCGGTGACGTTGTGCCACAGGTTGCCGCCGGGCAGCAGCACGGGCGGCACGCGGTGGATGTCGGTGTTCGTACGGGAGGCGGCGACCACCGTCCAGTAGAGCGGGAACACCGACAGCAGCACGCCGACCGTCAGGGTCGCGTACACGCCCTTGCCGGCGGAGAGTTGGCGGTTGCGGCTCATGAGGTGTCCAGCCCCTTCATCCGGCGGGCGGCGAGCAGGTTGGCCGCGACGATGACGACGATCAGCAGGAACATCGCCCACGAGATCGCCGCGCCGTAGCCGTACTTGAAGCGCCCCCAGAACTGGTTGTACGAGTAGAGCGCCAGCGTCTGGAACTGGTGCTGGGAGCCGCCGGTCGTCGGGTCCTGCTGCTGGCTGAAGAGCATCGGCTCGCCGAAGAGCTGCAGGGCGCCGATGGTGGAGACGATCACGGTGAAGAGGATCGTCGGCCGCAGCATGGGCACGGTGATCGACCGGAACTGCCGCCAGCGGCTCGCCCCGTCGATCGCCGCGGCCTCGTACAGCTCGAACGGCACGGACTGCATCGCGGCGAGGTAGATCAGCGCGTTGTAGCCCGTCCAGCGCCAGGTGACGATGGAGGCGATGGCCGTCCAGGAGGAGAGCGTGCCGGCCTGCCAGTCGATGTGGTCGACGCCGAAGAGTTCGAGCACCCAGTTGATCAGGCCGAAGTCGCGGCCGAAGAGCTGGACGAAGATCAGGGTGACCGCGGCGACCGAGGTGACGTTGGGCAGCAGGACACCGAGCCGGAAGAACGTGCGGCCGCGCATGCGGTAGTTGAGCATGTGGGCGAGGCCGAGGGCGAAGAGCAGCTGCGGCACGGTGGCGAGGACGCCGATGCCCAGGGTGTTCTTCAGGGCGTTCCAGAAGAACGGGTCGTCGATCAGTTTGCCGTAGTTCTCCAGGCCGACCCAGGTGCTCTCCGAGCCCGGCTGGTCGGCCCGCCAGCCGGTCAGGGAGACGTAGCCGGTGTAGAGCATCGGGAAGAGCCCGAAGACGGTGAACACCACGAAGAACGGGGCGATGTACAGGTATGGCGAGGCTTTCCGCTCGATGCGGTGCCAGCGGGCGGCCGGTGCGCGGGCGGGGCGCAGCGGCGTGTCGGCGGACACGGTCGCGGCCATGGCGGGGTGCTCCTTGCTGCGGTGGGCCGCGGCGCCGGCGGCGGGTCAGGTGCGCGCCGGCGCCGCGGAGTCGGGGGTGGTCAGCCGGTGATGTTGGCGACGTCGGCGAGGGCCTTCTTCCAGGCGGTGTCGCCGTCGGCCTTGCCCTGCTCGATGGAGGTGAGGGCGTTGCCGAGGGCGGTGCCGATCTCGGCACCGTGCGCGCCGAGCGGCTGCGGCTTCAGGTCCTTCGCGGACTGCGAGAAGATCTTGCCGGTGGGCGCGTTGTTGAACAGCGGGTCGGTGAAGTTCGCGATGTCCGGCTGGCTCCACAGCGCCTGGTCGGAGGGGAAGTAGCCCTTGTTCTTGAAGAGCCAGGCCTCCTGCTCGGGCGCGGTCAGCCACTTGGCGAGCTCGACGGCCGCCTTGGTGTGCTTGCCGGACTTCGGGACGGTCAGGTACGAGCCGCCCCAGTTGCCGCCGCCGCCGGGGATGCGGGCGATGTCCCACGTGCCGCCGTCGACGGGCGGGTTGGCCTTGAACTCGTAGCTCATCCACGCGGGGCAGGCGACGGTGGCGAACTGGCTCTTCTGGAAGCCGGTGTCCCAGGCCGGGGTGAACGCCTGGATGCCCGCCGACTGGCCCTCCTTGACGGCGCCCGCGACGAGGTCGAACGCCGAGCGGACGGCCGGGTTCTCCGTGACGACGACCTTGCCGGACGCGTCGTAGAAGCCGGTCGGGGCCTGGGCGACGACGGCGCTGAAGAGGTTGCCCGCGCTGTCGAACCACTTGGCGCCCTTGTTGGGGCTCTTGGCGAGGAACTCCTTGCCGGCGGCGACGTACGCGGGCCAGTCGGTGAGCAGCGCGGAGACCTGGTCGCGCTCGGTGGGCAGGCCGGCGGCCTTGAAGAGGTCGCTGCGGTAGCAGAGGGCCATGCCGCCCATGTCGGTGCCGACGCCGAACAGCGTCTTGCCGTCGGCGCTGGAGGCGGGCGCGGTCTTGGACGGCACCCACTGGTCGGCACTGACGCCGTTGTCGAGGAAGTTGACGAACTTCGACGCCTGCGGCTGGAAGCCCGCGACCTGGCCGATCTCGATCGCCTCGATGTCGGCGGTGCCGGAGCCGGCGAGCAGGTGGGCCTGGAGGTTCTGGTGGTGGGCGCCCAGGTCGGCGCGGTTCTCCTTGATGGTGATGTTGGGGTGCGCCTGCTCGTACTGCTTGTAGAGATCGGCGTAGCCGAACTCGGAGAACAGGTTGACGGTGAGCGTGATCTTCGCGTCGGCGTCGTCGCCGGCCGAGCCGCCGCTGCTGGAGCAGCCGGCCAGGGTGAGGGCGGTGGCAGCGGCAAGGGCGGTGGCGGCGGCGAGGAAGGGAGCTCTCCGGCCGGGGTGGGCGCTGGACATGGGTGACTCCTTGCGGGGGGTGGCGCTCGGCCGCGGGGCGGATGTTTCGGGATGGGGAATGACAGGTGACGGGGAAACGATCTGGAGAGCGCTCTCCCATCGACGTGGACTCTGGCGCCCGAGCTGCGACAAGTCAAGGGTTTGCGCTCAACACCTCTCCGCACCTGGCAATTTGCTACGGCGCTGACGGCCGGTCGGATTGCCGCACGGGTCTTGACATGACAGAAACCTCGGGGCAACTATTCCCCTGACTGCGAGAGCGCTCTCCCAGGCACGGCGGCCTGCCCCGCACCCTCCGTCCGGCCCACCCCGACGGCTCGGTCCGGTGTCCGAGGCGGTACCGCTGCCCACCCCCACCGTCTCGTCAGGAGAGATACCTCATGCTCGCTCCACCCGCCCGAGCGGCGGCCCCGGACCTCCACGCGTCACCGCCGTGGCGTGCCCTGGCCGCCGTGCTCGCCGCCGTGCTCGTCGCCGGGCTGATGCTGTTCCTGCCCGCCGGACGTGCCCAGGCCGCCGCCGCGCTGCTCTCGCAGGGCAAGCCGGTGACCGCCTCCAGCGAGGAGAACTACGGCACCACGGCCGCCAACGCGGTCGACGGCAACACCGGCACCCGCTGGTCGTCGGCCAACACCGACCCGCAGTGGATCCAGGTCGACCTCGGCGCCGTCGCCACCGTCTCCCAGGTGGTCCTCAACTGGGAGTCGGCGTACGGCAAGGCGTACAAGATCCAGCTCTCCACGGACGGCACCGCCTGGACGGACGCCTACAGCACCACCACCGGCGCCGGCGGCACCGAGACGCTCACCGTCAGCGGCAGCGCCCGGTACGTCCGGATGAACGGCACCCAGCGCGCCACCGGATACGGCTACTCCCTCTGGGAGTTCCAGGTCTTCGGCGTCCTCGGCGGCACCCCGACCGGCACCTGCGGCACCGCGAACGCGGCGCAGGGCCGCACGGCGACGGCCTCCAGCGAGGAGAACTACGGCACCACGGCCGCCAACGCGGTCGACGGCAACACCGGCACCCGCTGGTCGTCGGCCAACACCGACCCGCAGTGGATCCAGGTCGACCTCGGCTCCTCGCAGACGGTCTGCCAGGTGGTTCTCACCTGGGAGTCGGCGTACGGCAAGGCGTACAAGATCCAGCTCTCCGCTGACGGCACCGCCTGGACGGACGCCTACAGCACCACCACCGGTGCCGGCGGCACCGAGACGCTCACCGTCACCGGCACCGGCCGGTACGTCCGCATGTACGGCACCCAGCGCGGCACCGGATACGGCTACTCCCTCTGGGAGTTCGCCGTGCGCACCGGCGGCACCACCAACCCGCCGACCGACCCGCCGACCACCGACCCGCCGACCACCCCGCCGCCCGGCAACTGGACGACGGTCTTCAACGAGGACTTCACCGGCACCTCCGGCACCGCCCCGAACGGCAACGACTGGATCGTCGACACCGGCACCGGCTACGCCGGCGGCCCGGCCAACTGGGGCAGCGGCGAGGTCGAGACCGCGACCAACTCCCCGGCCAACGTCGGCCTCAACGGCAGCGGCGCGCTCAACCTGACCGCGCTGAAGAACGGCACGGCCTGGACCTCCGGCCGCGTCGAGTCCAAGCGCACCGACTTCGCCGCCCCCGCCGGCGGCCAGCTCCAGATCTCCGCGACCATCAAGCAGCCCAGCGTGGCCAACGGCCTGGGCTACTGGCCGTCCTTCCGCGCGATGGGCGCCGCCAACCGCGGCAACTTCACCGTCTGGCCCGGCGCGGGCGAGACGGACATCATGGAGAGCGTCAACGGCCGCAGCCAGCTCTCCACCACCCTGCACTGCGGTACCGCCCCCGGCGGCAACTGCAAAGAGTACGACGGCATGACCAGCGGCCTGGCGTCCTGCACCGGCTGCCAGACCGGGTACCACACGTACTCGCAGATCATCGACCGCACCCTCTCCGACGAGCAGATCCGCTGGTACCTCGACGGCCGACAGGTCTGGCAGGTCAGCGAGTCGCAGGTCGGCGTCGCCACCTGGGACGCGGCCGTGCACCACGGCTTCTACCTGCTCTTCAACCTCGGCATCGGCGGCGGCTACCCGAACGCCGTCTGCGGCTGCACCTCGCCGACCGACGCCACCACCTCCGGCGGCGCGCTGAGCATCGACAAGGTGACCGTCTCCACGGCCACCGGCACCGTGCCCGCCGCGCTGACCGACCCGGCCGTGCCCACCACGCCGTCCACCGTCAAGGTGACCGGCTCGCAGGGCAACTGGCAGCTGCAGGTCAACGGCGCGCCGTACCAGGTCAAGGGCATCACCTGGGGTCCGGGCAACACCACCGCCGACGCGCACATCCGTGAGCTGAAGGCGATGGGCGTCAACACCCTGCGCACCTGGGGCACCGACGCGGGCAGCAAGCCGCTGCTCGACACCGCGGCCGCGCACGGCCTCAAGGTCGTGAACGGCTTCTGGCTCAACCAGGGCGCCGACTACGTCAACGACACGGCGTACATGAACACCACGCTCGACCAGATCAAGCAGTGGGTCACGACCTACAAGAACCACCCCGGCGTGCTGATGTGGGACGTGGGCAACGAGGTCATCCTCACCACCCAGGACCACACCTACAACGGCACCACGGTCGAGCAGCAGCGCGTCGCGTACGCCAAGTACGTGGAGCGGGTCACCCAGGCGATCCACGCGATCGACACCACGCACCCGGTGACCTCCACCGACGCCTACACCGCGGCCTGGAAGTACTACAAGGACTACAGCCCGAGCCTGGACCTGCTCGCGGTGAACTCCTACGGCTCGGTCTGCAACGTCAAGAACGACTGGATCAGCGGGGGTTACACCAAGCCGTACATCATCACCGAGTCCGGTGAGGACGGCGAGTGGGAGGTGCCCAACGACGCCAACGGCGTGCCGCTGGAGCCCACCGACATCAAGAAGCGCGACGCCTACCTCGCCAACTGGACCTGCATCACCAGCCACACGGGTGTCGCGCTGGGTGCGACGGTCTTCCACTACGGCACCGAGAACGACTTCGGCGGCGTGTGGTACAACACCGTTCCCGCGGGCTGGAAGCGCCTCGCGTTCTACTCCGTCGCCAAGAACTACGGCGGCAACGTGGGCACCAACACCCCGCCGGTGATCTCGGACATGACGCTGAGCAACACGGCCACCGTGCCGGCCGGCGGCACCTTCGACATCGCCACCACCACGACCGACCCCAACGGCGACCTGATCCGCTACAACCTCTACTACTGCGCCAAGTACGCGGGCGGCGGCACCGGCTTCAGCCAGGTCACCTTCACCCAGACCGCGGACGGCCGCTTCACCGCGGTGGCCCCGAAGAACCTGGGCGTGTACAAGGTCTACGTCTACGCCTACGACGGCCACGGCAACGTGGGCATCGAGACGAAGTCGTTCCGCGTGGTCGCGCCGACGCCGTCCGGCACCAACATCGCGCTCGGCCGGCCCGCCACCGCCTCGACCTACCAGGCCGTCGGCAACGGCGCCCCCTACCCGCCGTCGAACGTCACCGACGGCAACTGGGGCACCCGTTGGGCCAGCGAGTGGGCCGACCCGCAGTGGGTGCAGATCGACCTCGGCTCCTCGCGGACCTTCAAGCACGTCCAGCTGGGCTGGGAGGGCGCCTACGGCAAGGCGTTCCAGATCCAGACGTCCAACGACGGCACCAACTGGACGACCGCCTGGTCGACCACCAGTGGCACCGGCGGCATCGACGACATCGACGTGAACGCGACCGGCCGGTACGTGCGCGCGTACATCACGCAGCGCGGTACCGCGTACGGCGACTCGCTCTACGAGTTCGGCGTCTACGCCTGATGAAGACTCCCGGGACGCGCCGGCCCCACCAGGCGCGTCCCGGGGCAACCCCCACCCATCCGTACGAATGGAGGTCCCATGCGACCCCGATTCCTGTCCCGGGGCAGGCCGAGGCGGACGGCACTCGCCGTCGCGTTCTCCGCGATCCTCGCCCTCGTGGGCATCGGCAGCACCACCCAGCAGGCCGTCGCGGCCGACGGGCTGATCTCGCAGTCCAGGCCCGCGACCGCCTCGTCGATCGAGAGCCTGAACTTCCCGGCCGGCGCCGTCGTCGACGGTGACCTGACCACCCGCTGGGCGAGCAACTGGAGCGACCCGCAGTGGCTCCAGATCGACCTCGGCGCCGGTGCCACGGTCAGCAAGGTCGGGCTCGACTGGGAGGCCGCGTACGCCAAGGCCTTCCAGCTGCAGGTCTCGAACGACGCCACCAACTGGTCGACGATCTACTCGACGACCACCTCGACCGGCGGCGCGCAGAGCCTGAACGTCAGCGGCAGCGGCCGGTACATCCGGCTGTACGCCACCCAGCGGGGCACGCAGTACGGCTACTCGCTCCTCGAGTTCAAGGTGTACGGCACCGCCACGGCGCCCACCACCGGCTACATCCTGGCCAACCCCCAGGTGACCGGTGTGACGCCGTCGACGGCGAACCCGCCGCACGCGTACTTCCACGAGTTCCAGGCGAACTGCACGGCCAACCACAACCTGCCGGACGACCCGATCGTCTTCCCGGGTCTCGCCGGCGCCTCGCACATGCACACGTTCCTGGCCAACACCGGTACCACGGCGACGTCTTCGGCCTCCTCGCTCCAGGCGGGCACCAGCACGTGCCTGGCGCCCGGTGACCGGTCCGCCTACTGGATGCCGACCATGTACAACGGCTCCACCGAGATCAACCCGGTCGGCCTGCAGACCATCTACTACAAGACGGGGGTGAACGACTACACCTCGGTGCGGCCGTTCCCCACGGGTCTGCGGTTCGTCGTCGGCAGCCCTGCCGCGACCCAGACGGAGTTCGCCACCAACCCGGGTTACGTCGCGGGCTGGGAGTGCGGCAACAGCTACCACAACACGGACCTCCCGACCAGCTGCCCCGGCGGCGGAGCGCTCAACCTCCGCTACCAGGCCCCCAGCTGCTGGAACGGTCTGTACCTGGACACCCCCGACCACAAGAGCCACATGGCTTACCCGGTCAACGGTGTCTGCCCGCCCACCCACCCGGTGGCGCTCCCGATGATCGAGTTCAAGATGGCGTGGCCGGCTCCGGCGAACGGTGACCTGTCGCAGCTCCGGCTGTCCAGTGGGCGGGGTTACTCGTTCCACTACGACTTCTTCAACGCGTGGGACGCGCCCACCCTGTCCGCCCTGGTCAGCCACTGCATCATCGGTGGCCTCCAGTGCGACTCCCGCGGCTACGACGAGACGCTGCCCGGACGCGGTGCCGCGCTGAACGCGCAGTACGTGCTGCCGTAACGCCTGTCCCACCCGTCGCACCGTGAGTGACCCGCCCCTGCCCGCCTCCGCCTCCCCGCGGGGGCGGGTGGGGGTGAACTGCCTGGTAGAAGCATTGGAACGGGCTGATAGAGCGCTCTCCCACGTGCTATAAAGGGCCTATGAGCGAAGCCCTCCGCCCGGCCGCCAACCGTTCCGCGACGCTGGAGGACGTGGCCCGGGTCGCCGGTGTCTCCCGTGCGACGGTCTCCCGCGTGATCAACGGCATCCGCAACGTCGACCCGTCGATCCAGGAGAGCGTCCGCCGGGCCGTCGCCGCCACCGGGTACGTGCCCAACGGCGCCGCCCGCTCGCTGGTGACCCGCCGTGCCGGCGCCCTGGCCCTGGTGGTCACCGGCACCGACGCCGACGAGGCCGACGACCACTCCACGCGGTCCCACGTCTTCACCGACCCGTTCTTCGGCCGGGTGGTCAGCGGGGTCTTCACCGGCCTGCGGCCCCAGGGCCTTCACCCCGTGCTGATGCTGGCCGACACCCCCGCCGCCCGTGACCAGGCCCTGACCTTCCTGCGGCAGGGCAACGCGGACGGCGCGATGGTGGTCTCCACCCACGCCGACGACCCGATGCCCGGCCTGCTGCTCGCCGCGGGGGTGCCGACCGTGCTCTTCGGGCGCCCGCACCACCCGCTGCCCGTCAGCTGCGTCGACCTGGCCAACCGGGACGGCGCCCGGCTCGCCGCCGACCACCTCCACGGCGTCGGCCGGCGCCGGGTCGTCGTGATCGCGGGCCCGGCCGCCGTCCGTGCCGGCCGCGAACGGCTGGAGGGTTTCCAGGAGGCGATGGCCCGCCACGGCATGCCGTACCTGCCGCACGTCGAGGCGGACTTCACGCAGGGCGGCGGTGAGCGGGCGATGGCCCGGCTGCTGGCGCAGAACCCGGACCTGGACGGGGTGTTCGCCGCCAACGACCTCATGGCGCAGGGGGCCGTCGCGGTGCTCCGCGACCACGGCCTGCGGGTGCCCGAGGACGTCGCGGTGGTCGGCTTCGACGACAGCAGCGCGGCGACCGCCGGGCGGCCCCTGCTGACCACGGTGCGCCAGCCGGTGGAGGAGATGGCCGCGGAGATGGCGCGGATCCTGCTCGACCACCTCGCCCGCCCGGAGCGCGTCGCCACCGCGATGATCTTCGAGCCGGTCCTGGTGGTCCGTCAGTCCACCTGAGGGGAAGGGGTCGAGGCCCCCGGCCGGATACGGACGCAGATCCTCCGTATCTGTGATCGACTCATGGGGATCATGTGGATATCCGTGCGGTCGGTACCGTACGCTGGGCGCCTCGCATCGATCACCGGGGGATTCCTGTGCGCCGTGCCGCGCCTGCTGCCGCACTCCTGCTGAGCCTGATCTGCCTGACGGCCTGCGGGAGTTCGGGAAGCCCGGCCTCCGACCGCGCCACCGCCGGAGCGCCCGGCGCGTCCGGCACCGCGGACTCCTCCGACCCGGCCTCGCCCGGTGCCGGTGCCGACGCCGGAAGCCCGTCGAGCGGCGACCCCGACCGCACCATCACCGTGGCCTTCGCGGGCGACGTGCACTTCGAGGGCCGCACCGAGGCGCGGATGAGCCCCACCGGCTCCGACACCGCGCTCGGCCCGATATCCCGGACCCTCGCCGGCGCCGACCTCTCCGTGCTCAACCTGGAGACGGCCATCACCGGCCGCGGCGCCCCCGAGCCCAAGACGTACACCTTCCGCACCAGCCCCAAGGCCCTGCAGCTGCTCCACGACGCCGGCGTGGACATCGTGTCGATGGCCAACAACCACGCCGCCGACTTCGGTGCACCCGGCATCGAGGACACCCTCGCCGCCAAGGACTCCTCGCCCATCCCGATCGTCGGGTTCGGCCACGACGCCAAGGAGGCGTACGCGCCGTACGTGACGACCGTCAAGGGCGTCAAGGTCGCGGTGCTGGCGGCCAGTCAGGTCGTCGACCTCACCAACCAGAAGTGGCGGGCCGGCACCGGCAAGCCCGGCATCGCCTCCGCCCTCGACAGCGCGGCGCTCGTCCGCGCCGTCACCGCGGCCAAGAAGCAGGCGCCCGTCGTGCTGGTCTACCTGCACTGGGGCGACGAGGGCAAGACGTGCCCCACCGGCGCGCAGACCGACATCGCCAAGAAGCTCTCCGCCGCCGGCGCCACCGCCGTCGTCGGCACCCACGCCCACACCATGCTCGGCTCCGGCATGCTCGGCCGGACGTACGTGGCCTACGGCTTCGGCAACTTCCTCTGGTACGGCACCTCCAGCTACTCCAACTCCGACGAGACCGGCGTCACCACGCTGACGCTCACCGGCGACGGCCGCACCGTCGGCGAGGCCTTCACCCCGGCCCACATCGACAAGCGCGGCGTGCCCGTCCCGTCGACCGGCTCGGCGGCCACGGCCGCCCGCACCCGCCGCGACGGCCTGCGCACCTGCACCGGCCTCGCCGCCGCCCCCAGGGCCCAGGGCTGACATCCCTCCGTCCGGCCCGCCCGCGGGGCCGGGCGCACCATGCCGCCGGGCCCGGTGCGAGCCGCCCTGAACGCTCGCACCGGGCCCGGTCCGGGACACCCCCGCACGGCCGGCCGCGCAGTGCCGCCGCAGGCCGCGGAACAACGGATTTCCTTCGTGTCCCGTCCGTGCCGTAGAGTGGGGTTCACCGACGCGGGGTGGAGCAGCTCGGTAGCTCGCTGGGCTCATAACCCAGAGGTCGCAGGTTCAAATCCTGTCCCCGCTACCAACCAGGCCGGGCCCGGTGCGTGAGAGCGCACCGGGCCCGGCCTGTTCGTCGTGCCCGCTCACCGCCGCTCCGGGCGGGGTGTTCAGCGGTGGCCGGCGGCCAGGGCGGTGAGGACGCGCCGGGTCTTGTCGTCGAGGTGCTCGGAGATCACCACTCCACGGTCCCGCACCGAGGATTCGAGCTTTTCCTGCTTGCGCCGGGAACGCGCCTCGAACTCCTCGGCCCCTTCGTCGTCCTTGGGCTTCACCCGGATCGACAGTTCGAGGAAGTCCAGGTCGGAGACCGACCACCGCTCCATGTCGACCTTGAGGTCGTCCAGCAGCAGGTTGTTGAACTTCGTGGAGGCGACCGGACCCAGCGCGACGAGCCCGCCGAGGTGCAGCCCGGGTTCGCACTCCCGGAGGAACTGCCGCTGCAGGGCGCCGAGCGGCGCACCGGCGTCGGCATCGGGCGCCACCGCTGCCAGCAGCGCGCCCTGCGGGTGGCTGCTCACCGCGGAGGCGGCCAGCGCGTGGCGGCTTCCCGACCGGTCCTCCTCGATCCGGTACTCGAACGACTCCTCGTCGAACGGGCGGGAGAACCGGCCGACCAGCTGCTCCTCGGTGCACGGACGCAACTTGACGGCCAGCTCGTCCGGGGTGTCGCCGCTCCTGAACCTCACGATCACGCCGTCGCCCAGTAACAGCAGCCGGCCGGCCTCGACGCCCCCGCGGTCCTCGGCGAACCAGACGAGACGCTTCACCACCTCGCCCTGCGGCTCGCCCAGCGCCGACAGCGCCGCCCCGACACTGCCGTCGATGTTGACTTTGATCTCGATCGGAAGAAGCATCACACCGCTCCCCTCGCTCTCACGGCCGCGTGACCGCACGGCACGGCCGGGACGGGTCACCACGTGTCCGTCGCGCATCGCCGTGAACGTCCCGCAGGCACCGGAGGCGGCCGAACCCCGCCTGCACGTCCGGCTCCTGCCGGCGGCGGGACCGGGCCCGCGCACTCGCACGATGCACCTGCTACCAGGATATCCGCGCCGCCCTCGAACGCAGTCCGGAGGAAGGTCCCCCGATCAGGCCCGGCCGTTCGCGTCCGTCGGCGCGGGCAGGCGGGCGCGGGCGGGCGGGCAGGCAGGCGGGGGCGGGCAGGCGAGCGGGAGCGGTACCCCGTTCCTGGCCCGGCGGTTCAGCCGCCCCGCAGGCGCTCGGTCTCGCGGCGGTCGCGCTTGGTCGGCCGGCCGGCGCCGCGGTCGCGGACGGCCGCCGGGGCGACGGCCTCGCGCGGGGGCGGCGGGGGGCTGTGGTCGGTGTAGCACTGCACGGCCACCTCGGCGCCGACCCGCTTGCGGATGAGCCGGGTGACCACCACGACGCGTTCCCGGCCGTCGTACTTCAGGCGCACCTCGTCGCCCGGCCGCACGGTCTGGGCGGGCTTCGCCCGGTCGTCGTTGACCCGCACGTGCCCGGCCCGGCAGGCCGCCGAGGCCAGCGAACGCGTCTTCAGCAGCCGGACCGACCAGATCCAGCTGTCCACCCGTACCGGGCCCTCGTCCTCCGCCATGCCCCCGAGCCTAGTGCCCGCCGCGGGCTCCACTAGGTCGAACGGGTGACCGACCGGCCCGCCGCGGCCTGCCGTGCGTGGTCGGACGGATCGAACGGGCGACCATGGCCGCCATGAGCCCCGACCGCGCACCGGGCCCTGCCCGGACCCCGTACGAGATCGCCAACGCCATCGGCGAGGAGATCCGCGTCCTCAACCACCGCACCGCCGTCGGCGTCGGTGCCTTCCCCGACCCCGCCAGCGTGCACGACGTGATCACGGCGCTGCACGCGATCCTCTTCCACCTGCCGCAGGCGCTCGGCCAGGCGGCCGCCGGGCTGGCGGCCATCCCGTCCGGCCAGATCAGGGTGGCCCTCGCCGACGACGACCGGGACACCGCGGCCGCCCGCCAGGCCCGGGTCTCCGAGGAGCTCGCCCGGGCCGCCGAGATCCTGGAGGTGGCCCGCGCCCACGTGGCGTCCGCCTCGGCCTTCACCAGCGGCCTCGACCGCACGGCGCCCGCCGTGGAGCCGGAGCCGCTCGACGACCTGGTCTCCGGGTACCACGACTGACCGCAGCCGCCGGTTCAGTCCTCCGGCAGCGCCGCCACGTACACCCAGGCGCCGTCGAGGCGGACGAAGCGGCTGTGCTCCTCCATCGCGCCGCTCTCGCCGCCGTCGGTGAAGCGGGCGCGGAAGTGCACCGTGCCCTCGGTGTGGAAGGCACCGCCGTCGGTGGCGGACAGCACCTCCAGCCCGTCCCATCGCAGCCCCGGGTCGAAGTCGATCCGGGGCGGCCTGGCGTCCGGGTGCCAGGTGCGCAGCAGGTACGCCGCGTCGCGGGCGGCGAAGGCGCTGTAGCGCGAGCGCATGAGCTGTTCCGCGGTGGCCGCGGCCGCCGTACCGCGGTGCAGCCGCCCGCAGCAGGCGCCGTACGGGCCGGGCAGGCCGCAGGGGCAGGGGGCGGTGGGGGAGAGTCGTGGCTGGTGGCGGCGGTTCGGCATGGGCCCATTGTGCCGCGGGGGCCGCCCGCCGCCGCGCTCCGGTCGCCTGTTTTCGTGCCCCGGGCCGCCCGCCCCCGGAACTCGGGGCGGCGGGGCTGCAACTGTGCGGCCGCCGCGCACGTCTTCCCGGATGAGAGATCCTGGCGCGGCCCCGAGGAGGCGCATCATGCGACGGTGGATCATGCTCCCATTGGCACTCGTCCTCGCCGGCACCGGTTCGGCGGTGGTGCCGCTCGCGGCGTCCGCCGCGGCCCCGGCGGCGGCGGTCACCACGTGCCCGACCGGTTGGGGCAGCCTGCCGAAGGCGGCTTCCGGCACCGGCGGCCAGCATGCGCTGACCAACATCCGCACCGGGCAGCAGCCCTGCTTCGACCGCATGGTGCTGGACATCCCCGGCGCCTCGTCGTCGGCGCTGGTCGGCTACCACGTCCAGTACGTCTCCACGCTCTACCAGGACGGCTCGGGCAAGCCGCTGCCGATCGCGGGCGGCGCGGTGCTGGAGATCGTCGCGGTCGCGCCCGCGTACGACCCGGCGACCGGCTCGCCGACGTACCCGGCGCACGCCGGGCAGGCGCTGCCCGGCGTGAACCTGGCCGGCTACAGCACCTTCCGCGACGCGAAGTTCGCGTCCAGCTTCGAGGGCCAGACCCAGGTCGGTCTCGGTGTGCGGGCCCGACTGCCCTTCCGGGTCTTCCAGTTGGACAACCGGCTGGTCGTCGACGTGGCGCACAGCTGGACCGCCACCCGCTGAGCCGTACGGGCACGGTACGGACACGGGCTCCCCGGCCGGGTGCGGACCCGGCCGGGGAGCGTTCGTCGTGCGCGGGGGCGTCCGCTACGGGTAGGCGACCAGGTTCGCCACGTTGGTCGAGGAGTTGGACGGGCCTCCGGTCGAGTTGACGACGTGGTTGATGGTGCCGGTGCCGCCGAGCGAGACGGTCACCATGTCGTGCAGGCGGACGCCGGTGCGGTTCGGCACCTCGAAGGAGTGCTCGGCGACGACGGCCGGGTTGACGTTGAAGTAGCAGTAGCTGCCGAGGCCCCAGGCCTCGTGGGTGGTGACGGCGTCGCCGACCTTGTAGGCCGGGTAGCCGCGGGTGGAGCCGTTCGTCCAGGCGGCCTGGTTGGGCGGGTCGTAGGGCAGTTCGTTCTGGAAGAAGTACGTGCGGCCGCCGTTGCCGTTCCACACCACCTGCGTCTGCTGGTAGTGCTCGACGAAGAGGCCGTACATGGTGACGTTCGCACCGTTGACGGTGAGGCCGGTGGCGGCGGTGTTGGAGGTCCAGCCGACGCCGCTGCCGTGGTCGGCGCGCCAGATCCACAGGTGGTCGCCGATGACGTTGCTGCTGTTGACGACGAGCGACTGGGTGGCCCGGCCGACGCCCGCGCCGCCGACGCGGAAGAAGACGTCGTGCAGCGAGACCGGGTCGGCACCGTGGTCGGCGGTGGAGCCGTTCGGCCCGATCTGCATCAGGACGGGCGAGTTGACGGTGCCGGCGTCGATGAGCAGGCCGGCGATCTTCACGCCGTCCACGTCGGCGACGCTCATCGCGGTGATGCCGTTGTCGGGGACGAAGGTGGCCAGTCCGAGGCCGAGCACCACGGTGTCCGCCCGGGTGACGGAGATCGTCCGGTCGAGGTGGTAGACACCGGGGGTGACGAGCAGGTCCTTGCCCTGCGCGAGGGCGGCGTTGATGTCGGCCGCGGTCGCTCCGGGCTTCACGATGAAGAACCGGTCGATCGGCAGCGAGGTGCCCGGCTGGCTGCCGCCCGCCCAGGTGGTGCCGCTGCTGTTGCTGCGCAGCGCGGGGACGAACACCTGGTAGGCGCCGGCCGCGTCCACGTACAGGAAGGGCTTCTCGCGGACGACCGGGGTCTGCGCGACCGTGGTGTAGGGCGGGCTGGGGAAGGAGGTGGCGGGGGCGTTGACGTCGCCGACGAAGACCATGTTCCAGTTGGAGCCCGTCCAGCTGCCCCACTGGGAGTTCCGGGAGAGCCACTGCTGCTGGGAGCCGGAGCGCACCTGCCCGTCGACCTTGGAGTCGGCGATGAAGCCGCCGCTCGACCAGCCGCCGTCGTCGAGCTGGAGGTTGCCGCGGACGTGCATGCGCCGGTAGGGCGCGGCCTGCGAGACCGCCCACCGGTCGGTGCCGCCGGTCGGGTTGACGGAGAGGTTCTCGGCGGAGCGCCAGAAGTTCTGGGTAGCGTTGCCCTGGAACCAGTCGGCCTCGGCGTGCACCGCGCCGTTGATCGTGACGTCGTCGGGGGAGAGGCCGAGTCCGGCGACCTGGGTGTAGAAGCCGACGTTCGCGTCGACGCCGTAGCTGCCGGGCTTGAAGAGCAGCGCCTGCCGCTGGGTGCCGAACTGGTTGGACTCCTGCTGGGCGAAGACGCCGTTGAGCCTGGACTGGATCGTGGAGGCGGGCATCGACGGGTCGAACACCGTGACGTTCGGCCCGAAGTCCGGGGTGCCGGGCGGGTTGGTCGTCCCGGAGCCGAGGGTGAACGACTGCGCGGCCGTGCCGTTGCACGTCCACTGCTGCAGCCGGACGGCGTCCGCGGCGGAGGCGCTCGGCACGTCGAGGCACTTGCCGCTGTTGCGGTTGACGAAGTGGTAGCTGCTGCCGGTCTCGGCGACCGGCAGCCACTGCTGGTTGAGGCCGCCGCCGTACGCCCACAGCTGGATCGTGGCGGCGTCGGCGGTGGACACGCCGGTGACGTCCCAGGTCTTCGACGGGTCGCCCTGGGCGTTGACCCGGACGTAGCCGCCGCCGGCGTCCTGGAACTGCCACTGCTGGGCGCCGGTGCCGTTGCAGGCGTACTGCTGCACGGCGGTGCCGTCCGCGGTGGCGGCGGCCGCCGCGTCGACGCACTTGCCGCTGTTCTTCGCGACGACGGTCGTCCAGCCGGTCGGCAGGGCGGCGGCCCGGGCCTCGGTGCCCTGGGCGAGGACGGCTGCGGTGGTGAGCGAGGCGACGAGGCCGAGGACCGCGGTCAGCGGGACGGCCCGTCCGCGGGCACGGGTGCGCCGGGGCGCGGGTGCTATGGACACGGGTGGTGCTCCTCTCGGTGGCGGGGCGGGCCTCAGGCGGGCAGGGACCACTGCTGGTTGGCGGCGCCGGAGCAGTCCCAGATCTGCAGCCGCGTGCCGTTGGCGGAGCTGGGTCCGGTGGCGTCGAGGCAGCGGCCGGAGGCGGGGTTGACCAGCGTGCGGTCGGCGCGGGCCTGCCAGACCTGGGCGGTGGTGCCGTTGCAGTCGTACAGCTGCACCCGGGTGCCGTTGGCGGTGCCGGCGGCGTTGACGTCCAGGCACTTGCCGAGGGCGCGCAGGGTGCCGCCCGTGCCCGCCTGCCAGACCTGGGCGGTGGTGCCGTTGCAGTCGTACAGCTGGACGGCGGTGCCGTTCGCCGGGCTGGCCCCCGCGACGTCGACGCACTTGCCGCCGTAGCCGGTGATCCGTCCGGCGGGGGTGCCCGGGGCGGTGGTGCCGGTGAGCGCGTCGAACGTGCGGGTGAACTGGTACGCGGACTGCGGGGTGCCGCTGCACGTGTCGGAGAGCGTGCCGTTGACGGCGCACGCCTTGTCGCGTCCGACCGACCAGAAGGCGAGCTGCTGGATGCCGCGGGCGGCGGCGAACGCCTCCAGGTCGGTGGCGTCGGAGGTGGTGAAGACCTCGGCGGTGGTGTCGTTGACGCCGATCATCGGCGTGTTGCCCTCCATCGCCCACAGCTGCTCGGAGGTCCGGCCCGTCCAGATCTGCCCGAGCTGCGTGTGCAGGCCGTTCGCGGCGTCGATGGCGGCCTGGCCCATGTCCGTCGCGGGGCCGTAGTCCATCGTCATGATGTTCACGACGTTGACGTCGAGACCGCGGCTCTTGGCGTTGGTGAGCAGGTTCAGCGAGTTCTGCAGCAGGCCGGTGGGGCTGACCGGCAGGGTGTAGTTGACCGCGAGGCGGCGACCGGCCGCGGCGTACTGCTGCTGGAGGGCGGCCAGCGCCTGGTTGCGCCGGTCGTTGGCGGTGGTGTCGTTGAGCGCGGATCCCTCGATGTCGAGGTCGATGCGGGTCAGGTTGAGGGTGTCGACCACCCGCTTGTACTGCGCCTGCAGGGCGGAGACGCTCGTGCAGGCCTGGCCGAGTTCGGTGCCGGCCGCGCCGCCGAAGGAGGCGATGACGTCGCCGCCGGCCGCCCGGAGGCTGTTCACGGCGCTCTGCCAGGAGGCGGAGGTGATCGCGGTGTCGCCGTTGAAGGTGGCGTTGCAGCTGCCGTCGCTGATCACGAAGGCGAGGGTGAAGTACTTCAGGCCGGTGGCGTTGCGCACGTCGGCCATCACCGACGGCGCGTTCCACGTCTCCAGGTAGGGGGCCGCGAAGTGGGCGGGGAAGCCGGGGCCGGGGTCGGCCGCGGCGGACGCCGGGGAGCCGGCCGCGAGCAGCAGGCCGGCGACCAGGGCGGGCAGGGCGGCGGCCGTGGCGGCGGCGCGGGCCAGGGGGCGGAGCACGGTTTCTCCTCGCTGCCTGCGCAGGGGGCGCAGGCGTGGTGGGGGTGAGGAAGGACTGGTGCAGGCGTTCGGAAGATGAACGCGGGGGTGCTCGACGGCGTCCCGGTCGGCGTCCCGGTGGCGGGTCTGTCGGAGCACGGACGGACCGGTGCGCGCACGGCGGACGGACCGTCAGAAGCTTGACAGGTCAGGGCTCTGCCGAGGTGTCACCAGGTGGGTGGCGTGTCGTGCGCGGCCGGGCGGGGCGCCCGGATTGGTCTGGACCCCTTTTTCCAGAACGTGAAGTTAGGCCCGTTGACCGAACCGCGTCAACCCCTCTGCCTCCACAGGTCGAAGAGCGGGAGGCGGTCACCCCGCGTGTCCAGGGCGACGGGCGCCGGACCCCGGTGGAGGATGTGGGGAGAGGACGAGCCGGCGAGGTGATCGCGATGGACGACCGCCGCTTCCCCTTCCTCGACGGCGTCGCAGGGGCGCTCGTCGACGGCAGGGGGACGATCGTGGGCTGCACCGACGCCTTCGAGGACCTGCTCTCCCTCCCCGCCCGCGCCCTCGTCGGCCGCCCCCTGCGGGACCTCCTCGCCCGGCCGGACGACTGGCACGGCCTCCACGGCAGCCCCGGCGACGGCACCGGTGACGGCCCGGGCCCCCACGACAGCCCCGGTGACGGCCCCCGGACCGGCCCCGGCACCCGCGACGCCCGGGTCACCGTGCGCACCGGCGACGGGCGGCCGCTGGGCCTCGACGTCCGCGTCCTCACCCTGCACGGCGGCGACCCCGCCGACCCCGGCGCCGTCCGGCAGGTCGTCCTCGGCGCGCCCTCCGCCACCGTCGTGGGATGGCGCCAGGACCAGGCCTTCACCCGCGAGCTCTTCCTGCAGGACCGCTTCGGACTCGCCGTCTTCGACACCGACCTGCGGGTCGTCCGCACCAACACCCACCTGCTGCCCTACACCGGCGTGCCGCCCACGCTCACCGGGCTCAGGCTCGCCGACTTCCTGCAGCCCGAGGACGCCGTCGTCGTCGAGGGCCACCTGCGCGAGGTGCTGGAGACCGGGCGGCCGCTGGTGCTCGCCGAGGAGCCCGCCCGCACCGTCGTCGACCCGCGCAGCGGACGCATGATGGCCATCTCCGCGTTCCGGCTCCAGGACGCCGTCGGCACCGTCATCGGCGTCACCGTGCTCTTCACCGACATCACCGAGCAGCACCGCAGCCGCCGGCGCCTGGCCCTCCTGCACCGCGTCACCGCCGCCGCCGGCGCCTCGCTCTCCGTCTCCGGCACCGCCGAGGACCTCGCCCGCGCCCTCGTCCCCGAGCTGGCGGACGTGGCCGTCGTCGACATCGCCGCCGCCGTCTTCACCGGCGACGAACCCGTCGCGGACGGCGACGGCCAGCTGCTGCTGCGCCGCACCGCCGTCGCCGGACCGCCCGGATCGTCCCCCGCCACCGGCGACAGCGTGCTGGTGCGGCCCGGCGCCGACCCCGCCGCCCCCTCCGAGGACCCGGCCGGCGCCTGGGCCCTGCACGCCCCGCTCACCGCCCGCGGCATCCTCCTCGGCCAGGTCACCACCCACCGCGACCGCTGGAAGGACCCGTACGAGGACGGCGACCGCCTGCTGCTCGCCGAGATCGCCGCCCGCTCGGCCCTGGCCGTCGACAACGCCCGCCGCTACACCCGCGAGCACCGGGCCGCCGTCGCCCTGCAGCGCAGCCTGCTGCCGCCGTCCGTCCGGACGGTCGCCGCCGTGACGACGGCAGGCGTCTACCTGCCCACCGACAGCGCGGGCGGGGTCGGCGGCGACTGGTTCGACGTCATCCCGCTCTCCTCCGCCCGCGTCGCCCTGGTGGTCGGCGACGTCGCCGGCCACGGCCTGCAGGCCACCGCCACCATGGGCCGGCTGCGCACCGCCGTCCGCACCCTCGCCGACCTCGACCTCGAACCGGACGAACTGCTCGTGCACCTCGACGACCTGGTCTCCCAGCTCCTCATCGAGGGCGACTTCCAGGCGGAGGGCGACGACCCCGCCGCACCGGCCGGTGCCGAGGAGGGCCGCACCCGCCCCGAACCCGGCTCCCTCGGGGCGACCTGCCTGTACGCCGTGTACGACCCCGTCACCCGCTGCTGCACCCTCGCCAGCGCCGGCCACCCCCCGCCCGCCGTCGTCGAACCCGACGGCACCGCGCGCTACCTGCCGGTCTCGCCGGGGCCGCCGCTCGGCGTCGGCGGCCTGCCCTTCGAGGCCACCGAGGCGGTCCTCGCCCCGGGCAGCGTCATCGCCCTCTACACCGACGGCCTGATCGAACGCGGCGAGGGCGACATCGACGAGGGCATGGCCGAACTCCGGAAGCGCCTGCTCGACCTCACCGGCCCCGACCGGCCGCTGCGCGAGGCCGCCGCCCGGATCACCGCCGGCCTGCCGCCCACCCGGCTGCGCGACGACGTCGCCCTGCTCCTCGCCCGCACCCGGGCGGTGCCCGCCGCGGACACCGCCGTCTGGTCGGTCGAGCCCGACCCGGCGGCGGTCGGCCGGGTGCGGGCCGACGCCTGCGCCCGGCTCACCGAGTGGGGCCTGGACGACCTCGCCTTCACCACCGAGCTCATCCTCAGCGAACTCGTCACCAACGCGATCCGCTACGCCGGCGGCCCGGTCGGCGTGCGTCTGATCCGCGCGGACACGCTGACCTGCGAGGTCTCCGACGGCAGCAGCACCCAGCCCCGGATGCGCCGGGCCCGCCTCACCGACGAGGGCGGCCGCGGCCTCTACCTGATCGCGCAGCTCGCCTCCCGCTGGGGCAGCCGCTACACCGCCCGGGGCAAGACCATCTGGACGGAGCAGGAACTGCCGCCCGCCAGGGGCGGTTTCTAGCGATCGTTGCAACACGCGGCTGGTTGCCTGGGCCGCAGAGTTTGACCAGACGCTCGGCCGGGGTTCCCGGCCGAGCATCTGGTTGTTGTCGCACCTTGCAGGTCGTGAGTGTCTGCGGCTGCCCTTGGCTCCCCGATTGCCGGTCGGCAGGTGGTCGGGTGGTGTCGTGTCAGGTCTGGGGTGGTTCAGCGCGGACGAGGCCGTTCTGGTAGGCGATGACGACGAGTTGGGCGCGGTCGCGGGCGCCGAGTTTGGTCATGGCGCGTTGGATGTGGGTGCGGACGGTCAGGACGCTGAGCACGAGGTCGGTGGCGATCTCGTCGTTGGACTTGCCGAGGGCGGCGAGGGCGGTAATTTCCTGTTCGCGGGGGGTGAGGTCGCCGAGTCGTTCGGCGGGGGCCGGCGGCGGGCCGGAGGCGGGGGTGGTGAGGAAGCGGGTGATCAGGGCCCGGGTGGCGGCGGGTGACAGGAGGGCTTCGCCGGCGGCGACGGTGCGGATCGCGTCGAGGAGGGTGTCGGTGGTGACGTGTTTGCCGAGGAAGCCGCTGGCGCCGGCGCGCAGGGCGCGGGCGACGTGTTCCTCGGTCTCGAAGGTGGTGAGGATCAGGACGCGGGTTCCGGCGAGGTCGGGGTCGTCGCAGATCGCGGCGGTGGCGGTCAGGCCGTCCGTGCGAGGCATGCGGATGTCCATCAGGACGACGTCGGGGCGCAGGACGCGGGCGAGGTCGATGGCCTGGTCGCCGTCGGCGGCCTCGCCGGCCACTTCCAGGTCGTCGCAGGAGTCGATCAGGAGGCGGAAGGTGCCGCGCAGCAAGGCCTGGTCGTCGGCGAGCAGGACGCGGATGGTCAACGGTTCTCCTGGGGACGGGCGGTGGGGGGTTGGAGGGGGAGGGTGGCGGTGACGTGGAAGCCGCCCTGGGGGCGGGGGCCGGTGGTGAGGTCGCCGCCGACGGAGTGGGCGCGTTCGCGCATGCCCATCAGGCCGTAGCCGCCGCCGGGCACGGGCGGCGGGGCGGGCGGGCCGTCGTTGGTGACGGTGATGCGCAGGCGGGAGCCGGTGTAGGTGAGGTGCAGGTCGGCGGCGTGGTTCGAGGCGTGCTTGGCCGCGTTGGTCAGGGCTTCCTGCACGATGCGGTAGGCGGTGAGGTCGACGCCCGGGGACAGCGGGCGGGCGGTACCCGTGGTGGTGGCGGTGACGGTCAGGCCCGCCGATTCGAGGGCGGCGAGGAGGTCCGGCAGGCGGCTCAGGCCGGGTGCGGGCTCCAGCGGGTCCGCGTCCGGGTCGCCGGTCTGGCGCAGGACGCCGACGGTGTTGCGCAGTTCCAGCAGTGCGGTGGAGGTGGTGTGGGCGAGGTCGGCGAGGAGTTGCCCGGCCTGCTCGGGGCGGCCGGCGGCCAGGAGGTGGGCGGCGGTTCCGGCCTGGGCGTTGGCGACGGCCATGTGGTGGGCGACCGCGTCGTGCAGTTCACGGGCGATGCGCATGCGTTCCTCGGCGACGCGCAGCCGGGCCTCCTCCTCGCGGGTGCGCTCGGCGTTCGCGGCCCGCTCCTGCACGGTGTGCAGGTAGGCGCGGCGGAAGCGGCTCATCCCGCCCAGGGACAGTGGCAGCAGCAGCCACAGGGCGGTGCCCAGGGTGCGCAGCAGGAAGTCGTCGCCGAGCGGTGCGCCGGCGAGGGAGGTGGCCAGCAGCAGGGCGGCGGTGGTGTAGCCGTAGGTGGCGGTGGTGCGGGAGTCGGTGAGTGCGGCGACCCAGTACAGGGCGGCCATGACGGGGGCCAGCAGCAGGGGGCTGGGGAGGTGGCCGAGTGCGGTGAGGACGGCGGCGCAGGCGGCGGTGACGGTGAGTGCGGTGCGGGGGTGGCGGCGTGCGGTGCAGAGGGCGGCGGTGCAGGCGAGGGCGAGGAGGCGGGCGGGCCAGGGGTTGTGCGGGGGGTGGGAGTCGCTGGTGCTGATCTGGGCGCCGAGTTCCATGCAGGCGCCCAGCATCACCGCCAGCACGGCGTCGGCCGCGCGCGGGTGGCGGCGGCCGTAGCGCTCCAGGTGGCTGGTCATGCTGCCTCTCCGGTGGGGGTGGTGCCCGGTCGCTTCCATGGTCGCCGAGCGGGGCGGGGTCGGACGGGAGGCGGGCCGCCCGGGGCTGGTGCCCGGTCGGCCCGCGGTCGGGCGGTCGGGCGGTCGGCCTGCGGCCGGATCACCGGCTCGCCTGTGCCGGTTCCCTCCCGGTGTGGTCGGGGGCGGGTGCCTGCTCCTCGGGGTGGTGGTCGAGGGCTTCGCCCTCGACGTCGACGCGCGGCAGGACGCGGCCGAGCCACTTGGGCAGCCACCAGGCCTTGTCGCCGAGGAGGGCGAGGACGGCGGGCACGATCGTCATCCGGACGACGAAGGCGTCCAGGAGGACGGCGGTGGCCAGGCCGAACCCGATCATCTTGATCATGGAGCCGCTCTCGGTGATGAAGCCGGAGAACACCGCGATCATGATCAGGGCGGCGGCGACCACGACCCTGGCGCTGTGCCGGAAGCCGGAGACCACGGCCTGCCGGGCGCTATCGCCGCGGGTGTAGGCCTCGCGCATCCGCGAGACGAGGAAGACCTCGTAGTCCATGGCCAGGCCGAACACGATGCCCACCAGGAAGATCGGCATCAGGCTCATGATCGGGCCGGTCTGCTGGACGCCGAACAGGGACGCGAGGTGGCCCTGCTGGAAGACCAGCACCACCGTGCCCAGCGCGGCGAGCACCGAGAGCAGGAAGCCGAGCGCGGCCTTCAAGGGCACGGCGACGGAACGGAAGACGACCAGCAGCAGCACGATCGCCAGGCCGACGACCACGACGAGATAGGGGACCAGGGCGGACTGGACCTTGGCGGCGACGTCGATGTTGAGGGCGGTGGTGCCGGTGACCTCGAAGGTCGCGGAGGTGCCGGTTTCGAGGGCGGGGCGTTCGGCACGGATGGTGGTGACCAGGGTCTTGGTCTTCGCGTCGGTGGGGCTGGTGGTGGGGGTGGCCTGGAACACGGCGGTGTCGCCGGCCTGGTTGAAGTTCGCCGGTGAGACGGACACGACCCCGGGGGTGTGGGCGATCTTCTCGCTGATCGCGTTCACCGCGGCCTTCGGGCCGGGGGCGCCCTTGGCGTCCACGACGACGGTCAGCGGTCCGTTGAAGCCGGGGCCGAAGCCCTCGGCGAGCGCGTCGTAGGCGCGGCGCTGGGTGGTGGAGGTGGACTTGGCCTCGTCGCCGGGCATGCCCAGTTGCAGGCTCGCGGCCGGGACGGCGAGGGCACCCAGGCCCAGGACGCCGAGGATCAGGACCGGCAGCGGGCGGCGCAGCACGAACCGGGCCCAGCGGGTGCCCAGGTTGCCCCGACCCGCCTCCGGCGCCTCGCCGTCCGCCGGGGCGGCGGGGGTGGTGGCGGCCGGGGTGTGCCGGCCGTGCTTGAGGGCCTTGCGGGCGCTGCGGGAGAGGACGGCGTCGGGCCAGAACGCCAGGCACGCGGGGACGAGGGTCAGCGCGGCCAGTACGGCGATCGCGACCCCGCCGGCGGCGGCCAGGCCCATCTGGGTGAGCATCGGGATCCCGACGACCGACAGACCGGCCAGGGCGATGACCACGGTCAGGCCGGCGAAGACCACCGAGGAGCCGGCGGTGCCCACCGCCCGGCCCGTGGCCTCCTTCGGGGAGCGGCCCCGGGCGCGTTCCTCGCGGTAGCGGGAGACGACGAACAGCGCGTAGTCGATGCCGACCGCCAGACCCAGCATCATGCCCAGGGTGCTGGTGTCCGAGGACAGGCCCAGCGGGTTGGCGAGCAGCATGATCGCGAACAGGCTCACGGCGACGCCGACGATGGCGGTCAGCAGCGGCAGCCCGGCCGCGGCCAGCGAGCCGAAGGTGATCAGCAGCACGACGGCCGCCACCGAGATCCCGATGATCTCGGCCACGCCGCTCAGGCCCTCGTCGGTCTCCATCGCGGAGCCGCCCGTCTCCACGGTCAGGCCGGCCGCGCGGGCCTGGCCGGCGGCCTGGTCCACCGCGGTGCGGCTGGTGTCGGTGACGTCGTCGGAGGGCACCTTGTAGGTGACGGTGGCGTACGCGGTGGAGCCGTCCTTGCTGACCGCGTCCGACTCGAACGGGTCCGCGACCAAGGCCACCTGCGCGCCGGTGGACAGGGACTTCACCGCCTTCTCGACGGCCGCCCGGTTGTCGGTCGCGGTGACCTGCTGCCCGTCCGGGGCGACGAAGACGACCGTCGCGCCGGCGCCGTCGGCGCTCGCGCCGGGGAAGCGTTCCTGCATCAGGTCGTACGCCTGCTGGGACTCGATGCCCGGCATCGAGGAGTCCCCCTTGGAGGCTCCCGGCGCGGTCAGTCCGCCCACGCCGACCGCGGCCAGCACCGCCACCCACAACAGGACCACCAGGCCCCGGCGCCGAGCCGCCCAGCGGCCCAGCCGATAGAGAAAAGCTGCCACGTCAGGGCCTTCCGTATCCGTCTTCCGACAACCACTCCAGGCTCGCTCGGAAGGCCCCGCCCGGTCGTCCCCCAGCTACTGGCACTTCCGCCTACCGAAACCGCAGTACCGACTACCGCAACCGCAGTACCCGACCAGCCCGCCCACGACCCGACCGCCCCGGCCACCGCCCCGGCCACCGCCCCGCCTCCGCAGGCCTCGCCGAACGAACGTCTTTCCCCAGCAGCCGAACCGGACCCAGGAGAGCAACTTGTCGCTCCGCCGTGGATTCGGACTGGACCGTGATAAGCCTGGTCAGACGCTCAACCGGGGTCTCCCGACCGAGCGTCTTGCGCGGGCCGTGGTTGAGTTGCTCGGCGACGGCGACGGCGGCCAAGTGCTCGGGGCCGTGGGCCGAGAGGTCGGTGCCCTTGGGAAGTACTGGCGGAGCAGGCCGTTGGTGTTCTCGTTGGAGCCGCGCTGCCAGGGACTGGCGGGGTCGCAGAAGTAGACCGGCATCCCGGTGGCCACGGTGAACTGCTTGTGGCGGGCCACCTCGGCTTCACAGGCTCCGAGATGATCACATCGGACATCGTGACGGTTCCCGTCCTGTAGTCCACGCGTCGGCCGTCGGGGTGGATCCGTGAGTTGTCGGACTTCCGGACGCCCCGGTCCCAGTCCCTGGCTGTGGGACCGTGCACACCGGCCTGCTCGGCGGCCTCCCGCCTGGAGACACCCCGGGCCCGCAGCTTCATGTACTCCTCGCGCCCAGGGTGTCCCAGGTGCCCGTGGTTCATGCCGGCCTTGCGGGCCGGCGTGAACGCCGTATTCAGATTCAGTCCCAGCTCACGTGTCACGGGGGACACGCTCCCCACGGCATCAAGCCGTTCAAAGAGCAGCCTCTTCAACTCCGGATCGAGCCTCTTACCGCCCACGGTCCTCGCAACTCCCATGATCATGAGTGTTGCGAGGACCGCCAGACCCAAGAGGTAGGTCCGGCCCTTGTGTGCGGCCGTCACGCGCCATACGGTGTGTTGCACCTCATCGAACAGAGTGTTTGATCGAGGCCGCCGGACGCCGCGCCGTCCGCCCGACCCGGAACCGGTGCCCCATGACCGACCCGCCCGCCACCCTGCCGGAGACCCCCCTCGCCGTGCCCGACGGCCCGGGCACCGGCCCCGACGGCAGCCCCGACGGCAGGGCCCTCGGCGCCCGGATCCGCGGCTACCGCGAGATGCGCGGCCTGTCGCTGCGCGCCCTCGGCGAGGCCGCGGGGGCCAGCCCGGGCTTCCTCAGCCAGGTCGAACGCGGCCTGGCGGGCGCCAGCATCGGCATGCTGCGGCGGATCTCCGGCGCGCTCGGCCTCACCATGGCCGACCTCTTCGACGACGCCGCACCGGCCGGGCCCCGGGTCGTCCGGCGCGCCGCACGGCCCGCGCTCCTCACCGCCCCCGGCACCCGCAAGTACCTCGTCTCGCAGCGCCCGCTCTCCCATCTGGAGGTGTACGCCGGGGAGTTCGACCCCGGGGCGTCCACCGGGGCGGAGGCCTACACGCACGGCGACTCCCAGGAGATCCTGGTCGTCCTGGCGGGCCGCGTCGTCGTCGAACTCGACGGCCACCCCTACACCCTGGACGCCGGCGACAGCCTCGACTACCGCACCGCCACCCCGCACCGGGTGGCCAACCCCGCGGACACGCCCGCCGAGGTGCTCTGGATCGTCAGCCCGCCCACCCCCGGCTGAGACCGCCCACCCCGACCGAGACAGCCCACCCCCACCGAGGCACAGGACCACCCATGAGCCCGACCCCGCAGCCGTCCCCGACCCCCGCAGCCGTCCCGGCCGCCGTACCCGCCCCTGCCCCCGCGAGCGCGGCCGGCACCGCCCGGACCAACGGCGAGGTCGCCTTCTGGTACGCCGCGCACGGCCTGCCCGCCCGGCGCCCCGCCCTCGACGGCGACATCGAGGCGGACGTGGCCTTGGTCGGCGGCGGCTACACCGCACTCTGGACGGCCTACTACCTCAAGCGGGCCGACCCCTCGCTGCGGATCGCCGTGCTGGAGAAGGAGTTCGCCGGATTCGGGGCCTCCGGGCGCAACGGCGGCTGGCTCACCGCCGCCCTCCCGGGGCAGTTCCGCCGCTACGCCGCCACGCACGGGCCGGACGCCGCCGCGGCCATGCAGCGGGCCATGTTCGCCACCGTCGACGAGGTGATCGACGCCGCCCGCACGGAAGGCATCGACGCCGACATCCGCAAGGACGGCGAACTGCACGTCGCCGTCGGCGCGGTGCAGGAACGCCGCATGCTCGCCCACCTCCCCGCCCTGCGCGAGGAGGGCTGGGGCGAGGACGACATGGTCCGGCTCGGCGCCGGCGAACTCGCCGACCGGGTACGCGTCGCCGGTGCCCGCGGCGCCCTGTGGACCCCGCACTGCGCCCGCATCCACCCGGCCGCCCTCGTCCGGGGCCTGGCCGCCGCGGTCGAACGCCTGGGCGTCACCGTGTACGAGGACACCGAGGTCACCGCGGTGCGCCCCGGCGCCGCGGTGTGCCGGCAGGGCACCGTGCGCGCACGCCACGTGATCCGCGCCCTGGAGGGCTTCACGGCCGGCCTGGACGGCCACCGCCGCACCTGGGTGCCGATGAACAGCAGCATGATCGTCACCGCTCCGCTGGAGCAGGCCGTGTGGGACGAGATCGGGTGGCGCGGCGCCGAGGTCGTCGGCGACGAGGCCCACGCCTACTGCTACCTGCAGCGCACCGCCGACGACCGGATCGCCATCGGCGGACGCGGCGTCCCGTACCGGTTCGGCTCACGGGTCGACGCGCGCGGCGAGACGCACGCCTCGACGCAGCGCCAGCTGACCGACCTGCTCGGACGGCTCTTCCCCGCCGCGGCCGGCGCGCCCGTCGACCACGCGTGGTCCGGCGTGCTCGGCGTGCCCCGCGACTGGTGCGCCACCGTCGGCCTCGACCCGGCGACCGGCCTCGGCTGGGCCGGCGGCTACGTCGGCCACGGCGTCGCCACCACCAACCTGGCCGGCCGCACCCTGTGCGACCTCGTGCTCGGCCGCGACACCGAACTCACCCGGCTGCCCTGGGTCGGCCGCCGGGTCCGCGGCTGGGAACCGGAGCCCCTGCGCTGGCTCGGCATCCGCGGGCTGTACGCCGCCTACCGCGCGGCCGACCGCCGGGAGGACGGCGGACTCGGCCGCACCTCGCGGATCGCCCGCGCCGCCGACCTGCTGAGCGGCCGCTGACCTGCTGGGCGGCCGCTGAGCGGACGGCGGGAAAACCCTTCCTCCCGCGAACGACTGACGGGCCGTCGGCCGGGCCGGTTTCCGGTCAGGTGCTTCGGCCTCGCCGACCGCCCGGCGCCGACCGGCCCGGCGCCACCCGGTACCGGCGGGCACGCTGCTGAACGCCGTGCACGTCCCCGCCGGGCCGACCGGCCCCGCCGTCACCCCGTCCGCGGGCCGACCCCTTCCGGGGCCGGCCCTGCGGCCGTACGGGTGTTGCCGGCCGCCGTCCGGGCGGACGGCGGCCGGGATGCTCAGCGCTCGGGCACCGGCAGCAGCGTGACGCCGCCCGGCGGCTGATCGGGCCGGGCCGCCAGCGCGTACAGCGCGAAGGTGGTCTCGGGATGCTGGATCTCGTCCAGCAGGTGGTCCTGCTCGGGGTCACCGCAGTGGCGGAGCGTGGTGACCGCCTCGCTGGCTGCGTCCGTGAACTCCTGGTCGATCACGGCGTCCTCCTTCCCGGAGGGTCTGTTCTCACAGCCTATTCGGATCCGACCCCGGAGGTGGATCGGCGACGCGCGGACATTCCCGCCGCGGCCCGGATCCGCGGCCCGGATCCGCGGCCCGGATCCGCGGCCCGGCCGCCCGTGCCGCCCGGGGCCTCCGGGCTTCGAGCCCCTTACGCCGGATGGTGGCCGCCGGGCAGCAGGGCCTCCATCGCCGCGACCGGCAGCGCGGGGTTGGCGGCGGCAGCTTCCCGGACGTCGGGCTCGTCGGCACCGAGCAGCGCCACCACCACCGGTGGGGGCAGCGCCGGATGCGCGGCGGCCCCGCACCGGGTCTTCCGGTCCGCCAGGCAGGCCGTCAGCGCGGCCGCCGTGGCGTTCGGGTGCCGGGCGATCCCGGCGAGCGCCCCGCGGACCGGCGGGTCGAGTGCCGCCAGCCGCTCCAGGACGGCCGGTGACGCGTCCGGGTTCGTCGCGAGCGCGGCCGCGACCTGCCTGCCGTGCCGGTCGAGCAGCGCGTGCATCCGGGCCTCGCCGATGCCCGGATGCGACGCGACGGCGCCCACCACCTTCGCGTCCGGGTCGGCGGCCAGCGCGTCACGGACCGGGTCCGGCAGGTCGCGCCGCCGGGCGACGAGCACCCGCACCTCCGGTCGGGGGGACGCGGCGAGCCGGGCGACCTCCGCCACGGAGGCGGCGGCCACCCGGGGCAGCAGGTCGGCGCCGATCCGGGCCGCCCGGGCCAGGCCGGCCAGGACGTCGAGCGGCAGCCGCGGATGCCGGGCCAGCGTCCGCCGCACGTCTGCGTCACGCTCGACGGCGAGCCGGCGGATCACCGGCCCGCCGATCGCCGGGTTCGCCGCCAGCGCCGACCGCGTCCACGGCGCCGGGTCGTCGGCGAGCCGCAGGTACACCCCGGGCGGCAGGTCCGGACGTTCGGCGACCTCCCGGCGCAGCGCCGGCGAGGGGTGGCCGGCGAAGGCGGCGGCGGATCCGGCAGGCGTGCCGGGGTTGCGCAGCGCCATCATCACGATGTCCGGCACGGACGCGTGCGAGCCGTCCTCGCACGCACCGGACCGTCGGTGCGCCGGGGCAGGTGGCCCGGTGCCGCACGCGCAGTCCGCGCAGAGCCGCACCGGCGGCAGCCCCGCACCGGTGAGCAGCGCCACCAGGACCTCCGGCGGCGTCCGGAGGTTGCACGCCACCGCCTGGCGGACGCGGGCGTGCGGGTGCGCCGCGAGCCGGGCGGTCACGGCCGCGGAGGTCCACTGTGCCAGCTCCGCGACGACCTCCACCTCGGGGTCGGCGGCGAGCGCCGCCACGACGTCCGGCGGCAGGCCGGGACACGCGGCGAGCCGTTCGCGTCGCCAGGGGTCGGGGTCGGCGGCCAGGCGCCGCGCCCACTCCGGAGGCCCGGCTCCCCGGTCGAGGAAGGCGAGCGCCGCCTCGGGCCGTGCGACCGGGTCGATGTCGGCGGCGGTGAGGTGTCCGGCGTGTACGAGTGCCACCGCGACCGCCTCGCCGATCGGGAGGAGGGCCACCACGTGCGCCCGCCCGAGGCCGGGGCGGTGGGCGAGTGCACCCGCCAGGTCATCGCCGGTGTCGTCCTCGGCGTCCGCCCCGGCGCCCGCCCGCGCCGTCGCGATCAGCCGGTCGAGCAGACCGGACGGCAGGGACGGATTCGCGGCGAGCCCGCGCAGCGCGGCGTTCACCGCGGCATCCTCCTCCGGACGGCCCGCCACGGCACGTGGTTTTCCGCCCCGCCCCGCCCCGCCTCGCCCCTGCGCCGTGCCTGCGGCGCCTGCGGCGTCCGGGCGGCGATACTCCGGGCATGGACGAGATGCCGGTGCCGGACCCCGACCCGCACCCCGACCCGAACCCCGGCCGGACCGGGGACGGCCTGGACGGGGGCGACGGGGGCGACGGGGGCGACGGTGCCGGGGACGCAGGCGGTGTCTGGTGGGAGGCCGGTGAGGAGCCCGACTACCGGGCGACCCTCGCCAACGAGCGCACCTTCCTGGCCTGGTCGCGTACGGCGCTGGCGCTCCTCGCCGGCGCCCTGGCCGTGCTGCAGCTCGCGACGCTGGTGCCGTACGGCCTGCGCCTGGCGATGGCGGCGTACCTGCTGGTCCTCTCGATGGCGACGACGCTGGTCGGCTACCGGCAGTGGCGGGTGCGCCAGCAGCGGATGCGCCATGCACAGCCGCTCGGCCACGGCCCCGCTCAGGCCGTGCTCACCGCGGGCCTGATGCTGCTCACCGTGCTGGTGGCGGTCGCGACCGGGTTCGGCGCCCGCTGAGCGGCGGGTGACGGCCTGTCCGGCGGCGTCCGGGAGGGCCCGCCCGATGGGCTGTTCGGCCGATCGGCACGTCCGTCCCCGCCCTCGCCCCGGCCGTGTCCGAGCCGGGGCCCCTGGTGCAGTTCAAGAGCGCCGAGTTCGGCAAGTGCATCGTCGACCCGCTGCCCTGACCGCGGTCCCCCGTGGCAGCGGCGGCAGTGGCAGCGGCCGCGCCGAGGCCGGGAACAACCGGGGCGGCCGGTGGATTGTCCCGGTGACACCTGCCGCCGCCCCGAGGGGGAGCACACGATGAGCACACTGACGGTCCGTTACCTGGGCGGTCCCACCGCCGTCCTGGAGATCGACGGCCTCCGGCTGCTGACCGACCCCACGTTCGACCCGCCCGGCGAGTACCCGGTCGGCTCCCGCACCCTCGCCAAGACCGCGGGTCCGGCCGTGCCGCTCGCCGGGATCGGGCCGGTGGACGCCGTGCTCCTCTCGCACGACCAGCACCCCGACAACCTGGACACCGCCGGGCGCGCCTTCGTCACCGATCCGGTCGCCGCGCCGCCGGTGTTCTCCACCGCTGCCGCCGGGGAACGCCTCGGCGGCAGCGTCCGGGTGCTGCCGAACTGGCAGCACACCGAGCTGGCCCGGCCCGGCGGCGGCACCCTGCGGATCACCGGCGTGCCGGCCCTGCACGGCCCCGTGGGCAGCGAGCACCTGGTCGGCGAGGTGACCGGCTTCGTCCTCTCCGGGGCCGGGCTCCCCACCGTGTACGTCAGCGGGGACAACGCCTCCGTGGACGTCGTGCGTGCCGTCGCCGACCGGGTCGGGCCGGTCGACGTCGCCGTCCTCTTCGCGGGCGCCGCCCGGACCCCGCTCGTACCGGACGAGCCGCTGACCCTCACGGCCGACCGGGCGGCCGAGGCCGCCGCCGTCCTCGGCGCGCGTGACGTCGTGCCGCTGCACTTCGAGCACTGGGCGCACTTCACCGAGGACGGGGCCGCGCTCGTCGCCGCGTTCGAGGCGGCGGGCCTGGCGGAGCGGCTGCAGCTGCTGAAGCCCGGTGAGGCGTTCGTGCGGTGACGGCCGCCCCGCGGCGGGGCCCCCTGCTCAGCCCTCCGACGGCCCGGCGGGGTCCGTCAGGGCGCTCCGGGAGGCGCGGAGCATCGCGTCGCGCTCGACGACCTTGACGCGCTCGCGCTCCTCGCGCTCGCCGAGGGCCCGCTCGTGCGCGTCCAGGAGCTTCCAGCCCTCCCAGGTGGTGTAGTCGACGCCCTGCTCGGCGAGGTACGCGGTCACGGCGTCCTCGCCGGGCGCCGACGCGCGGTGCAGCAGGTCGGCGCGGTGGTCGGCGACCAGGCAGGCGACGGTCTCGTTGGCGTCGCCCTTGGTGTGCCCGATGAGGCCGACCGGCCCGCGCTTGACCCAGCCGGTGACGTACGTCGACGGCAGGTGCGCGCCCGCCTCCAGGACCCGGCCCGCCTCGTGCGGCACGGTCGCGGAGATCGGGTCGAACGGCAGCTTGGGCAGCTCGTCCGAGCGGTAGCCGACGGCGCGGTAGACGGCCTGGACGTCCCAGTCCCGGAAGACGCCGGTGCCGGTGGTGTCGCCGGTGCCGTCGAGCTCGGTGCGCTCGGTGCGCAGGCCCACGACCCGGCCGTCCTCGCCGAGGATCTCCACCGGCGACTCGAAGAAGTGCAGGTGGATGCGGTGCGGGCGGTCGCCGGTGTCGCGGATCGCCCAGTTCTCCAGGGTGGAGGCCACCATGTCGGCCTGCTTGTTGGCGCGGCGCGTGGCGATCGACCCGTCGTCGTAGTCGATGTCCTCCGGGTCGACGACCACCTCGATGGTGGGGGAGTGGTCGAGCTCGCGCAGCTCCATCGGGCTGAACTTCGCCTGCGCGGGCCCGCGGCGGCCGAAGACGTGGACCTCCACGGCCCGGTTGGCGGCCAGCCCGTCGTACACGTTGCCGGGGATCTCGGTGGGCAGGAGCTCGTCGGCGGTCTTCGCGAGGATGCGGGCGACGTCCAGGGCGACGTTGCCGACGCCGAGGACGGCGACCTTCTCGGCCTCCAGCGGCCACGTCCGCGGGACGTCCGGGTGGCCGTCGTACCAGGACACGAAGTCGGCGGCGCCGTAGGAGCCGTCCAGCCCGACGCCGGGCACGGTGAGATCGCGGTCGGCGACGGCGCCGGTCGCGAAGACCACGGCGTCGTAGAAGCGGTGCAGGTCGTCGAGGGAGATGTCGCCGGGGTAGTCGACGTTGCCGAAGAAGCGGACCTGCGGCTTGTCGAGCACCTGGTGCAGCGCGGTCACGATGCCCTTGATCCGCGGGTGGTCGGGCGCGACGCCGTAGCGGATCAGCCCGAACGGCGCGGGCAGCCGCTCCAGCAGGTCGATCGAGACGCCGGGGTCGGCGGCGATCTCGGACTTGAGCAGGGCATCGGCAGCGTAGACACCGGCGGGGCCGGCTCCGACGATCGCGACCCGGACAGGGCGGGACATGGCGGCTTCCTTCAGGGCGGGGCGGGCCGCGGCGGCCCGGGGCGGACGACGGAGAGGGTCTGGGCCTCAGCCTCGCCCGTACCGCGCCAGGCCGGTACGTGCCTCCGGGTTATGGAGCCATAAGGCTGACCTATGGGTGCGGCGGGCACGAATCCGGGCCGGCGGCAGTTGGGGGGTGCGTCGCCGGTGACGGCACGGACCGGGCAGGACCCGGCAGCGGGAGGGCCGTGCCCCGCTCAGATCCGCAGCGCCCCGGCGAACGGACCGTGCCCGACCCCCACCGCGGTCACCGCCAGCCAGCCGTGCCCGCGCACCGGCGTCTCCGCCGAGACCGCCGCCGGATCGACGGAGAGCTGCCGGGCCGCCGTGGTGATGCCCGCCGTCGCGGCCCGGTTGGGGTCGAGCGGCTCCTCCGCGTACGCGTCGTCGTCCAGCTCCCCCAGCCCGGAGTCGTCGGCGGGCTCCTCCCAGGGCAGCGGCGCGCCCGTCCACTCCGGCGTGGCGTCGGACCAGTAGCCGCGCCGCACCCGGCCGTCGACCGCGACCGCCCAGATCGTGGAGTCGCCGTGCGCGTCCCGGTGGAAGAACTGCGCCTGCCCGCAGACGGCGCTGATCCGCGCGATCGTGTCGTGCGGCCACCACTGCATCTCGGCGATCGGCGTCTCCGCGTAGACCAGCCGCCAGCCCGCGAGCTCCGGGGTGACGAAGACGCGGTGGACGGCGCCGTGGCTGCCGTCCGGAAGGTCCGGGTAGTGCGTGTCGTGCCGGCGCACCGACAGGCCGAGCTCCAGGGTGACCGGCACCCGGTCGTGCAGGCCGAGCGCCTCGAAGACGCCCTCGTAGCGGTCGCCGGGCACGGCGATCCACCAGTGGTCCGGCAGCGGCCGGGGGCGCTCGGTCGTGAGCTTCACCCGGATCAGCCGCTCCACCAGGGCCCGGTCGCGGTCCGACAGCGCCCCCGCGCCCCCGACGGCCGCCAGCGCGTGCAGCGCGCGGCGCCGCAGCGGCGGCCGGCCGTCGGCCCGCACCCGCCGCAGCGCCGGGACGAGACCCGGGCCGATCCGTTCGAGCAGCGCTTCGAAGCCGGCAGCACCGGCGCCGGGAGCGGTGGTGACGGCGGAGGGAGCGACGCCGGAGGGGGCGGTGGTGACGGGCGCGGAGTCGGGGTGGTGGTCGGTCAGCAGCGCCACCGCGACGGCGTCCAGGAGGGCGTCGTCGAGACGGGGGAGGAGACCGGCGAGCAGGCGTGCCGTCCGGGGGCCGCCGCGGCGGAAGGCCCGGAGCAGCGCGGGCGCCGCGGCGCCGCCCGACCCGGCGAGCGCGGCGGCGAGGTCGGCTCCGTCGGCACCCGGATCGGTCAGTCTGCCGACGAGTTCATCGATCTCCATGCGCGGAGGCTAGCGCCCGGGGCGGACAGCCTCCCTGCCACCCCCGGGGCTCCTTATTTCAAGGCTCGACATAAGCCCCCGCGCGGTCGTTAGAATCCGGTCGGAGGAGCCGGCCGCCCTCCCGCCCGCGTCGTCGCGGCGCACCCCGTGCACCCCCACCCCGCACCCCACTTCGCACCCCCACCCCACCCTTTCCGCATGCCTCCGAGGAGCGCCATGACAGCCGCCTCCACCACCCCCGACGCCGTGTCCGGTGCCGTGTCCGTTCCGGCCGCCGGTCCCGCCTCCGTTCCCGCCTCCGGTTCGGCCGCCGGTCGTGCCTCCGCCGACCCGGCCGACGACGCGCACGAGCTCGCCGTCCGCCGCCTCCGCCAGGCCCTCGGCCCGGTCGACGTCCTGCGCAGCACCGCACTGAGCGGCGGCCTCTACAACGCCGCCCGCCTGCTCGAACTCGCCGACGGGCGGCGCCTGGTGCTCAAGGCGGCACCCCCGGCCACCGACCCCGCCCTCACCCACGAGCAGGGCCTCCTCGGCACCGAGGCGCTCTTCCACCGACTCGCCGCCACCACCGGCGTCACCGTGCCCACCGTGCTCCACCACGAGCCGGCCGGCCCCGGCACCCCGTCCGAGTGGCTCCTGCTCGGCTTCCTCGACGGCACCACCTGGGACGCCGCCCGCGACCGGCTCACCCCGGAGGACCGCGCCGCGCTGCGCCACCGGCTCGGCGAGGCCGCGGCCCGTCTCGCCACCGCCACCGGACCGGCGTTCGGCTACCCGCAGCCCGTGCCCGGCCTGAGCGGACCGGACTGGCCCACCGCCTTCACCGGCATGCTGAACGCCGTCCTCGCGGACGCCGCCCGCTTCGGCGTGCCGCTGCCCGTGCCCGCCGAGCGCCTCGCGGCCCTGCCGACGCGTTTCGCGGCGCAGCTCGCCGAGGTGCGGCGGCCCGCGCTCGTCCACTTCGACGCCTGGGAGGGCAACATCGTGCTCACCCAGGACGCCGGTGGCGCCTGGCGGCTGGCCGGGCTCATCGACGGCGAGCGCGCCTTCTTCGGCGACCCGCTCGCCGAACTCGTCGGCCTCGACCCGCTCGGAGCGGTAGAGGACGACGCGGACTTCACGGCCGGCTACCGCAGTGTCACGCCCGGCCCGCCGCTCGACGACGCCGCCCGTGCCCGCCTCGCCCTCTACCGCCTCTACCTCGCCCTGATCATGCGCGTCGAAGCCGTCCCGCGGGCGTACGAGGGCGGGCACGCGGCCTGGCTCGACGGCTGGTCGGACGGACGCATCCCGGAGCAACTCGCGCTGCTGGACGCCCTGGAGAGCTGAGCGGAGGCGGGGGAGGGCACGGTGCACCGGAGGATGCCGGACAGGTGACGGACGGACGGCGGACGCCGGACGGGCGGTGGGCGCCCGCGCGGAGGTGGGCCGAAATTCCGGCTGCCCCCGTCAACGGCCGTGCGAGGATGGCGGCATGACACGTGATCTTCGTCTCTGCTTCGTCGGTGACTCGTTCGTCGCGGGGATCGGCGACCCGCAGTTCCTCGGCTGGGCGGGGCGTCTCGCCGCGCAGACCCAGAACGCCGGCCTGCCGCTCACGGGATACAACCTCGGGGTGCGGCGGCAGACGTCCGCCGACATCCTCGCCCGCTGGGAGGGCGAGTGCGCCCAGCGCCTGGCGGACGGCACCGACCGGCGCGTCGTGCTGTCGTTCGGCGTCAACGACACCACGCCCCTCGGTGACGGCACGCGCGTGCCCGCCGAGGAGTCACCGGCCAACCTGCGGGCGATGCTGCCCGTCGCGGCGGCCCGCGGCTGGTCGGTGCTCGTGGTCGGCCCGCCCCCCGTGCCCGACGCCGGACAGAACGCCCGTACGGCCGCCCTCGACGAGCAGTTCGCCGTCGTCTGCGCCGAGGCGGGGGTGCCGTACGTGCCCGTCCTCCCGAGCCTGCTCGCCAGCGAGGTCTGGATGCGTGAGGTGCGGGCCGGCGACGGCGCCCACCCAAGTGCGGGCGGCTACGAGGTGTTCGCCGGCCTGGTCGCGCCGCGGTGGCGCGCCTGGATCTCCGACGGCGGGCAGGCGTGACCGCTCGGACGGCCGCGGCGGGGCACCGCCGTACCGGGCCGGTGCCGCGTACCTCGGCGCTCCTCGTCATCGACATGCAGCAGGCCCTGGTGGCGATCGCCCACCGGCCCGCCGAGACCGTCGCCGTGATCGCCGGGCTCCGCCGCCGGGCCGCAGCCGCGGGTGCGCCGGTCGTCACGGTCCAGCACCGCGGCGGCGGGCTGGCGGAGGGCAGCCACGGCTGGCGGATCGTGCCCGAACTCGCCCCCGGGGCGGGTGAGCCGGTCGTCCACAAGACCAGCGCGGACGGCTTCCTCGGCACCGGTCTCGACCGGACGCTGAAGGCGGCCGGGGTGACCGAGGTGGTCGTCACCGGGTTCGCCACCGAGATCTGCGTCGACACCACGGCACGTCAGGCGCTGAGCCACGGGTACGACGTGGTGCTGGTGGCCGACGGCCACACGACGTCCGTCCGGCCCGACGCGGGCGAGTACGCCGCGCCGGAGCGGTCCGTCGCGCACCACAACGAGATCTTCCGGAACCTCGACTTCCCCGGCCGGAGCATCCGGGTGCTGCCCGCCTCCGCGGTGGACTTCGCCCCGGCGGACCTCCCCGCCGCGGATCCCTTCGCGGATGCGGATGCGGCGGAGGCGGGGGCGCCCGAGGCGGAGGCGGCGCCGGAAAGCCGGTGAGCGACCCCCGCCCGAGCCCGTCTCACGTGCCGCGGGCGCGCGAGGCGAGCAGGACGGACAGGGCGCACGGCGCGAACAGCAGCGCGAAGGCCGTGCCGTAGCCGACGGGATCGGACGCGCCCACGCCGAGACAGGCGCTGAACACGCCCGAGGCGATGCCGAGCACCGTGACCTGGCCGAGGTTCTGGGAGGTCTGCATCGCGCTGCCCGCGTAGCCCTGCCGGCCGGGCGGGCTGTGGGTGAGCGAGAGGACGGTGACCGACGGCACGTACAGGCCCATGCCGACGGCCGCGACCATCATGGCGGACACGGCGGTGTACGCGGGCGTCGCCGGCAGCGTCCCGGCGATCGCGAGGCCGACCGCCGCGGTCTGCACCAGGGCCCCGGCCACGACGAGCCGGTGGCGTGCCCAGCGTTCGAGGCGGCCCTGCAGCCAGGATGAGGCGGCCCAGGCGAGCGCGGCACCGGTGAAGCCGAGGCCGATCACCACGGGCGGCGCCTGCCGGTCGGTGACGAGCAGCAGGGGCACGTAGGCCTCCAGGGTGAAGAACACCCCCGACCCCAGCCCCCGCAGCAGCACCGTGGCGGGCAGGCCGCGGGCGGCCCGCCACGTGCCCGGCGGCAGCAGTCGCGGCGCGAACACCGCCAGCAGGGCGATCCCGCCGGCGGCGGTCAGCAGATGGCGGGTGTCCCGGCCGGAGGCGCCGTACTGCCCCAGCGCCGCTCCGAGGCTCACCGCGCACGCGACGAGCAGCGCCGGGCGCGGTGGCGCGGCTCCGGACACGGCGCGGGCGGCCGCCCACGAGGGGCGGCGCAGCAGGGCCACCACGGCCAGTGCGGGCAGTGCGGTGACGGCGGCGAGCCCGAGGAACACGGCCCGCCAGGACCACGTCGCGGCGACCAGCCCGGCCAGCGGGGGGCCGACCAGCGACGGGACGACCCAGCAGGCGCTCATCAGGGCCAGCACGCGCGGGCGCAGGCGGTCGGGGTAGGCCTGGCCGATGGCCGCGTTGATCGACACCGCGACCGTCCCGCCGGCGAGCCCGTCCAGGAAGCGGCCGGCTGCCAGCTGCCAGATCGACGTGGCGGCCCCCGAGAGCAGCAGGGTGACCACGGAGAGCACCATGCCCGCGGCCAGCGGGCGCTGCGGTCCGGCCCGGTCCGACCAGTGGCCGCCGAGCACCCCGCCGAGCAGTCCCGCGGCCACGAAGCAGCCCGCGACCAGCGGGTAGAGGGACACCCGGCCCAGGTCCTGTGCGGCCGTCGGCAGGGTGGGGACGACGGCGAGCGCGGCGAACCCGGTCAGGAACATCACCGCGGCGAAGCAGGTGGTGGCGGCGGCGTGCGGCCCGGAGAACAGCCCGTCGGCCGCTCCGGCGGGCGTCGGCCGGCCGGCCGGTGCCGGGCGGCCCCCCGGCACCGGCGCGGCCGGCCCCTCGGACGCGGGCGGACCACTCGACGGGCGGGTAGGAGGATCGGTCACGAACGCACAAGCTAGGCGCAGCGCGCGTCCGGGTGCCACGGGTTTTCCGGGCCCGCCGCCGGCCGCCGGCCGCCGCGGACGGGTCGGGCCTGCCGGGTCGCGCCTGCCGGGCCTGCGCGGGAGCGTGGTCAGGCGGCGGCGGCCCAGTGGGCGACGGCGGAGGCGACGTCGGGGTACGTCGGGATGACCGAGTCGAGGTGGGTGGCCCGGTAGGAGGTCTCGGCGCTGCCGTGCAGGCCGGCCAGGCCGAGGGCGGTGCCGTTGGCGCGGCAGCGCTTGTACGCGACGAGGACGGCGCTCATCCCGCAGGCGTCCCAGAAGTCGACGTCCGAGAGGTCGACGACGACCAGGTCCGGGCCCTTGGCGAGCTCGCTGATCACGGTCTCGCGCAGGGTGGGCGCGGTCGACCGGTCGAGGCTGCCGCGGAAGCCGACGACCACCCGGCCGCCGCGGCGGCTGACGGCGATCGCGTGGTGGCCCGGTTCGAACGGGAGGTCCAGGAGGATGTGTCCGTGACCGTAGCCGTTGGCGTACATGGGCTGCTCCAGGGGCCGGCCCCGCCGGTGGGGAGCGGGGGGTGTGCCGGGAGCGTGGGAGCGCTCCCTCGGTCCATGGTTGCCGTCCGGCCCGGGCAGGTGTCAAGCGGTGTGTCGGTTTTGTTACGGGCGGATGACGGCGAGGCGGTCCGTCCCGAACCGGATCGTTGCAGGTCAAGCAGGGCCTGATAAGCAGCGGGCGGTCCTTCGGCCAGGGCCGGAGGACCTGGTGCCGGTCCGGCTGTCCCCGGGGTGGCCCTCGATGCTTGGGAGCGCTCCCAGGAAGGTGGGGAGAAGTGGGGGGCGGGCCCGGGGGCGGCCCCCACCCGGGGCGGGCCGGCCGGCCCGGCCCCCCCCCGCCCCCCGCGCAGCTCCAGCTTCGCCGTGCCCTCGGTGTAGAGCATGAACGGCACGTCCACGTGCTGGAGGTCGGAGCCGATCCGTCCGAGCTCCGCCACCGGCACCGACACCCGCGACCACTCGCCGGCTGGCCGCTCCGCGAGCTCGGCGAGCCGCGGTGCGAGGTCGAACCCGGGCTGCGCCGGGTAGTCGTCGTGGCACGCCAGGTAGAGCGGCCCGGTGGGCGCCTCCAGCACGCGCACCTCGAACTCGACCGCGCCGCCCGCCTCGGCGTAGCCGCGCAGGTCGGCCGGACGGCCCGAGGGGTCCTGGGCGTAGACGAAGGCGGCGTAGCCCTTGAACTCCAGCGACAGCGCGTCCGGCCGCGCCGGGTCGTCCAGCGGCTCCGAGCGGACGACCAGCACGTCGGTCGGCCCGTCGAAGGAGATGTGCGGCCGCGACCACGTGTTGTGCCCGCCGATGCGGACGTCGAACGCCAGGCCGTCCGGTCCGCCCAGGACCTCCAGCGGACCGTCGACGGCGGGCACCGGCGTGGTGTCCACGTAGGTGTCCTCCGGCAGCGTCCCGGTGGGCGCGCCCGGGTCCGCGAGCCGCAGCCCGTGCCCGTACGCGAAGAGCGGCGCGTGCTCGCCCTCCGGGGCCTGCTCCTCCGCCGGCATCGCGTAGCCGGGGATGTGCGGGGGGATGCGGTTCACGGTGTGCGAGCGTGCGGTGCCCGGCCAGGAGAAGCCGAGCCGGCCCTGGAAGTCGTACGCCGGGCCGCCCTCGGGCGCGGCGAACAGCAGGTCGGTGATGCCGCCGGCCTCGGTGCCGGGCAGCCACGCCGCCACGAAGGCGTCCGAGAGGTTGATCTCCTCGGTGGTGTACATCGGCCGGCCGGAGAAGAAGACCGTGACCACGGTGGTGCCGCTCTCGCGGAGCCGCCGCAGGGTCTCCAGGTCGCGGGCGTAGGAGCGCTTGAGGCCCGCGTAGGCGAGCGTGCCCCAGGGCTTGATCGTGCCGCGCATCTCGGCGTACGAGTCCTCGCCGATCACCACCACGGCGACGTCGTGCGCCGCCGGGTCGGCCCGCTCCAGGTACGGGTCGAGGGTGCAACGGCCGTCGCCGACGACCTCGCGCACCGCGTCGGCGACGGTCTGCGCGCCGGGCAGGTCGTCCAGGGTGACGTCGTTGCCCTGCCAGGTCAGCGTCCAGCCGCCGGTCTGCTTCTGGATGGCGTCCGCGCCGCTGCCCGCCACCAGCACCCGGGAGGTGCGCGCCAGCGGCAGGGTGCCCGGCTCGTGCTTGAGCAGCACGAGCGACTTGCGGACGGCCTCGCGGGAGAGCGCCCGGTGCTCGGCGCAGCCCAGCACGGCGGGGTCGGCCGTGCGGTCGGCGGGGCGCGGGGCGTCCCACAGCCCGGCGCGCATCTTGACGCGCAGCACGCGGCGTACGGCGTCGTCGATGCGCTCCTGGGTGATGCGCCCGGCCCGGACGTGCTCGGCGGCGGTGCGGTGCACCGACTGCCAGGCGTCGCGTCCGGCGACCATGAGCACGTCGATCCCGGCGGCGATGGCGTAGCCGGCGTCGCCGACGGTGCAGCCGGAGACCTCGGCGTGGGCGTCCCAGTCGCTGATGACGATGCCGTCGAAGCCGATCTGCTCCTTGAGCACGTCGGTCACGAGGTAGCGGCTGCCGTGCAGCTTGTGGTTGTAGGGCTCGCCCCACTCCGGTGCGTGGTCGTAGTTGGCCTCCGACTCCCAGCTGCTGAAGGAGACCATCACCGACTGCGCGCCCGCGGCGATGCCGGAGAGGAAGCCGACGGCGTGGATGTTGCGGACGAGGTCCTCGTCGCAGACGGCGGTGCCGCGGTCGCCGCCGTTGACGGTGCCGCCGTCGGCGACCCAGTGCTTGATGCAGGCGATCACGCCGGAGCCGGCGTCGGCACCCTGCACGCCCGCGACCATGGCGGGCGCGTAGGCGTGCACGACCTCCGGGTCCTCGGCGTAGCCCTCGTAGTACCGGCCCCAGCGGCGGTCGCGCGGGGTGGTGACGGTGGGCGCGAACGTCCAGGACATGCCGGTGGCGGCGATCTCGCGGGCGGTGGCCTCGCCGATCCGGCGGATCAGCTCGGGGTCGCGGGCCGCGCCGAGACCGATGTTGTGCGGGTAGATCGTGGCGCCGTACACGTTGTTGTGGCCGTGCACCGCGTCGGTCGCCCACATGAACGGGATGCGGAAGCCGCGGCCCTCGTAGGCGCCCTCGGCGGCCTCCCAGAAGCGGTCGACGGTCTTCACCCAGTCGCCCGCGCTGGCCCGGCGGTCGCCGCCGGGCCAGATGCCGGCGCCGTTCAGCGCGGAGCCGATGGCGTACGCGCGGACGTCCTCCGGGGTGAGCTCGGCCAGCTCCGGCTGGATCATCTGGCCGAGCTTCTCCTCCAGGGTCATCCGGCCGAGGATGTCCTCGATGCGCGCCTCGACGGAGGGGTCGAGCGGCACGGCCGACTGCACGGCGGGCCAGTCAGGGTGGTGGACGAGGGGTTCCTGCACTGCCATGGGGTCCTCTCCGGACGGTCTTACGAGCGGGGGGCGGGCATCGGGTACGCGTCGGCCGCGACCCAGAACTCCTCAAGGGGCCGGGTCGTGACCCGCTCCAGGAACTCCGGCGGGACGACGGTGCGCTGCTGCCCCGGCGCGTACAGCGTGACCTGGGTGCGGTGCTCCGCCATCGCGGCACGCTTGACGGTGAGCTGCGGGGCGATGTCGCGGGCGGTGATCCGCTCGGGCGCCCGTTCGGCGACGGCGACGGGCTCGTTGCGGTTGACGAAGACGAACTCGGCTTCCGTCCGCTCGTCCCACACCACGTACTTGAAGACGGCCGGGGTCAGCCCGAGGTCGGCCAGGCAGCCGAGCACGATCTCACCGGTGAGCCGGTGGTCCGCGTTCAACTCCTTGACGTCGTGCGGGAGGTAGACCTCGGAGACCTCGGGGTACGAGGCGAGGACCTTGCGGACGGCCTCCCGGCAGTCGTCGACCGACTCCGCGAGCAGGGTGTCGGTGAAGCCCAGCAGGTGCACGTCCTCGTCGGCGACGCCGAGGACGCGGGCGGCGTTCCGGGCCTCGCCCGCACGGATCACCGCGAGCTCCTCCGGGGTCGGGTCGGTGTCCATGCCGAGCACCGCGGAGTGCGAGCGGGAGCCGTCGGTGGCCCAGACGATGCCGACCCGGTGACCGGCGGCGGTGCGCCGGGCTATCGTGCCGCCGCAGGCGATGGTCTCGTCGTCGGGGTGCGGCGAGAAGACCAGCACCAGGCCGGCGTCCGGGTCTTGGGCGGCCAGGTGGTCAGCGCAGGAGGGGAGGCCGCCCTCCCGGATCAGGTCGTTGATCAGGAAGAAGTGGTTGTCGGGCACCAGCCGGGTGATCGGGGTGTCGTACTTCTCGCCGAAGTAGCGGTAGTTGGCCGCGGCCGACCGCATGTTCTCGGTGTAGCTCTTGGGGTGCGGCACGTGGATGGCGGCGGCGTCGCGGTTCAGCACGAAGCGGTCGCCGGCCCGGTGCAGGCGGTACGAGAGGTCGACGTCCTCGGCGCCCCAGGCGCGGTAGTTCTCGTCGAACCCGCCGACCTCGCGCAGCCGTTCGGTGCGGGCCGACACGTTGCACGTCCAGTACACCAGCCACGGGGCGGGAAGGTCCGCGAAGTCGTCGCCGTACTTCTCGTACCACTCCTCGCGGATGTCCAGCCAGCGGCCCTCCGAACGGAGTTCCTCCATGGTGGCGTCGGGGTTCGCGTAGTCGATGGCGCGTTCCATCACCGCGCCGTCCTCGTTGTCCTCGTTGAAGCAGAAGACGTACCCGCAGACCGCGACCGGCACCGGCGAGGAGGTGTGGCTCGCCAGGTGGGCGGCGAGCGCGCCCGAGTGCAGCAGCACCCCGGAGTCGACGAACACCGAGACCTCGCCGGAGGCGTGCGCCAGGCCGAGGTTGCGGGCGGCCGCGACGCGGTAGCCCTGGTCCTCCTGGAAGAGGTACGTCACGTCGAGGCGGTCGGCGAACTCGGCCGTGACGTCGGCGGATCCGTCGGAGGAGCCGTCGTCGACGACGATCACCTCGAAGGTGTCAGACGGCAGGCTCTGCCGTGCCAGCGACTCCAGCGTGAGCCTCAGAAGCCGCTCCCGGTTGTACGTCGGCACGATCACGCTGACCTGAGGAACCTTGCTGTCCACGACCCCTCCCGAGGGCGAGTAGCAGGGTCGCGGCCGCGGAGAGCAGCGCGCAGACCCAGAAGACATCGGTGAAGCCCGCCCACTGGGCGACCGTGCCGGCGGTGGCCCCGCCGAGCGCGATGCCCGCCTTGAACGAGCTGGAGTAGAGCGCGGACGCGGCGCCGACCCGGTCGGACATCGCGTCCTGGAGGATGGTCACGGGGATGCTCAGCACGACCGCCGTCCAGGCCGCGTTGGGCAGCTGGAGGACGATCAGCATCCACTTCTCGTCCGCCAGCGGCAGCAGCGAGAAGAACACGACGGCGCACAGCGCACCGGCGGTCACCAGCCGCCACTTGCCGAACCGCTCGGCCCGCGAGCCGAGGTACATCATCACCGGCACCTCCAGCGCCGAGGCGGTGCCGAGCATGATGCCGGTGAACCCGGCGTCGAAGCCGAGGTCCTTGGTGACGAACAGCGCGATGTTGATCTGGTAGATGCTGTTGACCGCGAGGAGCAGCACCACCGCGATCATCAGCATCAGCATCTGCCCGCCGATGCCCCGGTACGGGCTGCCGGCCGAGGCGTCACCGCTCTCGATCCGCAGGTTCGGCAGCCACCACAGGCACAGCGCGCCCGCCGCCATGTACAGCGCGGCGGCGGTCAGGAAGAGCGTCGGGAAGCCGCGGACGTCGATCAGCAGGAAGCCCAGCGGCGGGCCGACGATCCAGGCCAGCGAGGTGACGGAGCGCAGCGCCGAGTTGAAGAACGTCGGGTTCATCGCCCGGTTGTCGGCGAACTCCCGCGTGTAGGCGAAGAGCTGGGAGAAGCAGGCGCTGCCGATGCCGAAGAACACGGCCGCCGCGGCGAACAGCAGGTAGTAGTTGCGCAGCCCGGCGAAGCAGACCGCGCCGATGCCCGACAGCAGCGAGCAGATGGCGAGCAGCGCACGCCGGTTGCCGATCCGGTCGGACATCGCCCCGACGACCAGGTCGGAGACGATCTCCATCACCGCCCGGCCGGCGAAGAACAGGCCGATCAGCAGCGGGGTGACGCCGACCTCGTCGGAGAGGAAGAGGCTGACCGAGGTGGTCACCATCGCCCCGCCGATGCCGATCATGCCGGTCGCGCCGACCAGCCCGCCCAGCGCGCGGTCCCGCAGCAGCGGCCCGATGCCGGACACGACCGTGCGGACGGTCCCGCTCACCGCGCCACCTCCGCCGTGCCGTGCTCACGCTGCCGGTACGGCAACCAGGGAGCGATCTCCCGTCCCGGCGGCACCGTGCGGGCCGCGGCGGCCTCCGCCGCCGTCACCGTGCCGTCCGCGGCGAGCGCGTCCAGGACGGTGCCGTCCAGGGCGGCGAGCATGCGGAGGCGCAGCTGCGCCGGGTCGAACAGCACGTCGTGCACGCCGGGCGGCTGCGCCGGGGTGCCGGGCTGGAGTCCGGCGGGGTCGACCTGGCCCGAGACCAGCCGCCAGAACGCGGCGAAGTCCTGCGCCGGGTCGGGCACGGTGCCGGCCAGCAGACCGATGCGCACCGTCTCCAGCCAGCAGTCGTAGTAGCGGCGGTCGTCGAGCCGGTGCATGTGTTCGGCGCACCAGCGGGTGCGTTCGTCCTCGTCCGGCAGCACCGCGCCGCCCTCGAAGACCCGCAGCGCCCAGCCGGCGATGGCCTCGAAGTACGGGCAGGCGGTGCCGAACGCCTCGGTGTCGACCGGGGTGTTGATGATCGCCAGGGTGGGGTCGGCGGCGTGGAAGAAGTGCTCGTACAGCTCCTCGCGGCGCAGCTCCGGCAGGAACGAGTAGTCCGGCAGGCCGTAGCCGAGACAGAGGACGACCGTGTCGTAACGGGCCCGCAGGCCGTCGGCGAACACCGCCGCGCCGTCCGGCTCGAAGCGGCCGAAGGCGGGCCGCACCCGCACCTGCCCGCTGGCGACCGCGGGCACGATCCGGTCGTTCACGTGCACCGCCCCGTGGAAGCCGTCGGTCGGCAGGATAGCGCTCTCCCGATACAGCGCAAAATACTCCGGTTCGAGTTGCTCCAGCCACTTCAGGTAGTCCTGGTAGGGGAGTTCCTCCACGGCGACCCTGGCCGCGTACGACAGCAGGGCGTCGTTGTAGACGCCGCCCACCATCCGCGGCAGGAAGAGCTGCAGCCGTCGCACCGACCAGTCCACCGAGGCGCCGCCGGCGGCGAGTTCGGCCGCGATGTCGGCACCGCTGACGCCGCCGCCCACCACGAGCACCCGGCGGCCCTCGAAGCCGTCGGCGCTGCGGTACTGCTTGGCCGTCAGCACCTGGACGCCCGTGTCCGCGGACGGCAGGAAGTCCGGTGTACGGGACTCCCAGAGTTCTCCGCTGGCGACCATGACGGCGTCGAACCGCTCGGTGGACACCGCGTCAGCCGTACGGGCGGTGACCTCCCAGCGGCCGTCGCGCCGGACGACCTCCTGCACGTCGCTGCCGAACCGGGTGACCGGCAGCACGCCGAACCGTTCGGCGTAGGCGTGCAGGTAGCCGTGCACCTCGTGCAGGGTGGGGAAGTCGGTGTCGAAGGCGGGCGCGAAGTCGGAGTACGGGAAACTCATCCGCGAACTCTGCATCCGTACGCTCTCGTAGGCGCCGCCCGAGGCGGGGTTCCAGATCCCGCCGACCTCGTGCAGCCGCTCGTACAGCACGACCTCGTGCCCGCGTTCCAGCGCCTGTTTGGCGCTGGTCAGCCCGGCCGGTCCGGCGCCGATCACTGCGACCCGCATGGCCACCCCTTTCCCTGGGTTGCTCGAAACCATCACGTGGGGACTCCCGTCCGACGGACGGGCCGGGCTTCCGCCCGGCCCGTGCCGTCAGATGAACGGGTCGAAGTCCGGTATCAGCGCGGGCGGTTCGGTACGCCCGGCGAGACCGCCGATCTCGACGTTGCTGGGATGCCGGGCACACATGAACCGGCAGTCCTTGCGCGGGTCGATGACCGTGGTGTCGGCCTTGTGCCACATCTCCGCGAACGACGTGTCGCGGATGTCGCCAAGCTTGGCCTTCTCGTTGCCCCGGTGGTAGGGGCAGATGTAGACACCGGTCGGGGTGACGGTGGTGCGCAGTTCGGCGACCGCGCAGGAGGCGTAGTCCTTGGCCTGGTGCGGGTCGTCGGCGCTGCGTACGGCCAGCCAGTTCGAGGAGCGCAGCAGGTGGAAGTTCTCGTCCTCCAGCTCGCCGAGCCGGCGCCACTGCTCCTCGACGCGTTCGAGGTCGGCGGCGTCCTGGTTGACCGTGAAGTGGTCCATGTCGAGCATCGCCTTGAGCTCGAAGTAGTCGCAGCCGATGTCCTTGGCGAGCACCCCGGCCTCGTACACCTCGTCGTAGTTGGAGTCGGTGACGGTGCCGTCGGCCGCGTGGCGCTGCATCAGCAGGAAGGAGTAGCCGAGCCGGCCGGCCTTGCGGGCGGCCAGGCTGCGCATGTTCTCGACGACCTGCGGGAAGATGCTGCGCTTGGTGCGGGTCGGCCGGAATGCGTCGTAGGTGGGGCCGGTGGCGGCGTCCATGGAGACGCGCACCCAGGAGAGCATGCCGGCCAACTCGTCGAGGTAGCGGTGGATCTGGGTGCCGTTGGTGACGAGACCGAGCCGGATGCCGGCGTTGTGCAGGGTCTCGATGACGGTGCCGACGGAGCGGTGCATGAGCGGTTCGCCGCCGCCGATGAGGATGACGGCGCGAACACCGGTCCCGGTGAGCTCCTCGGCGAGTTCGACGATGCGGTCCTTGGCTATCTGGCCGTGGTTGAGCACGTTGGAGCTGATGCACTCGGGGCAGGCCAGGTCGCAGACCGTCGTCGGGTCGAGGTCGATGACGAGCGGGGTGGCGAGACGTTCGCCGTGGGCGACGCGGGAGACCTCCGGGAAGATGGACTCCTGGTAGATCTTGCCGACGAGGTCGAGGTTGTCGGCGACGTGCGCCGTGCCGAGCTGCACCGTGGCGGGCTGCGCCGTGGTGGGCTCGGGCAGGTCGGTCGGTCGGCCGGCGAGCCAGGTGGCTCCGGCGGACAGTCCGCTGCTGACGGGGCCGGGTTCCGGCTGGTCCTGCGGAAGGGCGGGCATGGATCACTCCTCGTGCTGTCCGGACATGACGGGGCAGGCGGGCGGGGGGTGATGACGGTGCGACGGTGCGCCGTCTCGGTGCGTGACGGGAGGGTGGTGCTTCGGCGGAAGGGTTCGGGGGTTTTGGGGGGTCTGGAGGGGGTTTTCGAGGGGGTCCTGGGAGAGGGCTCTCTGGGAGCGCTCCCACACTCTTACGATGCTCAGATGCCGTGTCAAGAGCGTCACACCGGTTACATTCTGACACTTGATCACCATCAGTCTCGCAGGTCGCCGCCCGTCCTGTCCGGCTCTCCGGCCAGCCGTGCCGCGCGCAAGGTCAGGTAGTGCCTTTCCGGCAGGCTGGTGGTACGTTCGGCTGCGGCCCGGTAGTCGGTGATCGCCGCCTGCCGCTCACCGGCCGTCTCCCGCAGGTGGGCCCTTACGGCATACAGCCGTTGATGCCCGGCCAGCCGTCCGTCCGCCTCGACCGCGGCGAGGGACGCGAGCCCCGCGCCGGCGCCGTGCACCATCGCCACCGCGACGGCCCGGTTGAGCGCCACCACCGGATTGTCCGCCAGCCCCTGCAGCACGTCGTAGAGCGCCAGGATCTGCGGCCAGTCGGTCTCCCCGGCGGTGGCCGCCTCGTCGTGCAGCGCGGCGATCGCCGCCTGCACCTGGTACGGACCCACCGGACCGCGCGGCAGGGTCGCCGTGATCAGGGCCACGCCCTCGGTGATCGCCGCCGCGTCCCACCGGCCGCGGTCCTGCTCGGCGAGCGGCACCAACTCGCCGCCGGGGCCCGTACGGGCGGCGCTGCGGGCGTGGGTGAGCAGCATCAGCGCGAGCAGCCCGGCCGCCTCGCTGCTGCCGGGCACCTCCCGGTGCAGCGCCCGGGCCAGCCGGATCGCCTCCACCGACAGGTCGACGCGCTGCAGCTCGGGGCCGGCGCTCGTGGCGTACCCCTCGCTGAAGACCAGGTAGAGCACGTGCAGCACCAGCGCGAGGCGGCCGGGCAGTTCCTCGGGCCCGGGCAGCCGGAACGGCACGCCGGAGGCCTTGATCCGCTGCTTGGCGCGGCTGATCCGCTGCCCCATCGTGGACTCCGGCACCATGAAGGCCCTGGCGATCTCGGCGGTGCCCAGCCCGCCGACCGAGCGCAGCGTCAGCGCGACGGCCGCCTGCGGGGTGAGCACCGGGTGGCAGCAGAGGAAGAGCACCGTCAGCGAGTCGTCGCGGTCGGCGGCGGCGTCCTCGTCGGCGGGCGGCGCGGCCCGGCGGTCGTCCGGCACCTGCGCCGCGACCGCCTCCTCGCGGCGGCGCCGCGCCGTCTCCCCCCGGACGTGCTCCGTCATCCGGCGCCCCGCGACCTGCACCAGCCATGCCTTCGGGTGCTGCGGCAGGCCGTCCGCGGGCCACTGCACGGCGGCGGCGAGCAGGGCCTCCTGCACGGCGTCCTCGGCGGCGTCGAAGTCGCCGTGGCGGCGGGTGAGCACGCCGACGACCTGCGGCGCGAGGGTGCGCAGCAGGTCGTCGACGCGGGGGCCGCCGGTGATCGGGGTCAGAGCTCCGTCGGCGGGGCGAACATCACCTGTCGCACCTCGATCGGCATGTTGAGCGGCTTGCCGCCGGGGCCGGGGGCCGAGGAGGCGTGCGCGGCGATCTCGACGGCGCGCTGCTCGGTCTCGCAGTCGACGATCCAGTAACCGGCCAGGAACTCCTTGGTCTCCGGGAAGGGGCCCTCGGTGACCAGCGGTGCGCCGTCGTGACCGGCCCTGACGATCTTCGCGGCCTCCGGGAACGCCAGGCCCTGGGCCTCCACGAACTCGCCGTCCGCGACGAGCTTCGCGTTGGTCTCGCGCATGAAGTCGATGTGGGCCTGCACCTCGCTCTCCGCCCACTCGGTGATGATCGGGAACTCGGCCTTCGCGGCACTGAACTGCATCAGCAGCATGTACTTCATCGTTCTCTCCTCATGTCCGGGCACCCGTGTGCGGGGTGCTGTCATGGGTGGGTAGAAGCTGCGGCGCCGATTTCGACATCCCCGGCCGGGATCCGGGAAACTTTTTTCTCCGGGCCTGCGGTCAGCGCAGGTCCGCCCGGCGGGCGCGCCCCCACCACGAGAGGAACGAGTCGACGACCTGCCCGGTGCCCGCCGGCACCGGCCGCCGGTGCCGCGGCAGCGACCAGGCGCGCGCCTGCTCGGCGAGCGCCTGCCGGGAACAGGTGCAGCCGGGGGAGGAGGAGCACGGTGTCATGGGCCTGGCCTTCCCACGTACGGTCGCGGTCTCGTCAGGGAAGGGTACCGGGGCCGCGGCTCCCGCCCGGGCTGACGCGCCGTCCGCCCCGCGGGCCGTCCGTTCCCGCCCCGGGAGGCGGGCGCCCCGGGACGCGGGTGCGCTGATCCCGGGGGGCGGTTCCGGAGCCGAGGCGGAGGTCGGCCGAGGGCCGTTCGGCCGGCGGCGGCGGGCCGCCGCGGTGGCCGGGAACGGCCGTGTGCGCAGTGTCTGCGACACGCCCGGCCGATCGACATGTGGTGCTCGTCACACGTGCCGGAGCGGGCCCGCGGGCGCTCGGCCGCCGGGGGAGCGGGCCCGGACGGCAGGTGCCACGGTGGGGCCCGGCCGGTCGTGCACGGCCCGTGGGGCGCGCGGGGGCGCGCGTCATGCGCGCAGGTGAAACGGCGTCTGACCAATGTGCTGATAGTCGGTCAATTTTGAACCTGTCGGGTGGATTCGGTGGATGCCGAGGGGTCGGATCGTCATACGATGTCCGGCGGGGGATGACAGTGCGTGACGCCCGGTGGCGGCGCGCACCCGTGATCATGCGTCACACACTTCGCACATCGCACAAGTCGGACGGCGGCACCGCGTAGCCGCGCGCCGTCCGAGGGGGAGGGACACCTCATGGGGCGTAGAGCCCGAATTGCCGCTGCCTGCACGGTCGCCGGACTCGTGATGGCACTGTCGCCGGTTCCCGGCGCAGCAGCCGTCACGACGCCCAGGATCGACCTGCGGCTGCTGATCGTCGACGACGGCGGCCCCGCCGTCGGCGCGATCGTCGCCGAACTCGACAGCACCGGCGTGCCGTACACCCGTGTCGACCTCAACGCATCCGGTCGGCCGACCATCGCCGCGGCCTTCCTCAGCGACACGGTCTCCGGCGCCCCGCGCGCCAAGTTCCAGGCCGTCGTCATGCCCAGCAACGCCCCTGCCGGTCTGGGCGCGGACGAACTCACCGCCCTGGCGGCCTACGAGCAGCAGTTCGGTATCCGCCAGGTCGACGCCTACACGTACTCCCAGCCGGCCGTCGGCCTCGACTGGGGCGCCGGCACGACCGGTTACGCCGGCACCCTGGACGGCACGCAGGCCCAGGTCACCGCGGCCGGCAGCGCCGGACCGTTCGGCTACCTGGAGGGCGGCATCGCCTTCGAGGACAACTCGCCCAGCGTCCCCGAGAGTTACGGCTTCCTCGCGCCCGCGCTCGCCCAGCAGGCGGCCGGTGCCACCTTCACCCCGTACGTCGACGCGCCGATCCCCGGCCACAGCGGCAGCCGCGGCTCGCTCGTCGGCGAGTACGCCCACGACGGGCGGCGCGAACTCGTCGTCAGCTTCGTCTACAACGCGTACCAGCGGCAGTACCGGCAGCTCGCCCGCGGCATCGTCGAGTGGGCCACCCAGGGCGTCCACCTCGGCTACGACCGCAACTACTTCGCGCTGCACGTCGACGACGTCTTCATGTCGGACGACCGCTGGGACACCACCCTCAAGTGCACCCCCGGCGACGTCACCTGCCCGCCCGGCAGCAACCCGGACGAGCACCCCATCCGGATGACCGCCGCCGACGCCCTGTACCTCAAGCAGTGGCAGCAGACGCACGGCTTCAAGCTCGACCTGGCCTGGAACGGCTCCGGCAGCGAGGACTTCAAGGACGACAACGGCGGCACCGACCCGCTGGCGGCCCAGCTGATCGCCGACCAGAGCTCCTACCGCTGGATCAACCACACTTACACGCACGCCTTCCTCGGCTGCGTGCAGGACGTCACCGTCGTGCCGTGGCGCTGCAGCACCAACGCGAGCGGCGCCACCGTGTGGACCAGTCAGGCCGAGATCACCGGCCAGATCACCAACAACCGCACCTGGGCGTCCACCAACGGCCTCACCGCGGCCGACAACACCGAGCTGGTCACCGGTGAGCACTCCGGGCTGGTCACCAACCCGCAGCAGCCCACGGACAACCCGTACCTCGGCCCCGCCGTCAACGCCACCGGCACCACCTGGCTGGCCAGCGACGCCTCCCGCGAGCACGACCAGCGCGCCGTCGGCAACGCCCTCACCGTCCCCCGCTACCCCCTCAACGTCTTCTACAACGCGGCGACGGCCGGCGAGGAGGTGGACGAGTACAACTGGATCTACACCTCCCGCGCGCAGGGCGGCAGCGGCATCTGCGAGGACAACCCCGCCACCAGCACCTGCCTGCCCACCCCGCTCGACACCACCACCGGCTACGCCGACTACATCGTGCCGCTGGAGGCCCGCCTCGCCGTCAACCGGGCGATCAGCAACGACCCGCGACCGCACTTCGTGCACCAGTCGAACTACGCGGAGGGCCGCATCGCCTACCCGGTGATGGAGAGCATCCTCAACGAGTACGACTCGCTCTTCACCGCCGACACCCCGCTGGTGAACCTCCGTCAGAAGGACATCGGCACGGAGCTGAAGCGCCGCGCCGCCTGGGCCGACGCGATCGCCGACGGCCAGGTCAACGCCTACCGCATCGGCGACACCGTCACCATCACCGCACCCTCGGGCACCCTCGTCCAGGCCACCGTGCCCACCGGCACGGTGCAGCAGCAGCTCGTCGGCACCACCGCCTTCGGCACCGCCTACGCCGGCAAGCTGTCCGGCTGGGCCGGTCCCGGCCTGCTGCAGACCAGCGTCACCCTCAAGCTGCCCAGCGGCAGCGAGGGGCTCCTGACGGCCGTCGCCAAGGTGCTCAAGACCACCACCACCGCCACCGCCCGCATCCTGCCCGTGCCCAGCGGCGTCAAGACCCCGGTGCCCGCCGGGCCCGCCGCCGACAGCGACACGCTCGACCAGACCGCCGGCGGCACCACCGGCTGATCCGGCCGGCGGCACCCGCCACGGGCGGGCCGGGCCGGGGCGCACCACGCCCCGGCCCGGCACCCCGCCCCGCACCACGCGCTCCGCACCGCCCGCCGTCCCGGGGGCGGCACTTCCTGGGGGGGAAACCATGACCAACCACCTGCACGCCGTCCCGGCGGCCGTCCCCGAACCGCAGACACCGTCGGCCGGCGCCACCCGCACCGCCGATCTCGCGCACCTCGTCGGCACCCGGGTCACCCTGCTCACCGAGGGCACCTACCCGCACAGCCACGGCGGCGTCAGCGTCTGGTGCGACCAGCTCGTCACCGGCATGCCCGACGTCGAGTTCCGCGTCGTCGCCGTCACCGGCACCGGCGGCCAGCCGCTCTCGTGGGACCTCCCCCCGCACGTCACCGACGTCCGGGCGGTGCCGCTGTGGGGCCCCGCGCCCGCCGGCCAGGCCCCCCGCGGCAACGCGATGCGCGCCTTCCTCACCGGCTACGAGCGCTTCCTGCTCTCCCTCCTCGACCCGGCCGAGGAGGCCGCGTTCGGCCCCGAGCTGTACGTCCTCGCGGACCACGCCCGGGCCGGCCGGCTCAGCCCCGCCCTGCGCTCCGAGGCCGCGCTCCGCGTCCTCGCCGACGTGTGGAACCGCCCGCACCTCGCCACCTCCGCGGCCCGCCCCAGCCTGCACGACGCGCTCACCGCCACCGAACTCCTCGAGCACGCCCTGCGCCCGCTCGCCGCCCACCCCAAGCCGGGCGGCGTGCTGCACGCCGTCAGCGGCGGCCTCGCCGCCCTGCCCGGCCTGGTCGGCAACCACCTGCACGGCACGCCGTTCCTCCTCACCGAGCACGGCATCTACCTGCGCGAGCGCTACCTCGGCTACGGCACCGGCTACGCGTGGCCGGTCAAGGCCCTGGTGCTCGGCTTCTACCGGATGCTCGCCGTGGAGAGCTACGCCCGCGCCGCCCTCGTCACCCCCGGCAACCGCTACAACCGCCGCTGGGAGGAGCGCGCCGGCACGCCCGCCGACCGCATCCGCACCGTCTACAACGGCGTCGACCCGGCCGCGTTCCCGCCCGCCGGGCCCGAGCCGGAGGTGCCCACCCTCAGCTGGGCCGGCCGGGTCGACCCGATCAAGGACCTGGAGACGCTGATCCGGGCGTTCGCCCTCGTCCGCGCCGAGATACCCGCCGCCAGGCTCCGGCTCTTCGGCGGCACCCCGGCCGGCGGTGCCGCCTACCGCGAGCGCTGCGAGGCGCTCGCCGCCGACCTGGGCGTCGGCGACGGGGTGGTCTTCGAGGGCCGGGTCGACGACATCCGGGACGCCTACGCCGCCGGCAACATCGTGATGCTCTCCAGCATCAGCGAGGGCTTCCCCTTCACCCTCATCGAGGCGATGTCCTGCGGACGCGCCACCGTCTCCACCGACGTCGGCGGGGTCCGCGAGGCCGTCGACGACACCGGTCTCGTCGTGCCGCCGCGCGAACCCGAGGCGATGGCCCGCGCCGCGGTCGAACTGCTCCGCGACCCCGCCCGCCGCGCCGAGATGGGCCGCGGCGCCCGCGCCCGCGTCGTCGAGCAGTTCACGCTCCGGCAGACCATCGACTCCTTCCGCGAGATCTACCAGGAGCTCGACCGCCGCGACCGCTTCCGGCCCGCCCGTGACAGCGGCCCCTTCGACTGGTGGAGCCCCGCCCTGCGCGCCGCCGCCGCCGCGGCCGCGGCCGCCGGCCCGGCCGACGCCCGCCCGGCCGACCTCGGCCCCGCCGCCGTGGGAGCCGCCGGATGAGCACCCTGCTGAACCTCTCCGAGGACGGGCCCCGCCCCGAGGACACCGTGCTCCTGCGCCTGCCCCGCCGCCGGACGGCACCCGCCGACGGCGACGGCGCGGGCCACCGGCCCGACGAGACCGTCGCCCTGCGCGTCCTCAGGCCCGGCGAGGCCCGGCCCGCACCCGACGAGACCATGGCGCTGCGCATCCTCAAGCCCGGCGAGGCGCAGCCCGCCGCCGACGAGACCATGGCGCTGCGCGTCGTCGACCCGCAGGCCGCCGGCCTCCGCACCGCCCCGGACGGGCCGCCCGTCCCGCTGCCCGCGGATCCGCTGGACGAACTCGCCGAGCGCCTCGCCGACGTCTGCGCCCGCGCCGTCCACCCCTTCGAGATCGCCGCCGTCCTGGAGTCCGACGGCCTGACGGACGAACAGGCCGCCGTCCTCTACGGCCGCACCGACTCCTTCTCCATCGCCGACGAGCTCTTCGCCCGCACCGAGCGCCGCCACACCGCGCCGCCCGAGCCCGCCGACCCGTGGCAGGCCGACCCGCTGCGCACCCTGCTGCGCGGCCTGCTCTTCGCCCTGCCCGGCCTCGCCTACCTGCCCGCCGCGCCCTTCCTGCGCTCCGGTACGGCGGCCGGCGCCCTCGCCCTCACCGCGCTCGTCGGCTGGGCCCTCAACCAGGCCCTCGCCCACCGCGCCTACGCCTGGCGCGCCCTCGGCGCACGGTACGCCGTGGGCCGCAGCCTCCTGCGCGGCGGCCTCGCGGCGACCGTCCTCGGCACCGGCGCGGCCGCCCTCGCCGGCGCCACCTGGCCGGTGCTGCTGTTCGCCGCAGGGCAGTCCCTCTACCTCGCCTCGGCCACGGTGCTGCTCGTCACCCGCCGCGCCAAGCGGCTGATGGGCGCGCTCACCCCCACCGCGGCCGCCGCCGCGGCGACCCTCGCCACCGACCTGCCGCAGCACGTCGCCCTCGCGGGGCCCGCGCTCTCGCTCGTCCTCGCCGCCGCCTTCGCGGGCATCGAGACCGGGCGGCGCCTGCGGGCCGGCGACCCGCCGCCCGCGGGCGGGGTGCCCGTCGCCGACAGCCTGCCGCACGGCCTGTTCGGCCTCGCCGTCGGCGCGCTCGTCCTCACCGCGTCGTTCGGCGACCCGTGGCGGCCCGCCCCGGCCGGCGGCGCCTCCGCGGCGGTCGCCCTCACCCTCAGCATGGGCCTCGCCGAGTGGCTCCTCTTCCGGTTCCGCAGCCGCTCGGTCACCGCCCTGCACACCAGCACCACCGCCGAGCAGTTCCGCACCCGCACCGACCGCACCCTGCTCGGGCTGCTCGCCGGCTACCTCGCCGTGCTCGCCGCCCTCGGCGGCGGCGCCGCCCTGCTCTGGACGGCACGGCTCCCCGCCGCCGGCCAGCTCGGTGCGCTGCTGCTGCTGGGCGCACTGCTCTGGACGGCCCTGCTGCTCCAGGTCTTCGGCGCGGTCTGGCCGCCGGCGCTGATCTGTACCGCCGCGGCGGTCGCGGAGACCACCGCGACCGCCGTGCACCCCGCCGCCGCCGAGGCGGCCGGGCTCGCGGCCACCGGCCTCGCCGTGGCCGCCATGATCCTCATCACCCGGGCGAGGACCGGCCGCGTCACCGCGCACAGATGACGCCGCGCCGGCACCCGCCGGCCACCGCCGCCCCGCCCGGCACATCCCTGCCCGACCGCGCCGCGCGCGCCCGGGCCGCCCGCCGAATCCGCGTTCCCACACATCGGAGGCTCGCCATGAGCAGCAGCACCACCGGCAACCCCCTGGCCGCCGTCACCGGCGCCGAGGGCTTCATCGGGTCACATCTCGTCGAGACCCTGGTCACCGGCGGTCACCGGGTCCGCGCGATGGTCCAGTACAACTCCTTCTCGTCGTTCGGCTGGCTGGAGACGCTCCCGGCCGAGATCCTCGACCACGTCGAGATCGTCCTCGGCGACGTCCGCGACCCCGGCTCGGTGACCGGCCTCGTCAAGGGCACCGACGCGGTCTACCACCTGGCCGCGCTCATCGCGATCCCGTACTCGTACCGGGCCCCGCACTCGTACGTGGAGACCAACGTCACCGGCACCCTCAACGTGCTGGAGGCCGTCCGCCACCTCGACATCCCGCGGCTCGTCCACACCTCCACCAGCGAGACGTACGGCACCGCGCAGACCGTGCCGATCACCGAGGACCACCCGATCAACACGCAGTCGCCGTACGCCGCCTCCAAGGCCGGCGGCGACCGCCTCGCGGACAGCTACCACGCGAGCTTCGAGACCCCGGTGGTGACGCTGCGCCCGTTCAACACCTTCGGGCCGCGGCAGTCGATGCGCGCCGTCATCCCCACCGTCATCGGCCAGGTCGCCGCGGGGGAGCGCACCATCACCCTCGGCGACCTCCGGCCCACCCGTGACTTCCTCTACGTCAAGGACACCGCGGCCGCCTTCGCGACCGTCGGTACCGCCCCCGCCGAGCAGGTCGTCGGCCGCACCTTCAACGCCGGCACCGGCGGCGAGATCTCCGTCGGCGACCTCGTCTCCCTGATCGGCAAGCTCATGGACGCCGACCTGACGGTCCGTGAGGACACCGACCGCATCCGGCCCGCCGCCTCCGAGGTCATGCGCCTCGTCGCCGACGCCACCCGGCTGCGCACCGCCACCGGATGGGCCCCCGCCCACTCGCTGGAGGACGGCCTGCTCGCCACCATCGCGTTCTTCCGCGACCCGGCGAACCTGGCCCGCTACAAGACCGACCTGTACAACGTCTGACCCCGGCGCCCGCACCCCACCGCACCCCAGACAAGGAGCACCAGCATGCACGTTGTCATCCTGGCCGGCGGCAAGGGCGTACGCCTGCGCCCGTACACCACGGCGCTGCCCAAGCCGCTGGTGCCGATCGGCGACCAGCACGCCATCCTCGAAATCGTCATGCGGCAGCTCGCCGCGGCCGGCTTCGAGAGCTGCACCCTCGCCATCGGCCACCTCGGCCACATCATCCGCGCCTACGTCGGCGACGGCTCCCAGTGGGGCCTCGACGTCACCTACACCAGCGAGGACAGCCCGCTCGGCACCATGGGCCCGCTGCTCACCATGCTCGACCGGCTCCCCGAGCAGTTCCTCGTCATGAACGGCGACGTCCTCAAGCAGCACATCGACTCCGAGGCGCCGCTCACCATCGCGACCTACGCCCGCAAGGTCGACATCGACTTCGGCGTCCTCACCACCGAGCACGGCCGGGTCACCGAGTTCCGCGAGAAGCCCAGCATGGACTACCACGTCTCGATGGGCGTCTACGGCCTCTCCCGGACCACCCTCGCCCGCTACACGCCCGGCCGCCCCCTGGGCTTCGACGACCTCGTCCTCGACCTGCTCGCCGCCGGCACCCCGCCGCAGGCGTACGAGTTCGACGGCTACTGGCTCGACATCGGCCGCCCCGACGACTACGACCGCGCCAACGCCGACTTCCACGAGCACCGCGACCTCCTGCTGCGGGGTGCCTGACCGATGGACGTCCTCGTCCTGGGAGCCACCGGCTTCCTGGGCGGCCACATCGCGGACCACCTGCGCGCCCTCCCGGGCGCGCGGGTGGTCCGCGCCGGCCGCACCGCCACCGCCGACGTCGCCCTCGACCTCGCCGAGGCGACCCCGGCCGCCCTCGCCGCCCTGCTCGCCGAGCTGCGCCCCGCGGCCGTCGTCAACTGCGCGGGCGCCGTCACCGGCGACGGACTGCGGCAGACCGGCCTCAACGCGCGCGGCCCCGCCGTGCTCGCCGCCGCCCTGCGCACCACCCTGCCCGCGAGCCGCCTCGTGCACCTCGGCTCCGCCGCCGAGTACGGCGCCTGCCCGCACGGCACCTCGCTCGACGAGCAGGCTCCCGCCCGTCCCGGCGGCCTCTACGGCGCCACCAAGCTCGCCGGCACCCTGGCCGTCACCGAGGCCGCCGCCGCGGGCCAGGACGCCGTCGTGCTGAGGGTGTTCAACCCGGTCGGGCCCGGCGCCCCCGCCGCCTCGCTGCCCGGCCGGCTCGCCGCCGAGATCCGCCGCGCCGGCCCGGACGGCACCGTCACCGTCGGCGACCTCTCCGCGCACCGCGACTTCGTCGACGCCCGCGACGTGGCCCGCGCCGTCGCCGCCGTCCTCACCGCCACCGGCCCGCTGCCGCCGGTCGTCAACATCGCCGGAGGCGCCGCCCGGCCCGTCCGCGACGCCGCCCGCGCCCTCGCCGACGCCGCCGGATTCCGCGGCCGCATCGAGGAGCACGGCGCAGGCTCCGAACGCTCCGCCGCCGTCTCCTGGCAGCAGGCCGACATCACCACCGCGCTCGGCCTGGGCTGGGAGCCGCTGATCCCGCTCGCCGACTCGCTGGCCGACCTGTGGCACAGCCTGAAGGACACCCGGGAGCCCACCCCCTGATGGAGCGACTCCTCGTCCCCCTCTACGTGCACCCCGCCGAGGACCCGTCCGCCTGGCGGGCCCTCGTGCGGGCCGCACCGCGCCTGTACGCCGTCGTGCTGAACGCCGCCGACGGCCCGGGCACCGCCCCCGACCCGGTGCTCGCCGAACCCTTCGCGGAGCTCCGCGAGGCCGGCGTCCGCATCCTCGGATACGCCGACACCGCCTACGGGCAGCGCCCGCACGCCGCCGTCACCGACGACCTGCTGCGCCACCGCGACTGGTACGGCACGGACGGCGTCTACTTCGACCAGGCACCCACCGACCCGGCGTTCCTGCCCCACCAGCGGCGGCTCACCGTCGCCGCCCGCGCCCTGGGCTGCGAGACGGTCGTGCTCGGCCACGGCACCCACCCGGACCCGGCGTACGCCGCGGACGACGTCGCCGACGTCCTCGTCACCTTCGAGGGGGACTGGGACGCGTACGAGAGCGACCGGGTGCCGCGCTGGACCCTCGACCACCCGGCGGAACGCTTCTGCCACCTCCTGCACGGCGTGCCGCCCGGCCGGGTGCGCGCCGTGGCCAGCGAGGCGCGCCTGCGCGGCGCGGCCCTGCACTACGCCACCCACGGCACGGGGGACAATCCGTGGCGCACCCTGTCACCCGTCCTGGCGCCGGTCCCGGCGCTGGCCGCGACGACACCCGCCCCGACGACGGAGAGCCCGTGACGACCCGACGGACCCGCACCGCCGCACCCGCCGCCGCCCTCGCCGCGGCCCTGCTGCTCGCCCTCGCCGGCTGCTCCTCCGACGGTGACGACGGGGCCGGCCCCGCGCCGGACACCGTCACCGCCGCACCCACCGGCACGGGCCCCGGCAGCGCGTCCGGGTCCGCGAGCGCCTCGCCCGCCTCGCCCGCCCCGTCCTCGCCGTCCCCGGGCGGCAGCTCCCCGGCCCCCGGCGGATCCGCCACCGGCGGTACCGCCGGCTCCCACCCGCCGCCCGCCCAGGCCCGCTGGCAGCCCAGGCCCGGCACCGCCTGGCAGTGGCAGCTCGACGGCCGCGTCGACACCGGCGTCGACGTGCCGGTCTACGACATCGACGGCTTCGAGAACGACGCCGCCACCGTCGCACGGCTGCACGCCCAGGGCCGCAAGGTCATCTGCTACGTCAACGTCGGCGCGTACGAGGACTACCGCAGCGACGCCAAGGACTTCCCCGCCGCCGTCCGCGGCGAGGGCAACGGCTGGAAGGGCGAGGCCTCCCTCGACGTCCGCCGCACCGACGTCCTGCTGCCGCTCATGGCCCGCCGCTTCGACATGTGCCGCGCGAAGGGCTTCGACGCCGTCGAGCCCGACCTCGTCGAGAACTACCACGCCGACACCGGCTTCCGGATCAGCGCGGCCGACCAGCTCGCCTACAACCGGGCGATCGCCAAGCTCGCCCACGACCGCGGCCTCGCCGTCGGGCTGAAGAACGACCTCGACCAGATCCCGGCCCTCGTCGGCGACTTCGACTTCGCCGTCAACGAGCAGTGCGCCGAGTTCGGCGAGTGCGACGCCCTCAAGCCGTTCCTCGCGGCGGGCAAGGCGGTCTTCCACGTCGAGTACACCACCCCCAACGACCGCTACTGCGCGCGGAGCCGGCAGCTCGGCCTCAGCTCCATGACCAAGCACCTCGAACTCGACGCCTGGCGCAAGCCGTGCTGACGTAGCGTCGGTTCCGTTCCGGGCCGCGCAGCCGGGCTGCCGGTCGACCGCAGCCGGGCCGCAGCCGACCGCAGCCGGGCCGCCGGCCCCGGGGCGCTGCCGCCGTCAACTCCGGGCCTGCAGCGGCACCGCGGGCGGCAGCCCCAGCGCCGTCCGGGACGGGGCGTCGGACAGCGCCCCCAGGTCGGTGCGCAGGGTGGCGACCGCCGTGGTGAGCAGGGCCGGGTCCGCGGCGACGGCGGCCGCCGCGGCATGCCGCTGCAGCGCGTCGAGACGGGTCCGGAACTCGGCGATCAGGCCGCCGGCGCGGTCCGCGGGGAACACGCCGAGCCCGGCCCGGGCACGGGCCGCCCCGTCGGAGACGTCGTGGGCCCACCGCCGGTACTCCTCCGGCTTCTCGGCGGCGCTGCCGGCCGGCTCCGCGGAGAGCGCGGCGAACAGCGGCCGGGTGGCCGTCAGCCAGGTGAGCTGGTCCTCGGTGTACGCGGTGCGGTCACGCCGCAGGCCGCCGGTGCGGGGCTCGTCGGAGACGTAGAAGCACAGGCCCCAGCCGGGCACCGCCGCCCAGTCGGCCCGGGTCGGCGGGTACGGCAGGACCCGGACGGCCGCGGGCAGCGACCGGGGGTCCAGGTCGAGCTGCCCGTGGCGTGCGGTGCAGCCCGTCGCGGTCGCGCGGCCGGCCGCGTCCGCACCCGGGTAGGGGCCACCGGCCAGCGGCACCACGGCGAACAGCTCTCCCCGGTGCGGCCCGTCGCACGGCGCGGGCGTCACCCGGCGCGGGAGCCGGCCCCCGGAGTCCGGGCCCTCCTCGAAGCAGCCGCCCGGGCCGACCTCCACCACCGGGACCGTCCCCGCGTCCGCCGCACGGCCGATCAGCGAGGGCACCGTGAGGGCGAGCACCACGGCCCACCCGCAGGACAGCACGATGCCGGTGACCGCGAGCCCCCGGCCGCGGACCTCCGGACGGCCGCGCAGCCGGAGGAGCGCGACGATGCCCAGGGCGAGGCCCGCCGCCCAGGTCACGACGGCGAATCCGAACATGCCCAGCGCGAACGACGCGACCGCCTGCCCGCTCATCTGCTGCTTCTGCTGCTGCGGTGGGGGCGCGGCGGTCTGGCGCCACGGCCCGCCGTACGGCTGTGCCGGGCCGCCGCCCTGGCCGTACGGCGGTGTGCCGGGCCGGGGCACACCGGCCGGTGGCGCGTGGAGGGTGCGCACGACCGCCGCCGGGGCGGGCGGTGCGGGGACGTCCGTGACCGGTGCGGGGGCCGGCGGTGCGGGCTGCGGGTCCTCACGGTCGGCGGCGGTGCCGCCCGGCTCGTCGGCGACGGATGCCATGGGTGATGCCCTCCGGTGCACGGTGCCGCCCGGGACGGCGGTCGCGCGAGGGTATCCGACCGTCGGTCCGTCGTACCGGGAATTTGGCGCGACGGGGGCCGCAGGGGCCGCCGCGGCCTCCCCGGAACGGGCCTGGCGGGCTTCTCACGAAGGGTCGAGAGTGTCCACAGGAAGATCTCATCCGCCGTCCCTAGCTTCGGCTCATGGAACACGACCACCACGAAGGCCAGCGCGTCAGCCGCCGGACGGCCCTGGCCGGTATCAGCAGCATCGGCCTCGGCGCCCTCCTCGCGGCGTGCGGCAGGAGCGGCAGCACCACCGCGACCGCCTCGGACGGCGCGAGCGTCAGCATCTCGCCCCAGGCGTCGACCACGGAGGATCTGACCGGGCTCTTCGCGGGGTCCAACACCTGCACGCTCACGGCCTCCACCACGCAGGGCCCGTACTACTTCGACGCGGACAAGATCCGCGCCGACATCCGCGAGGACCGCAAGGGCACGCGGCTCAAGCTGGCGCTGCGGGTGCAGGACAGCGAGAGCTGCGCGGCCGTGCCGAACGCCGTGGTGGAGATCTGGCACTGCGACGCCGACGGGCTCTACTCCGGCGCCGAGAGCCTCTCCGGCGGTGGTGGCGGCGGTGGCGGTGCGATGCCCTCCGGTGCACCGGACGGCGGCGCACCGGGTGGCGGGGCGCCGAGCGGCGCGCCCGGCGGGATGCCGTCCGGCGGTCCGGGCGGCGGCCCCGGCGGCACGCCGCCGTCGGGCATGCCCTCGGGGATGCCGTCCGGTGCCCCCGGCGGCGGCGCCGGGGGAGCGGGCGGGGCCGGTGGGGTCGGCGCCCAGGGCGACCTCACCCCGCAGGACGACAAGCGCTACCTGCGCGGGGCCCAGGTGACCAACAAGGACGGCATCGTCGAGTTCACCACGATCTGGCCCGGCTGGTACCGCGGGCGTACGGTGCACGTCCACGCGATGGTGCACGTGAACAACGAACGCACCCTCACCACGCAGCTGATGATGGACGAGAAGCTCAACTCGGCGGTGTTCACGAAGGCGCCGTACGCCGTGCACACCGGCCGCGACACCTTCAACGACGGCGACAGCATCTACAGGCCGAGCATGCTGCTCAAGATCACCGAGGACGGCGACGGCTACCTCGGCGTCATCACGCTCGCGGTGGACCCGGACAAGGACGGCAAGTAGCCCGGCCGTCGGACGCCCGGCCCCGAGGCGGCACCTCCCCGTGCGGAGGTGCCGCCTTCCGTCGTTCCCGGGAGGGCCGGGGCGGCCCGCCTCGCGCCGGTGCGCCGTGGGTGCCCCACCTGTACGCCGCCGCTGGTCGGGGGTGCTTCCACAGCTCGGAGCGCCGCGGCCGGGCCGGTGGTTGGGACGGTGGCCGGGCAGTCCGGGAGAGCGCTCCCCCGTGTCGTAGGGCCTGGGGGGAGCCGATCGAGCGTTGACGGAGCATCTTCAGGATGTCTTGACAGTGCCCGCAGGGCCTCCTATCTTCCCGTCAGAGAGCGCTCTCTCAGTGAACCCCCACCTTCACGGCACCACCGCACACCGCACCTTCAGGCTCCTTCCCCCACCCGATTGGAGAGCCATGAGGTCGTCCTTCGGCCTGCGGTCACGACCGCGTGCACACCCGCGTTCCCTCACCCTGCCCCGCCTCCGCACCCCCGCCCGTCGGCGGCTGGCCGGGCTCCTCGCCGCCGTCCTCACCGCCGCGGCGGTGCTGACCGGCACCGTCGTCCAGGCCCAGGCCGCCGACACCCCGATCTCGCAGGGCCGCCCGGTCACCGCCTCCTCCCTGGAGAACGCCGCCTACCCCGCCGGTCTCGCGGTCGACGGCAACGGCGGCACGCGCTGGTCGAGTTCGGCCGCCGACAACCAGTGGATCCAGGTCGACCTGGGCGCCAACGCCTCGATCAACCGGGTCGTGCTCGACTGGGAGGCCGCCTACGCCAGCGCCTACCAGGTGCAGGTCTCCGCGACCGGTGCGAGCTGGGTCACCGTCCGCGTGGTCGCCGGTGCCACCGGCGGCCGGCAGACCCTCGACCTGTCGGCCACCGGCCGGTACGTGCGGGTGCTCGCCACCACGCGGGCGACCGCCTGGGGCGTCTCGCTCTGGGAGTTCCAGGTGTTCGGCGCGCTCGGCACGCAGACCGTGCCGCCGGGCGCCGTCCGGGTCGCCGAGTTCCTCGCGGACTGCCCGTACAGCCACCGCCTGCCGGACGACCCGATCGTCTTCCCCGGCCTGCCCGGCGCCTCGCACATGCACAGCTTCTTCGGCAACAACGCCACCAACGGCAACTCCAACCTCGGAAGCCTGGAGACGGCCGGCGGCACGTGCAACCCGGTCGCCGACATCTCCTCCTACTGGGTGCCCACCCTGTACGCGGACAACGTGCCGGTCGAGCCCACCGGCACCACCTTCTACTACCTCGGCGAGGGCGTGCGCGACGACGTGATCGCCAACACCCAGCCGTTCCCCCGCGGTCTGCGCATCGTCGCGGGCAACGCCAAGTCCACGGGCCCGCAGGACAACACCATCTCCCGCTGGTCCTGCCTGTGGGCCGGCCAGGTCAACCCGTCGCACGACTTCGTGAACTGCCCGGCCGGCACGATGCTGGAGTCGTACCTCGACTTCCCGCAGTGCTGGAACGGCAAGGACCTCGACTCGGCCGACCACAAGAGCCACATGGCGTACCCCGTCGGCGGGGCCTGCCCGGCCACCCACCCGGTGCCGGTGCCCAAGCTCCGTCAGGTGCTGCGCTACCCGGTCACCGGCGACCCGTCCCGGCTGCGGCTCGCCTCCGGGCCCGGCTACACGATGCACGGCGACTTCTTCAACGTGTGGCCCGCCGCCGAGATGGAGCGGCGCGTCCGCGACTGCATCAACCCGATCGTCAAGTGCGGTGCCGACGGCCGTCCGTGACGGTTCGACCGCACACCCGGGGCCCGGGCGGGACGGCGACGTCCCGCCCCGGCCCCGCCCGACCGGCCCTCCCCGGGGCGGGGAGCCGCG
>NZ_BPRL01000024.1:0-7574 GCF_045862635.1 Kitasatospora sp. NE20-6
CCCGATCGTCAAGTGCGGTGCCGACGGCCGTCCGTGACGGTTCGACCGCACACCCGGGCCCCGCCCGACCTGCCATCCCCGGGGAGGGGATCCGATGAGAAGAGCATTCGTCGGCGCGGCCGTGGCCGCGCTCGTCCTGTGCGGCGGTCTGATGGCCGTCGCCCGGCCCGGCGGCGGACCGGCCGCACCGGCCGCCGGCGCCACCGCCTCCGCCGCGCCGTTCAACCCGACCGACGTCGCCTGGCTCCAGCTCGCCGCACCCATGACCGAACAGGCCGTCCACCTCGCCGGACTCGTCACCGCCCGATCCGCGTCGCCCGAACTGCGGGCCCTCGCCGACACCGTCACCCGGGGCGACACCGCCGACCTCGGCCGTCTCCGCGCGCTCATCGCGCAGGCCGGGGCGAGCGGCGCCAACCCGCACGAGGGCCACGACATGCCGGGCATGACCACCGCCGCCGAGTACGCCGCCGTCGAGCAGGAGCAGGGCGCCGCCTTCGACCGCCTCGCCACCACCCACCTGCGCGAATACCTGGAGCAGTCGGTGCACCTCGCCGAGGCCGAGAGCACCGCGGGCAGCCGGCCGGACGTCCGCGCCCTCGCCGCCGACATCCGGCGCAACCGCACCGCCGAACTCGGAGGACTCCCGGGCTGACGGCGAGGCCGCCGGACGGGCGGGATCGGCTGCCGGAGACCGACGGCCGGGCGGCCCGAGGTGCCGGGGACCGGGCGCCCGAGGGGTCGCGGGCCGCGGTCGTCCGGGGCGTCGCGCTGCCCCGGCACCGGAGTGCCGCACACGAAGCAGGCCCGCGCCGGGGCCCGGAGGCCCGAACGCCCGCTCCCGGCGGCACCGGCGGTCCGTGCCGTCTCCTACCATGGCGGGCATGAACACTGGGGGGCCCGAATCACGGCTCATCGACGGCCGTTTCGAACTGCTGCAACGCCTCGGGGGCGGAGGCATGGGCCTCGTCTGGCGGGCCCGCGACAATGCGCTGCACCGCGAGGTGGCGCTCAAGGAGGTGCGGCCGCCCGACCCGGCCATGGCCGCCGCCGACCCGGCGGGGGCCCGGGAACTGCGCGAGCGGGTCCTGCGCGAGGCGCGGGCGCTCGCCAGGCTGCAGCACCCCCATGTCGTGATCATCCATCACATCGTCGACAGCCCCGAACACCCGCACCCGTGGCTCGTCATGGAGCTGGTCGGCGGCGGCAGCCTCGCGGACCGGCTGGCGCAGGGCCCCCTCACCGTGCCGGAGGCCGCCCGGATCGGCCGCGGCGTGCTCTCCGCCCTGCGGGCCGCCCACGCGGCCGGCATCCAGCACCGCGACGTCAAGCCCGGCAACGTCCTGCTGCGCACCGACGGCACGCCCGTGCTCACCGACTTCGGCATCGCGGCGATGCAGGGCGCCACCGCCCTCACCGCGACCGGCTCGCTGATCGGTTCGCCCGAGTACATCGCCCCCGAGCGCATCCGCGGACAGGAGGGCAACCCCTCCTCCGACCTGTGGTCGCTCGGCATGATGCTGTACGTCGCGGTGGAGGGCCACCACCCGCTGCGCCGCGCCACCACGCTGGCGACCCTCGCCGCGGTGCTCGACGAGACGCTCCCGCCGCCGGTCCGCTCGGGTCAGCTGGGGCCGCTGCTCTCCTCGCTGCTCGCCCGCGACCCGGCCGCCCGGCCCGACGCCGAGATGCTCGACCGGCTGCTCGCCGCCGCGGAGCAGGGCGGGGCGCCGCCCGTTGCCTGGGCGCCCACCTCGCTCGACAACCTGGGCCCGGGCCCGTCCGCCACACCGTTCCCGAAGCCGGGCGCGAACGTCCACACCGGCCCGAACGTCCACGTCGGCCCGAACGTCCACACCGGTACGAACGGCCACGGCGCGGACACCCCGACGGCCGGCCCGGCGCACCCGGTCGCGCCCTACGGCGAGGTGCCGCCCGTCGGCGGGGTTCCCGGCGGCTACGGCTACCCCTCGCCGACCGGCCCGACGAACCCGTGGAGCCCGCAGGCCGGCCACCCGTCGTACGCGCCGCCGCCCGGCCCGTACGGCGCCCCGGACAGCGGTTCGCACACCGGGCCGTTCCCGGCCGTGCCCGCCCGCCGCAGCCGTGCGGCGGTGGTGGCGGTCTCCGTGGCGGGCGTGGTCCTCGCCGGCGGCCTGGCCTGGTCGCTCCGGCCCGACGGCAACGCCTCGAACAAGAGCGGCAGCCAGGGCCTCTCCACCTCCTCGCCCGGCAGTGCCACCGGCGGCGGTACGGGCTCCGGAGGTACGGCGTCCGGCGGGGCGTCGCCGGCCGCGGCGACCTCGAAGGCCGGCGCCTCGCGGACGGCCGCGCCGCCCGCGGACGCCAAGAACCTCCACACCCCGGCGGGCCTGCGGGCCGTGGTCGACGCGATCAAGCAGACGGCCGGCACCACCCAGGTCTACAGCCTGGTGGTCTACCCCACCTACGCGATCGCCGAGGTGCCGAAGGCGCCCGGGTCCAAGCAGTACGACTACGTCGACTACCGCAACGGCGCCGCCACCAAGCGCCGCGGCAGCACGCAGATCGGCGACGAGAAGCCCGTCGACCTGACCGTCTACAACTGGGATCTCGTCCCCGGCCTGATCAAGAAGGGCGAGGAGACCCTCAACGTGCCGAAGCCCACGACCCGCTACGTCTCGATCGACCCCACGTTCTTCTCCGACGACGTGAAGAGCCTGTCGATCTACATCGGCGACGAGTACGGCAGCGGCTATCTCGCCGCGGACCTCAAGGGCAAGGTCATCCGGAGCTACCCGGCCGAGAGCTGACCGGGCCGGAGGCCGGGCGGCGGGGTGGCGGGCACCCGGGTGAGGGCCGTGGCGCGCGGCCGCGGACCGAGGGCGGGGACTGCGGGCGGGGATCGCGGCCGGGGTGTCCGAGCCGGTGCGCGAACGATGCAGGTCACCCCGCCGCCCCGCCCGCGGGAGAGTGGAGAGGTCACCTCACCCGGCCCGTGGAGGCCGTCATGTCGATCGCGTCCATTCCCCTCTCGTCCCCGTTCCCGGTGCCCGGGATCCGTCCCACCGAGACCCCGGAGTGCGAGGCGTCCACCTGTCACGCCATCTCGACGCCCGAGCGGGTCGAGCTGCACAACGCCTGGCCCGGCTGGATCCCGCTGCTGCTCATCGGCCTGCTGGTGGTCGCCTGCGCAGGTTTCGCGATCGGCCGGATCCTGGCCTTCTGACTCCGGTCGGGCACCCGCCCGTCCGTCCGGTCCGGCCCGCCACCCGGCGGGCCGGACCGTCGTGGTTCCGGCGCGGGGCCGCGGTGTGCGGTCGTGCGCGGTGCGGCGGGGGCGGGGGCGGGCGGTGGCTCAGCCGAGGGCGAGCAGGCAGACGGAGGCGGCGGCCGTCCCGAGGCCGACCAGCTGGGTGCGGCCGAGCCGTTCGGCGAGCACGGTACGGGCGAGCAGCACGGTGCCGGCCGGGTAGAGGGCGGTGATGACTGCGACGACGGCGAGGTCGCCGCTGCGGACCGCCAGCAGGAAGGCGAGGTTGGCGAGGGAGTCCAGGGCGCCCGCACCGGCGGCGATCGGCAGCGAGGGCCGTTCCGGGCCCAGCCGCCGGTGCAGGGCGAGGGCCGCCGCGACGGTCACGACGGAGGAGACGGCGCGGCCGGTGACGAGCGGGGCCAGACCGCTGTCGGCGGGGGCCCGGTCGAGACAGACGAGCTGCAGGGCGATGGCCGTTCCCGCGGCGACGGCGAGCAGCAGCGCGCTGCGCCCGGGGCGTGCGGGCGGGCGGCCGGTCCGGGTGTCCCGGTCGTCGCCGGGGCCGGCGACCAGCACGACGGCGACCAGGGCGAGGGCGATCCCGGCGACGGCCGCGGCACCCAGGTGCTCGCCCTGGGCGAGACCGACGCCGACCGGCAGCGCGGCGGAGACCACCGCGCTCACCGGCGAGAGCACGCTCATCGGGCCGATCGCCAGGGTGCGGTAGAGCAGGGCGAACGCGGCGGCGGAGGCGAGGCCGGAGGCGGCGCCCCAGCCGAGGGCGGAGGCGCTCCACGTGGCGCCGAGGACGGGCCACAGCACGAGTTCGACCGCGAGGCTGACGGGTGCGGCGATCATCACCGTGCGCAGCACGTGGGCGCGCCGGGCGCCGAGGCCGCCGAGGAAGTCGGAGCACCCGTAGGCGAGGGAACTGCCCAGGGCCAGGAGCACGGCGAGCACGGGTGGCCCCTTTCGGTTCATCGGACCGACCTGAGTCTACATTCGAATGACCGAAGGGGTGCACTGCTCCGACCGGAGGGTACATTGGGGCGACCGAGGACGAGGCCGACGGCAAGGGGTGGTCCGGTGGCCGAGGTGTCGCTGACGCTGCGGACGGTGGCGCGCAACGTACGGGCCGCCCGTGCGCGGGCAGGCCTGTCGCTGGAGCAGCTGGGCGTGCGCGCCCAGGTCAGCAAGGGCGCGCTGGTGGCTCTGGAGAACGCCCAGGGCAACCCCAACCTGGGCACCCTGGTGCGGCTCGCGGACGCCCTCGGCCTCGCGGTCTCGGACCTGGTCGACGAACCCCGGCAGGGCAGGGTGCAGATCGTCGACGGCGCCGCTGCCGCCCCGCTGTGGAGGGGGGAGCACGGCGGCTGGGCGCGGCTCGTCCTCACCACCCCCGGGCCGGCCCAGGTCGAGCTGTGGCACTGGCGGCTGCACCCCGGCGAGGCGTACGAGAGCCACCCGCACCCGGCGGGCGTCACCGAGACGCTGACCGTGACCGCCGGGCGGATGGTCCTGGAGGTCGGCGGCGCCGGGCACCCGCTGGCCGCCGGCGCGAGCGCCACCTTCGGCGCCGACGTCGGGCACGCCTACCGCGGCGCGGGCGACGGGCCCTGCGACCTGATCATGACGGTGCACCTGCCGCCCGCGGCGCCCTGACCCGCCCGCACGCCCCGTCCGTCCGGCCGCCCGGTGACCGGGCCCGCGGCGGAAACATCGCACACGCAGCGTGTGTTTTCTGGCACACTGGGTGACCGGATCGTGGGCTTCCACGGGCGTCCCCGGGCGCGCCGGGGCGGCGCCGCGGAGCCGGGCGAGCCGGCCGTCGAGGGGGCGTATGGACACCGTGATCGTGCAACTGCCGGACGGGCCGGGGGCCGCACCGGGCGCGCCCGCGCTGCTGCGCATGGGCCCCGGCGACGCCGCGGAGTTCGGCCGCGGCGCCCCCGCGTGCCCGGTCGCCATCCCGCTGCCCGACCAGGGCGTCTCGCGCCGCGCGGGCGAGGTGACGGCCGCCGAGGACCACTGGCGGCTCTCCAACTTCAGCCGCTCGGCGACGTACGTGGTGGAGAACCTGGAAGGCGCCGGCGAGCACCTGAAGGTGGCGCCCGGGCGGCTGGGTGCCCCCGTGCCGTTCGAGTTCTCGCGGGTGGTCCTGCCCTCGCTCGGGGGAGGCTGCCGCTTCAAGGTCTTCGCCCCGCAGCACGCCTATCTCGACCCCGTCCGGCAGCGGGCGCCGGGCGACTGCACCGTCAGTCCGTTCGCGCTGGACGCCACCGCGAAGTACTTCCTCGTGCTGGTGGCGCTCTGCGAGCCCCGGCTGCGCGGCACCACCGCGGCGGCGGTGCCCGGGGTCGGCGACGTCGTCGAACGGCTGCGCGCGGACCCGGCCTGCCGGGACGTCACCCGGTCCGCCGTGAACTACCACATCGACTACCTGGCGGAGTCCAAGCTGCGGCTGGTCCCGGGCGACGGCGGTCTGCGCAAGCGCGAGGAGCTCGTCGGGCTCGCGCTCCGCTTCGACCTGGTCCGCGAGGAGCACCTCGCCCTGCTGCCCCCGCGCCGCCCCCGGTCCTGAGCGCCCGGTGAGCGACGACGCCCTGCCCGGCGCGGGCCCGGAGGTGCCCTACGGCTACCGCGTGGCGGGCTACCGGATCACCGACCGGATCGGGGCCGGGGCCTGGGGCGCCGTCCACGCGGCCGAGCGGCTGGCGGACGGCGCCCCCGCGGCCGCGAAGTTCCTGCCCGCCGCGGCGCGTCCGGGCGGGCTGCGTCCTGCCGCCGCCGCGCCCGCCCTCAGGGAGGCGGAGGCCGGCCGTCGGCTGGAGCACCCGCGGCTGATCCGCACCCTCGCCACCGCCACCGTCCGCGACCCGGAGCTGCCGGGGCTGGACGGCGCCGTGGTGCTCGTCATGGAGCGCGCCGACCGCAGCCTCGCGGACCTGCTCGCGGACGGGACGCCGCTGCCGCCTGCCGTGGCCGGACGCCTGCTCGCCGAGGTGTGCGAGGGCCTCGCCCACATGCACGCGCACGGCTGGGTGCACGGCGACCTCAAGCCCGCCAACGTGCTGCTGATGGCCGACGGCGGCGCGCGCCTCGCGGACTTCGGGCTCACCGCCGAGCTGGAGGGCACGCACGCGTACGCGGCGCCGTTCGGCACGCCGGACCACGTGCCGCCGGAGTGGTGGTCCGAGCGGACCGGCGCCCGCGGGGTGGCGCTGCGCCCGGCGTCCGACGTGTGGGCGTTCGGCGTGCTGGCGCACCAGGTGCTGGCGGCCGGGCTGCACCCCTTCCCGGGGGCCACGGCCCGGGCCCGGGCGCTCGCCGCGCAGGCGTACGCCCGCGGCCGCGAGCCGCTGCGGCTGGACGCCCGCGTGCCGGGGCCCTGGCGTCCGGCGATCGCCGCCTGCCTCGCGCCGGTCCGGACGGACCGTCCCGCGGACGCCGGGGAGCTCGCCGCACGGCTGCCTCCGGCCGCTGCCCGGGCCGACGCGGCCGAGGGCCCGCGCCGCCCGGCGCGCCCGTGGCCGACCCGCCGGGCGGCGTGGGTCGCGGGCCTTGCGCTCGCGGGCGTGGCGGCCGTGGCGGCCGTCGCGGTGCTCCCGGCCGGTACGGCAGGGCCCGCCGGTACTGCCGGTACTGCCGGTACCGCCGTGACCGGACGCCCGGCCGCGGCCACGGCGGCGGCGGACCTGCTGCCGGGGGCGCTGCCGCCCGGGGCGGACGTGCCGGCCGCGCTGCGCGGGCCGATCGACCGGGCGGCCCGCCGCTGCCCCGAACCGGAGGTGACCCCGGCGCTGCTCGCCGCGATGGTCAAGGCGGAGAGCGGCTTCGACACGGCGGCGGCCCGCCCGGAGACCGACGAGTACGGCGTCGCGATGTGGACGCCGTCGGTGTTCCGGGCCTGGGCCCAGGACGGCGACGGCGACGGCCGGGCGGACTACCGGCAGCCCGCCGACGCCATCGTGTCGATGGGGTCGTACGTCTGCTGGCTGGCCCAGCGGATGAAGGCGCGCGGTCTGCACGACGACCTGCCGGGCCTGCTCGCGGCCGGGTACCGGACGAGCGACAAGACGGTCGCGGAGGAGGGCGGGGTGCCCGCGCGGGTGGCGGCGCACGCGGCGAAGGTCAGGCGGTACCTCGCCGACTACACGGGCTGAGCCGCACCCGGCACCGCACAGGATCCCCGCCCCGCAGCCCTGCCCCGCCCCGACGCCCCGCAGCCCCGCAGCCCCGCCGACGCGCGGCCGCGGCCCCGCCCCCCGGGGGGGGGGGGGGGGGGGGGGGGGGCGGGGGGGGGGGGGCGGGGGGCGGGGGCGGGGGGGCGGGGGGGGCG